>NZ_JARTVO010000013.1:0-169421 GCF_029625675.1 Mesorhizobium sp. WSM4884
TCGCAGCCGCCGCCCAGAACATGAAAAAGATCGCTATCAGCCTCTGGCCGAAGCCCAAACCAGCCCTCGCATGAGGCGCTATCTGCCTCGGCAGCCTCCTGACATCTAATCCCGACACCGATTTGCCAAGCTCAATCAACCCCCAAAACAAAACCCCGCCGAAAATCGACGGGGTTCGTCAACAGTCTGACCCCGCCTGAGGCGGGGTTTTTGCATTTGGGGGCTACGTTCAAAGCATTGCCAAAATGAAGCAAGCCATCGCCACGATCGCGGTGACCGTGCGGACATGGTTCCACATCACCCATTGGCTCAGATGGTTCGCCCACACGGCGGCGCCGTTGGCGTTTTCCGGATCGACGGCAGCGAGCGCATCGTTGAGCGGCACGTTGAAGACCATGGTCACGATCGGGTTGCCGACGAGATAGATCACGGCGCCGGCAAGCAGCCAGTACGAGCCGGACTGGCTCCAGCCCAAGAACACGGCGGCAATCAACACCAGGCAGATGAAGCCGGTGCCGAACAGTGCCGTCATGAAGGTCGGCGTGATCACCGTGACGTTGATCGAATTCATCGCGGCGATGCCGCTTGGGACTGGCAGCCGGGCAAGCGCCGCCATGACGAAATTCGAGAATGCGAAGAAGACGCCGCCAACAACGCCGGATCCGATCGCGGCAATGAAGGTGAGGGTGGGAAGAAATTTCATCATGTCGGTTGCTCCAGATTTGTCGAGGGTTGCGATAAAACATGAGTAATTCTCACATTTGCAAAATGTGATAAACCCTCATATCTTGCGCGTCAAGCCAGTTTCGAAAAACCGTCCGGAGTGAGTCATGGATGACAAAGTCGCCGCGAAGACCGACCAGGGTGCCATCGCTTCGCCGCGCCGGTCGCCGAGCCAGCAGCGCAGTCGCGAGCGGGTCGAGCGCATGCTTGCCGCCGCCTCGGCGCTGATCGCCGAGCAGGGCAGCGACGCCATGCGCATGGGTGAGGTGGCGGAAAGGGCGGGAGTGTCGATCGGCTCGCTCTACCAGTTCTTTCCGGACAAGCGGGCGATCGTCTGGGCGCTTGCCGAGCGCTACACCGCCGAAAGCCAGGCCTGCATCGCGGCGGCGCTGAAGGATGTCGGCGACGCCGAAGGGCTCAGCCAAGCGTTTTCGAAACTGGTCGACATTTACTACCGCCTGTTCCTGGCCGAGCCGGTGATGCGCGACATCTGGTCGGGCACGCAGGCCGACAAGGCGCTGCGCGAGCTCGAGCTCGCCGACAGCCGCGCCAATGCCGAATTTTTGGTGGCGGTGCTGAAGCGGCTCAGGCCCAATGCCGATCCGGTCGAGCTGGAGACGACCGCCTTCCTCGTCTGGCAAATGGGCGAAACCGCCATGCGGCTGGCGATCTCCGTCGATCGGGAAGAAGGCGACAGGCTGGTTGCGGCCTACAAGCGCATGGCGCTGAGGGAACTGTTGGCTGAATAGGATCTTCCCACTCTCCCCCTCGTGGGGAGAGTCGCTGTGAAACAGCGGGGAGGGGGCGGGCGCCAGACCCCCACCCGGACCTTCGGTCCTACCTCTCCACAAGGGGAAGGTAGGGCAGGCGAATGCAACAAAAAACCCGCCGCGAAGGCGGGTTTTTGATCTGCGACAAAGCGGAGATGAGCTTAGAGGCCGAAACCTTCGAAGCGCTTCTTGAACTTGGACAGGCGGCCGCCGCGGTCGAGCAGGGTCTGCTGGCCGCCGGTCCAAGCCGGATGCGTGGTCGGGTCGATGTCGAGGTTCATCGTGTCACCTTCCTTGCCCCAGGTCGAACGGGTCAGGTATTCGGTGCCATCGGTCATGACGACCTTTATGGTGTGGTAGTCGGGATGGATATCGGCCTTCATTGTCGTGTTTCCTGGCTGCCGGCGCTGGTGACGGGCCTATGGCCTGCGTCGATGCGCCCCCTTTCAAAACTCGAAGCCGCAGCTAATGAAAAGCCACGGCTTCTAAAACGGTCGGCGAGCCTATACATCAGCCGGAATTGAATCACAAGGCCGCGGCAAGCGCATATATTGAAGCGATGGCCGGCAAGTGGCCAGAGGAAACGCTCATGGCGGATATCGGTGTCAGTGGAGACGAGCGCAGGCGCTCGATCCGGCCGCTCAGAAGCCTTTTTCCCTATGTCGCCCGCTACAGGAAACTGGCGATCGGCGCCATCATCTCGCTGATCGTAGCGGCAGCGACGACGCTGGCGCTGCCGATGGCCGTGCGGCGCATGATCGATCACGGCTTCCAGGCGGCCGGCTCCACCTTCATCGCCGAGTATTTCGCGGCGCTGGTTCTTATGGCGGCGCTGCTCGCGGCAGCCTCGGCCAGTCGCTACTATTTCGTCATCACGCTCGGCGAGCGCGTCGTCGCCGACATCCGCCGCGACGTCTTTTCCCATGTGACCACGCTTTCGCCGGCCTTTTTCGATCGCGCCCAGTCGGGCGAGATCGTGTCGCGGCTTGCCGCCGACACGACACAAGTAAAGTCGGCGGTCGGCGCCACGGCTTCCGTGGCGCTGCGCAACCTCATCCTTGGCCTCGGCGCCGTGGCGATGATGGTGTTCACCAGCCCAAAACTCTCCGGCCTCGTCATCGCCGCCATTCCGCTGATCGTGCTGCCGCTGGTCGCCTTCGGCCGTTCGGTGCGGCGCAAGTCGCGGCTGGCGCAGGATACGCTGGCCGAAGCCACCGCCTATGCCAGCGAGCAGATCGGCGCCGTGCGCACGCTGCAGGCCTTCACCAACGAGAAGCTGGTCACCGGACGCTTCTCGGCCGCCGTGGAGGCTGCCTTCGAGGCGGCGCGCACCTCGGTCTTCGCGCGCTCCTTCCTAACCTTCTTCGCCATCTTCATGATCTTTTCCTCGGTGGTGGCGGTGCTCTGGTTCGGCTCGCGCGACGTGCTTGCCGGCACGATGTCGGCCGGCACGCTCGGCCAGTTCCTGCTCTATTCGGTGTTCGCCGCCGGCGCGCTCGGCGCGCTGTCGGAAGTGTGGAGCGAGTTGTCGCAGGCGGCGGGCGCCGCCGAGCGGCTGACGGAGATCCTCGCCGAGAAACCTGCGATCCTGCCGCCCGTCGATCCGCAGCCGCTGCCTGCCAAGGCCAAGGGCGCGATCAGCTTCGACGACGTCTTCTTCTCCTATCCGGCGCGGCCGGACCGGGCAGCGGTGCATGGCCTGAGCTTCCAGGTGAAGCCGGGCGAAACGGTTGCGATCGTCGGACCGTCGGGCGCGGGAAAAAGCACCGTCTTCTCGCTGATCCTGCGCTTCTACGATCCCGAAAGCGGCCGCATCGTCATCGACGGCGTCGACGTGCGCGAGGCCGATCCGGCAGCAATCCGCGAGCGGATCGCCATCGTGCCGCAGGACGTCACCATCTTCGCGGCAAGTGCGGGCGACAATATCGGCTTCGGCCGGCCGGGCGCCAGCGTCGCCGAGATCGAGGCGGCTGCAAAAGCCGCCCTTGCCGACGAATTCATCGGCAAGCTCGAAAGGGGCTATGACAGCCAGGTCGGCGAGCGCGGCGTGACCTTGTCGGGCGGCCAGCGCCAGCGCATCGCGATCGCCCGCGCCATCCTGCGCGACGCGCCGATCCTCCTGCTCGACGAGGCGACCTCGGCGCTCGACGCCGAAAGCGAGACGCTGGTGCAGACGGCGCTCGAGCGGCTGATGCGCGGCCGCACCACCATCGTCATCGCCCACCGGCTGGCGACGGTGCTCAAGGCCGATCGGATCCTCGTCATGGAAGGCGGACGCATCGTCGAGGAAGGCACGCACCAAAGCCTCGTCGCCAAGGGCGGCACCTATGCGCGGCTCGCCAAGCTGCAGTTCGAGACCGGAGCCAGCGCTTTCAGGGGCGCGGCGGAGTAGCCACGCCCAAAGTCGCCGCTTGCAAGCCGGTGCGCGTCAGTCGCCGTAGCGCCTGCGCAGATGCTCGCTGAAGTAGGCGGCGTTGAGCCTCTCGCCGGTGGCGCGCTCGAGCAGTTCCGGCGTCGACCAGCGCGAGCCCTGCGACCAGATCCTGTCCCGCCGCCACTCGTTGATCGCGCTGAAGTCGCCTTTGGCGAGATCCTGGTCCGCGGACGGGCGCTCCCTGGTCAGAGCCGCCCATTGCTGCGCCGCCATCATGGCGCCAAGCGTGTAGGATGGGAAATAGCCGAAGGCTGCACCAGGCCAGTGGACGTCCTGCATCGGTCCGTCGGCCGGGTTATCGATGGTCGACAGTCCGAGATAGTCGCGCATCTTGGCGTCCCATGCCTCGGGCAGGTCGGCGGCTTCCAGCCGGCCGGAAACAAGCTCCTGCTCGAGCTCGTAGCGCAGGATGACATGCAGCGGATAGGTGACCTCGTCGGCGTCGACGCGTATCAGGCCGCGTTCGACATGGTGGACATGCGGCAGGATGTCGTCGAGCGACCAGGCTTCGCCGAGATGCTTTTCGACCACCGGCAAGGCCCAGCGCCAGAAGGCGGGATTGCGGCCGATCTGCTTCTCGACGAACAGGCTCTGGCTCTCGTGCACGGCCATGCCGCGCGCCTTGCCGAGCGGCCAGTGCGACCAGGTCTTCGGCAGGTTCTGCTCATAGAGGGCGTGGCCGGTCTCGTGCAGCACACCCATCAGCGCCGACAGGAAATCCGAGGTCTTGTAGCGGGTGGTGATGCGCACATCGGTCGGCACGCCGCCACAGAAGGGATGGTGCGACACCGACAGCGAGCCGTGGGTGAGGTCGAAGCCGACCGCCGCCATCATAGCAAGGCCGAGCTCGCGCTGCCGCTCGACGGCGTAGCTGCCGGAGAGCGGTTTTAGCGGATGCTTCGCCAGCCGCGCGTCCTGCACGGCCAGCGCATGCGGCAGGAAGTCCCGCAGGAAGGCCTTCAGCTCGGCAAACACCGGCGTGATGTCGGCGGCGCGATTGCCGGGGTCGTACTGCTCCATCAGCGCATCATAGGGGGCGAGGCCGAGCGCGTCGGCGCGTAGCGCCGCCTCTTCCCGCACCAGCGCCACCACCCCTTCCAGCGCCGGCAGGAAGCCTGCCCAGTCGTTCTTGGCGCGCAGGTCGCGCCAGAGCTGCTCGGAGCGCATGCGCGCCGTCGTCTGGCGCTCGACGAATTCGACCGGCAGGCAGGTGAGATTGGTGTATTGCCGGCGCAGCTCCCGCACCGCCGCGTGCTGCTCGTCGTTCAGCGGCTCGGCTTCGGCGGCGGCGATCCAGTCGCCGATCTCCGGCGCGGTCGCCTGGGCATGCAGCATGCCGGCAAGCGCCGACATGGCCTCGGCGCGCTTCTCACCGCCGCCGACCGCCATGTGGGTCGCCTCGTCGGCGCCGAGGATGGCCAGCGCATGCTCCAGCGCTTCGAGCTTGTGGCCGAGTTGATCGAGTTTTTGGAAGGACATGATGGATTCCGGCTCAGATTGGCTGGCGCGAAAAGATACCAACGCGTCGAGCTTGGCAACCCTGGTCGGCCGGCGGCTGAGCCGCCGGTCTTGTCTTGGGACGGCGCTGCGTGATCAATGCCGGGAATAAACGACTGGAGGGGACAATGGCCGGCAATATACTGACCGGGCTGGTAGCGCTGATCCACTGCTATATCGTCTATCTGGAGATGGTGCTGTGGGATACGCCGCGCGGCCACAAGACTTTCAAGCTGACGCCTGAATTCGCCAGCGCGTCCAAGGTGCTTGCCGCCAACCAGGGCCTCTATAACGGTTTTCTCGCGGCCGGCCTGATCTGGGGCCTCTATCTCGGCGTCGCCGGGTTTCCGATCAAGATCTTCTTCCTGCTTTGCGTCGCCATAGCCGGCCTTTACGGCGCGGCGACCGTCGGCCGGAAGATCCTGCTCATCCAGACGGTGCCGGCGGTGCTTGCCATCATGGCGCTTTGGCTAGGCCTCTGATCAACAAAGGACGTGAGCCAAAAAAGCGCCCTCGGGGCCAGGTCCCTCGGGCGCCAGATGGTCCCTTCCTCGAATGCTTGCCCCGTGTTCTGGCGCAATTCCGGACGTAAAACCGCTTTGCAATTTTTCCGGAATTGCTCAGCCGTTCAGATGGTGGCCGCCGTCGGCGCCCCGGGCGCCGAAAGACGCCCGGGGCCTTGAGCCGGAACTCACCGCAAATGGATGGAATTCACCCGTTCGGATAGTAGCCGCCGTCCGCGCCGTCGCCAATAAGCGGGCTGCTGCCGGTGGCGTTGCGCAGGCTCTGGCTCACGTCATCGAGTTGCGCCGCCAGTTGCTGGTACTGCGTGGCCGGTATCGCGCCATGTCCCGCGGCAGCCTCTCTTTGGGCGACGCGGCTGATGTGAGCGGCACGCATGTGAAGGCTGCGCGCCTCTGCCGGCTTGATCTTGTCCATCTGCCTCGCCGCCGTGATGCCTTGATCCACGCTCTGCGCCTGGTCGATGAGGCCCGCCGTGCGGGGGGTGTAGAAGCCGGCCGATGCGGCATAAGCGCCGGCAAACGGAACAGCGACGAGAAGTGCGGCGAGCGCCGCGGTCCTGGGTATCTTGAAAGAGCGCATGGCTGCGTCTCCCTCTAGCTTGGGGAAGGCAGCGCCGGAACGACCTGCCTTCCGGCCCGGGCCGTCCGGTTCCGTCGCGTCGCGATGTGGGAGGCACCGCCGGCGGTCCCCGGCCCCATAGCATACCTAGGAGCGGCACCTGGCAAAGTGGAATTAAAAAACGGTAATCTTTTGCGGGCTTGTCATGCCTGCACCTTACCCTAAAAAGTCGCATTCAGGCGCAACGTCCGGCGCGGACGGATTGCGAGCGAGCGCTTCAGCGTTCGGTGAGCTTCAGCTCGATACGGCGGTTCTTGCTGCGTGCCTCGTCCGTATCGGAGGGATCGAGCGGCTGGAATTCGCCGAAGCCGGCGGCGACCAGCCGGTTGGCCGGAACGCCGTTCTCGATCAGGAACTTCACCACCGAGGTCGCGCGCGCCGTCGAGAGCTCCCAGTTATCGTGATAGCGGCCGGTGCCGGACAGCGGCTTGTTGTCGGTATGGCCGTCGACGCGCAGCACCCAGCTGATCTCGGGCGGGATTTCCTTCTGCAGTTCGATGATTGCGTCTGCGAGCTTCTTCATCTCGACCTTGCCGGCATCGTTGATCACGTCGGAGCCGGTGGGAAACAGCACCTCCGACTGGAAGACGAAGCGGTCGCCGACGATGCGGATGTTCTCGCGGTCGGCGAGGATCTCGCGCAGCCGGCCGAAGAAATCGGAGCGGTAGCGATTGAGCTCTTGGACGCGCTGCGCAAGCGCCACGTTCAGGCGGCGGCCGAGATCGGCGATCTTGGTGTTGGACTCGCGGTCGCGCTGCTCGGAGACGTTGAGCGCGTCCTCGAGCGCTGCGATCTGCTTGCGCAGCGCTGCGATCTGCTGGTTGAGGATCTCGACCTGGCTCAGCGCCTGCTGGCTGATCTGGCGCTGGTTGCTGAGCTCGCCGGACAATGCTTCCGCGCGCTTGTTGGCGGCGTCACCGGCGCCGGCGCCTTGGTCCAGCAATTGCTGAAGCCGGCTCTTTTCCGCTTCCGCCGCCGACAGCGAGGCCTGCAGGTTGGCGAGCGTGTCTTCCTTGTCCTGGCTGTTCGAGCGCTCCAGCGCGAGCAACTGCGTCAGCTCGTTAATCTGCGAGTTGAGGCGGTTGAGCACCGTGTCCTTGCCGGAAATCTCGCGACTGAGCAGGAACTGCGCCAGCACGAACACCGTGAGCAGGAACATGATCGCCAGCAGCAGCGTCGACAGAGCGTCGACGAAACCCGGCCAATAGTCGATGCGGCGATCGGCGCGCCGTCTTGCCAGCGCCACGTCAGTGGACCCCTTGCTTCTTCAGCGCGTCGGCGATCTTTTCCAGCGTGTTGCGCATGGCCTTCTGCTCGTCGGACTGCGCCTCGACCCAGTCGCGCATGATCTGCTGCTCGGAGCGCATGTTCTTGACCAGGCCGGAAATGCCGTCGGCGAGGTTGGCCATCGCGGTGGCGACGCGCGGGTTGGAACCGCCGCCATTCTCCTGCAGGCTGCGCAGCCTTTCCGACAGCAGCCTGATTTCTTCCGACGGCTCGGCGCGGGCCTGATCGGAGACGACGATGTCGGACGACAGGTCGGTGACCGACGAGAGCCAGTTCTCGAGCTCGGTGTAGAAGCGGGTCTGGGCGCGGCCGGCCTGCAGGTCGAGGAAGCCGAGCACCAGCGAGCCGGAGAGGCCGAACAGCGAGGACGAGAAGGCCGTGCCCATGCCCGCAAGCGGCGCCGACAAGCCCTGCTTCAGCGCATCGAGCACGGCAGCGGCGTCGCCGCTGCCGGGGTCGAGCGCCTCGATGGTTTCGCGGATCGAGGCAATTGTGTTGAGCAGGCCCCAGAAGGTGCCGAGCAGGCCGAGGAACACCAACAGGCCGACGAGATAGCGCGATGTGTCGCGGCTTTCGTCGAGGCGGGTGGCGATGGAATCGAGCATGGTGCGCATCGAGCTCGTCGAGAAGGCGATCGTCGACGAGCGGCCGATCATCGCTTTCATCGGCGCCAAAAGCACCGGCTCGGTGGTCTCGGAGCCAGCGCGGAAGGAATTGACCCAGCGCACTTCACGGAACAGCCGACCGACCTGGACGAAGGCAAGCAGAATGCCGACGGCAAGCACGCCGATGATCAGGCCGTTGAGGCCGGGATTGCTGGAGAAGGCGGTCGAGATCTGGCGGGTGAGGATGGCGGCGATGAAGGCGACGATGATCAGGAAGATCACCATGGTGAGCAGGAAGACCTGCGGGCTCGATAGCTTGTGCGGATCGTAGACCAGGACATCCGAGCGCCTGCCGAAGGATCTGAGAAAAGCCATCCGTGCCCCGTTTCCGATGCCACCGCCGCAAATTTGTCGCGACTCTAAACGGAATTGTGACCAAATTGAATGGCGCTTGGCAATATCGCCGCCGCCGCCTCGTTTTGGCGCAATTCCGGACGGAAGGCCACGGCGAAGGCGCCGGACCTAACCGCTTCACACTTTTCCTGGAATTGCTCTTGTTCTCAGAACCGGCTGATGACCAGGCAGTCGACCATGGCGGCCAGGTGCAGCCCGGCGCCGGTGACGACGAAGCCGTGCCAGACGGCATTGTGGAAGCGCAGGCCTTTCCAGGCGAAGAAGATGACGCCCAGGGAATAGACGATGCCGCCGGCAACCAGCAACACGATGGAGGCCGTCGGCAGCGTCGCGACCAGCGGCCTGGCGAGCACGACGCCGCTCCAGCCGATGGCGAGATAGAAGACGATCGCCAGCCGGTCGTAGCGGCCCGGCAGGAACATCTTGATGGCGATGCCCATCGCCGCCGCGGCCCAGACAACGACAATCATCGGCAGGGCGAGCGACGTGGCTTTGAGCTGGGCGAGGAAAGGCGTGTAGGTGGCGGCGATCAAGAGATAGATCGCGGCGTGATCGAAGCGGCGCAATATCCATTTCGCCGGCCACGATATCGGCCACAGATTGTAGGCCAGCGACACCGAAAGCACGGTAAGCAGGGACACCACATAGAAGATCGCGGCGACATATTCCCCAGGACCGGAGTGAAAGGCGGCTAAAGCCAGGAAGGCCGAGCCGGCAGCGATCGCCAGCACGATGCCGACGGCATGGACGATGCCGTCGGCGATCATCTCGGCGCGCGAGTAGTGCCAGCGGCCCACGAAGGGGATTTCGATCTGGGTTTGTGGCCGCGCGTCGTTCATGAATGATCCCGGAGCCCCTCATCTGGGCGATCGCGGATCAGTATTTCAAGGTTCGGTGGCGGTTTTGCGACTACTGCGCCGCGCGTCGTTTCGACGCGCAAAGGACGCTGTACACCTGATTTCGAACGTAGGCGCTTCGCCCCGCAGCGCCTTTCGCCACCCATCAACGCGCTGGGAGCGGCTTCTTCACCGTCTTGAGCAGAGTGCGCTGGATGAGCTCGTTGCCGGCGACGATTCCGCCGGTGTCGAGCATGTCCTGTCCGCCGTCCATGTCGGAGACGAACCCGCCTGCCTCGCGCACCAGCAGCATGCCGGCGGCGATGTCCCAGGACGAGAGGCCGGTCTCCCAGAAGCCGTCCATGCGGCCGGCCGCGACATAGGCGAGGTCGAGCGCGGCTGAGCCGAGCCGGCGGACGCCGGAGACTTCGGCCATGACGTTGCGCAGCTCAATCAGGAAATTGCCGTGCTGGCCGCGCCCGAGATGCGGCACGCCGCAGCCGATCACGGCATCGGTGAGCTTGGCACGCCCGGCGACGCGCAGCCGGCGGTCGTTCATGAAGGCGCCGCCGCCGCGCTCGGCGGTATAGAGCTCGTCCATCGCCGGGTTGTAGACGACGCCGGCGACGATCTGGCCCTGGCGCTCCAGCGCGATCGACACCGAGAAAAGCGGGATGCCGTGCAGGAAATTGGTGGTGCCGTCGAGCGGGTCGACGATCCAGCGATGCTGGCCGTCCTCGCCCTCGATGGCGCCGCGCTCCTCCATCAGGAAGGCATAGCCCGGCCTCGCCTTGGACAGCTCGGCAAAGACGATCTCTTCCGCCTTGCGGTCGGCCTGGCTGACATAATCGCCGGGTCCCTTCATCGAGACCTGCAGGTTCTGCACCTCGCCGAAATCGCGCGACAGGGACCGGCCGGCCTTCATCGCGGCCTGGACCATGACATTGAGGAGAGCGGAACGCGCCATTCTTTATCTTCCTGTATTGACCGTTTTACTCCGCGCGGCGCACGTAAGTGATTTCGTTGGTGTCGACGATGATGCGCTCGCCGGCCGAGATGAAAGGCGGCACCAGCACGCGGACGCCGTTTTCCAGCACCGCCGGCTTGTAGGAGGAGGCAGCCGTCTGGCCCTTCACCACCGGGTCGGCTTCGGTGATGGTCAGCGTCACCTGGTCGGGTAGCGAGATGCCGATCGGCCGTTCCTCATAGAGCTGCACCGTCACCATCATTCCGTCCTGCAGGAAGGCGGCACGCTCGCCGACGAAATCCTTCGCCAGTTCGAGCTGCTCGTAGCTCTCGGTATCCATGAACACCAGCGCGTCGCCCTGCTCGTAGAGGAAGGAGAAATCCTTCAGATCGAGCCGGATCTGCTCGACGGTCTCGGCCGAGCGGAAGCGCTCGTTGAGCTTGGTGCCGTTGATCAGGTTCTTCAGCTCGACCTGGTTGTAGGCGCCGCCCTTGCCCGGCTTGACGGTGTTGGTCTTGACCGCGACCCACAGGCCGCCATCATGCTCGATGACATAGCCGGGACGGATTTCGCTGCCACTGATCTTGGCCATGATGAACTGATCCGGAATGAGATTTTTTCGCGCGGAGCGCGCTTTGGCGCCTCCAAGACCACAAATCGTCCGGAGAGGCAAGGGAGAGCGGAAAGCGGGGTACGGAGCCGGCTGCGGCGATAAAGGCCTCAGGGGAGCCGATTTGCCTTCTGCAGCGCCTGCTTGGTCTGATCGTCGTCGAGGCCTTGCAGGAAATCGTCCATCTCAGGGTCGATCAGCCCGGCGCGGCGGGCGACGATATACCAGGCGCCGGCCAGGATCAGGTCCGGGTCGGTACCGATGCCGCCCATGTAGAGCTTGGCGAGGCGGTTCTGGGCGGCGACGTTGCCGCCCTCGGCCGCGCGCTTCATCCAGGCAAAGCCCGACTTCAGGTCGCGCTCGCCGCCGCGCCCCTGGATCATCCAGGCGGCGAGATCGAGTTGCGCGGTGTCGTAGTTCTGCCGGGCGGCCTGAGCCAAAAGGATGCGTGCCTTCGCGTCGTCGCGCGGTTTGCCGCCGGCACCGTTGGCGTAGATTTGCGCCATCGCATATTCGGCGTCGGCAAGGCCGGTGCTTGCGGCGCGCTCATAATAGACGGCGGCCTTGGCGATGCCGGCATCGCCCGGGTCCTGCTGGATGAGCAATTGCGCGAAGTTGAACTGCGCCAGGCGGTTGCCTGCCTCGGCGGCAGCCTGCATCAGCGCATAGGCTTCCTTGACGTCCTTCTTCACATAGCGGCCGTCGAGAAGCATCAGCGCATACTGGAACTGCGCCTCCGGCACGCCCTGCTCGGCGGCAAGCCCATACCATTTCGCGGCCTCGGCGGCGTTGAGCGGCACGCCCAGCCCGCGCGACAGGATTTCGGCGACCAGCGTCTGGGCCGCGGGGTCGCCGTTCTTGGCCCGGACCATGGCGAGGTTGTAGGCGGTCTTGTACAGCCCGCGCTGGAAGGCGCCGTAGGCGGCATCCGGCGGCTTTGCGCCGAAGCGATCGGGATTGACGCTGTCGGCCGACGGCGGTTGAAGCGTCGCCGGCTGCGGCAGTGGCGTTTCGATCGGCTTGCCGGTATGGGCCGTATTCGGTGCGCTTGTGTTGGGCACGCCTATGTTAGGGGCGTCTGCATTGGGAACGCCTGCACTGGGAGCGCTTGTATTCGGCGTGCCCGTGTCCGGTTTGCTTGTCTGCGGCGTGCTCGTGTCCGGTCTGGGCTGCGGCACCGGCACGGTCTCGGCGCCTGCCGCCGCGGCCGCCTGGACCGTCAGCGCGGCGGCAGCCAAAGCCGCGAAGGGAAGCCGAGACCAGCGCACGTCAATCCTCGAAGCGCGGCGCGGTTTCGTCGAGCAGCGCGTTGGCGGCGGCGACCGCCGCGCGCGGATCGAGCCCGTCGGCAAAGACGGCGCTGGAGAGCGCCACGAACTCGGCCCCGGTGGCCGCTACCGTTTCCACCGAGGCGAGCTTGGACCCTGCCATCACGATGCAGGGGATCTGGATCATCTGCGCCCACCATTCGCCGAGCGAAAGATTGCGCGGATGCGGCTCCGGCTTGTTGTCGTAACCGAAGCGGCCGAAAAACATGTAGTCGGGCCGCTCCTCGCCGAGCTCCAGCGCCTCGTCGCGGGTCTTGGCGCCGCCGGCGCCAACCATCATCTTGTCCGCCAAGCGCTCGATCGTCTCGGCGAGCTCCCGGCGGTTTGTCTCGACATGGATGCCATCTGCGTGAACGCGGCCGGCGATGCGGCTGTCGCCGGCGATGACAACCGCAATGCCGGCGGCTTGGGCGACCGGCACGATCTTCTCGGCGAGGGCCTGGAAGGTGGCATCGTCCATGCCGTTGTCGGGCAGGATCAGCGAGGCGATATCGCCGCCGTCGAAGGCCGCGCAGATGTGCTCGGCCGTCGCGAGCGGCGGCGCGATGAGCACGATACGGCAGCGGTTGGGCGGCGTTAAATCGTTCATTGGTCTTCGATCCCGGTTTTCGCCTATGCCGGGCGAAGATGGTTGCATTGCGGCATAAAGCAATGCGTCCGGCTTGAACAGGAGGCGGGCGAATATAGCCGCCGAAATGCATCGGCGCGGCGGCGGCTTGCGCCAGTCTTCGGGGACTCACGTAGGCTGCCACGATTTCAGATGTAGCCGAGTTTCTCGGCCGCGAAATCACCCTGCGACGGCTCTTCGCCGATGTGTGCGTCGTCGACGCAAGCAGCAGGAGCAAGCGACAATGGTGCTGGCTAATCCGGATATCAGCATCACGCGATTCTCCGCGCCGCCTGTTCAGGCGCGGCGATGACAGGCTTTGCGGCGGATTAGAGGTCCAGCTTGTAGCCGATGTGGCTCGCCTTGAAGCCGAGCCGTTCGTAGAAGCGATGAGCGTCGAGCCGGCTCTTGTTGGTCGTCAGCTGGACGACCCTGCAGCCGCGTTCGCGACATTTCTGGATCGCCCATTCCAGCAGGCGCTGCCCGAGCCTTTCGCCGCGTCGGTTCGCCGAGACGCGCACCGCCTCGATCTGGCCGCGCCAGGCGCCCTGCGACGACAGCCCTGCGAGAAAGCTGATCTGCAGCGTGCCGACGACATCGGCGCCGTCCGTCATCACCGCGAGCAGCTGGTTCGGGTCGCTGTCGACCGCCGCGAAGGCATCCTGATAGGCTTGCGCCAAGGGCATGCCGGTGTCCTCCCGAGCGCGGCCAAGCATGTCATCGGCAAGCAAGGCGACGATCGCCGGGAGGTCGGCTTGCTGTGCGCGGCGGATCCGGACTTCGCTCATCGTCAAACCTCGTGCTGGACCGGCGACCTTATGCATGGCTTCGAGCTTCCCGCAAACTGGAAGGACCGGGTTACGGACAGGTGATCGTGCTGATCGGCTGCCGCGGGGCGCATCGGCTATCGCGATCTCCCGCATTGTGGTCTATTGCGGTCTCTCGCCATCTTCCAGCCGCCCTCGTCTCCGGTCATCCCATGTCAGGCCTGCTCAGCGATCCCTGGTTCTATGCCGCCGCCATTCCGGCGGTCATCCTCGTCGGCCTGTCGAAGGGCGGCTTCGGCGGCGCCGTGGGTTTCGTCGGCGTGCCTTTGATGGCGCTGACCATGCCGCCGGTGCAGGCCGCGGCCATCCTATTGCCGATCCTTTGCCTGATGGACGTCGTCTCGGTATGGACATGGTGGGGCGTTTACGACCGCAAGATGCTGGTCGACATGATGCCGGGCGCCGTCATCGGCATCGGCGTCGGCTGGCTGACGGCGGCCCTGGTCACCGAGGAGATGGTGCGGCTGATCGTCGGCGCGGTCGCGCTGATCTTCGTCCTGCGCTGGCTCTATCTGCAGTTCCGCCACGGCGCCGATCACGCGGCCGAGCCGAACCGGATCGCCGCGGCCTTCTGGGGCACCGTCGCCGGCTTCACCAGCTTCGTCGCTCATGTCGGCGGCCCGCCCTTCCAGGTCTATGCGCTGCCGATTCGGCTCGATCCGAAGGTGCTGTCGGGGACGGCGGCGATCTTCTTCGCCGCCACCAACGCACTGAAGCTCATCCCTTATTTCGCGCTCGGCCAGTTCGACAGCACCAACCTCATCGCCTCTTTTGTGCTGATGCCGCTGGCGCCGCTCGCCACCATCGCCGGTGCATGGCTGGTGCGCCGCATGCGCCCTGAGGTGTTTTATCCGTTCACCTATGCGACGGTGGCCGTGGTGGCGGTCAAGCTGCTCTGGGACGGTATCGCCGGCCTGATGTGAGATGGACGGGGCGGCTGATCAGCCGCTCCGCCATAGCTATGTCAGGCCGCGCTCGGCACCAATTGGCGGCTGCCGCCAAGGGCGAGCGCTGCGCCGGCCGCTACCACCACCGCCATGCCGGCGAGGATGCCGATGTCGTGCAGCGTAGGCTTCAGCACCATGTCGGCGATGATCACCAGCATCACCGCATAATCGAAACGCGCCCAGTTCATCATGCGCTGGCCGATGGCGAGAACCGCCGGCGTCACGCCTTCCTTGGCGACCATGGCGCCCATCCGCTCGCCGGTCGGCTTGAAGATCAGCATGCCGATCGAAAAGGTCGTGGCGTAGCCGGCAAGGCCGATGATGATCCACAGATCGGAAAAGCCGACCCAGAAGCCGCACATGACGAGGCCGAAGATCAAAGTGAGCATCGACATCGGCGCGAAGAAGCGGCCGCCGAGTTCACCGCTGGCCCGCATCGCCTGCAGCTTGTCCTCGGTGTTGCCGGCACGCTCGGCAAGCATGCCGAGCAGGAACAGAACGAAGCCGCCGCCGACCCACAAAATGGCCGAGACGACGTGGAGGAATTTGACGATCGAGTACCAGTCCATGATGTGCTCCTGGATGTCTTTCTTGATTTGCGACGGCATCGGTTTTGCGCCGGCCGTCCAGAGGAGCGCGGGTTTTGCGCGGGGAGTGTTTCGGAACGATGTCGCGAAAAACGGACATCTGTATCATCTGGAACTTGGAGCGGTTGGCCGCGACATCATCCGGAAACATCGCCAGGGCATCGACGCCGGGACCGGCGCGGAATCGTCTGACGATCGATTCGGTTCAGCACCGCAACAGCCATTGGAGAGGATCAATGCAAGGGGTAGCCCGAAACTTCTTTACGCTCGCCATCATCTATTCGCTTTGCGGAATGGCGCTTGGCATCCACATGGCGATCAGCCAGGACCATGGCCAGATGCCGACCCATGCTCACACGATGGTGGCCGGCTGGCTCATGTCGGCAGTGTTCGCGTTCTTCTATCACCTGTTCCCGGCCGTCGCGCATAAGAGGCTCGCGGCGATCCATTTCTGGCTGACCGCGATCAGCGGCATCGGCCTGCTCGTCGGCCTTTACACCCTGCTTGCCGGCAATCCGGCGATCGAACCGTTGCTCGGCATATCCTCGCTCGCGTTCTACGCCGGCATGCTGCTGTTCGCCTTCATAGCGTTGCCCGCGATCTGGAGAAGCTGAGGAGCCTGGCCCCGGGACGTCCCGTTCCGGCACAGGAGCGTCCGTTCGGTCAAAAAATCCGTCCGGCGTTAAGGCTTCATTAAGCTTTACAGGCGTTTACTGAGACCATCCAGTTTTTCTGGATTCTTACCGAGTGGTTGGAGCCACTTTGTTTGACGCCTCCCTGTTAAACTCCTGAGAGCCGCCTTATCCGCGGCTCTTTTTTTGTCCGCCGGTGGCCGGCGGGGCGTGGTCCGGCGTTAACCGTTTGTTAAACATGCGCTTGCCTTCACGGGCATCGAAGCGCATTTTCAAGCCTCAGTCGTTTAAGGGTGCAGGACGTATCGGCAAGGATGCCGAATCGGCTTGCGGCAGTGCAGGGGCGTATCGATGACCGAGCCTTCGAAGGGCAGCGCGAAAACCATAAAGCTCGCGGAACGCCGGGTTTTCTCCCAATCTTTCAAGCCGCTTTACCAGGAGGGCATGGGCCTGGTCGAACAGGCGGCCGAATATCTCGACGGCAAGGGCAGGCTCGAAGCCAAGAAGCTGTCGCGCACGGCGGCAACGCTCTACGCGGCCGAATCGATGCGTCTCACCACAAGGCTGATGCAGGTCGCATCCTGGCTGCTTCTGCAGCGGGCGGCGAATTCGGGCGAGATGACCCGCGACCAGGTCGCCTCGGAGAAATCCAAGGTGCGGCTCGACACCGCTTCGGCGCATGACGAGGCGCTGGGCTGGAACGAGCTGCCCAAGGAATTCTTGGACCTGGTGAGCCGATCGCTTCGTCTGCAGGCGCTGGTAAAGCGCATGGACGAGGAGATCTACGGCGGCGCCATGAACGACACGCCGGCCGCGGGCCGCCGCGCCAACCCCGTCTCCGATCAGATCAGTCTGCTCAACACGGCCTTCGCCCGCGGCTGACAGGCCGCTTTGATAGTTCGACCTGTCCCTGCACAGGCTGTTTCTGGTTTGTTCACAATTCGCTGGCATCGCCCTACGCCGAGGTTAGACTTGGCGCATGGGGGAAGCGATTCGCATCATCGGCATCGATCCGGGACTGAGGCGCACCGGCTGGGGCATCGTCGAAAGCCTCGGCAATTGCTTGCGCTTCGTCGCATCCGGCACCGTGCGCTCCGACGACAAGGCGCCGCTCGCGACAAGGCTCTGCCAGTTGCATGACGGGCTGGCCGAGGTGCTGCATCAGGCCATGCCGCACGAGGCCGCGGTCGAGCAGACTTTCGTCAACAAGGATGCGACGGCGACGCTGAAGCTCGGCCAGGCGCGCGGCATCGCCATGCTGGTGCCGGCGCGCGCCGGGCTGGTGGTCGCCGAATATGCTCCCAATGCGGTGAAGAAGGCGGTGATCGGCGTCGGCCACGGCGAAAAGAAGCAGATCCACATGATGGTCAAGGTGCTGATGCCCAAGGCTGTGTTCGAAACCGACGACGCCGCCGATGCTTTGGCCATCGCCATATGCCATGCTCACCACCGCCAGAGCGTCGCCTATCGGATGGCGATTGCCGGATAGCGTGTTCTTGACTTGTTCTCGTCGGCGTAGTAAGTAATACCTGAGAGGTATTACCATGCGCGTGACCACCAAGGGACAAGTCACAATTCCGAAGCAGATCAGGGATCACCTGGGTATTGGCCCTGGCTCCGAAGTGGAATTCGTCGCCACGGACGACGGGGCCTGGCTCGTCGCCGTCAATGAAAACCTGTCCGAGGAGGAAGCCTCCCGCAAATTCAGGGAGGTTCTCGATAGAATGGAAGGGACCCTGGATCTGGGCGGTATGACGACCGACGAATACATGGAATGGTTGAGGGGTCCGCGTGAAAATCTCGACGTTGGTTGACACCAATGTGCTGATCGATGTCTGGGGGCCAGGCGGACCCTCGACGGAATGGTCGGCCAAGGCCATCGCCTCCTGTCGGCGCGTGGGAGCATTGGTGGTCAACACGATCGTCTGGTCCGAGCTTGCCCCGCTGATCACGACGGAGGCGCAGCTTAAAAGAGCGACCGACATGCTTGAGATCGACCGCGAGCCTGTATCGTGGGAAGCGGCTTTTGCGGCCGGTGTCGCGCATTTCCGTTACCGCCGAGCAGGCGGTGTTCGGGAACGGACGCTGCCCGACTTTTTCATTGGCGCTCATGCGGCTGTTGCCGGGCACCGTCTTTTGACACGCGACCCCGCTCGTTACCGCAGCTATTTTCCTGATCTCGAAATCATCTCTCCGGAAACGCACCCATGAAAGCCAGGACATGATCGGCAAGCTGAAAGGCACGCTCGATGAGATCGACGAGGACTCCTGCCTCGTCGACGTTCATGGCGTTGGCTATGTCGCCCATTGCTCGGCGCGCACGCTGGCATCGCTACCGTCGCCCGGCGAGGCGGTGGTGCTGTTCATCGAGACCTATGTGCGCGAGGACATGATCCGGCTCTATGGCTTCCAGACCGCGCTGGAGCGCGAATGGTTCCGCCTCCTGATGAACAATGTGCAGGGCGTCGGCGCCAAGGTGGCGCTTGCGGTGCTGTCGACGCTGGCGCCGGCCGACCTCGCCAACGCGATCGCGCTGCGCGACATCGCCATGGTCTCCCGTGCGCCCGGAGTCGGCAAGAAGGTCGCCGAGCGCATCGTCACCGAATTGCGCACCAAGGCCCCGGCCTATGCCGGCGCCGCGACCGGCACGATCGGCCTCAAGCAGGAGCTCGGCGAAGGTGTCGCGGCGGCGCCGATCACGGATGCCGTCTCGGCGCTGGTCAATCTCGGCTATTCGCGCGACATCGCCGCCAATGCGGTTTCGGCGGCGCTGAAGTCTGCCGGCGAGGGGGCGGACGCCTCGAAGCTCATCCGCTTCGGATTGAAGGAGCTGGCGCGGTGAGGGAGTGCTTGTCCCGCCTGCGGCCATATGCAAGGAAGGCGGCATGAGCCTCTCGCCCCGCCTCATTGCCCCGGACAAGCGCGGCGAGGATGCCGACCAGACCCTGCGGCCGCAGTCGCTGGACGAATTCGTCGGCCAGGCGGCGGTGCGCGCCAACCTCAAAGTCTTCGTCGATGCCGCCAAGAGCCGGGGCGAGGCGCTCGACCATGTACTATTCGTCGGCCCGCCCGGCCTCGGCAAGACGACGCTGGCGCAGATCATGGCGCGCGAGCTCGGCGTCAATTTCCGCTCGACCTCGGGTCCGGTCATTGCCAAGGCCGGGGATCTCGCGGCGCTGCTCACCAATCTCGAGGAGCGCGACGTGCTCTTCATCGACGAGATCCATCGGCTCAACCCGGCAGTGGAGGAAATCCTCTATCCGGCGATGGAGGATTTCCAGCTCGACCTGATCATCGGCGAAGGGCCTGCCGCGCGCTCGGTCAAGATCGACCTCGCCCGCTTCACGCTGGTCGCCGCCACAACCCGGCTCGGGCTTTTGACCAACCCGCTGCGCGATCGTTTCGGCATCCCGGTCAGGCTCAATTTCTACACGGTCGAGGAACTCGAGCAGATCGTGCGTCGCGGTGCCCGCATTCTCTCGATGCCGCTCGGCGACGATGGCGCGCTGGAGATCGCGCGCCGCGCCCGCGGCACGCCGCGCATTGCCGGACGGCTCCTGCGCCGGGTGCGCGATTTCGCCTCCGTCGCCGGAAACGGCCATGTCGACAAACGCATCGCCGACGAGGCACTGACCAGGCTCGAAGTCGACGGGCTCGGGCTCGACGCGCTCGATCGCCGGTATCTTTCGATGATCGCCCGCAACTTCGGCGGCGGGCCGGTCGGGATCGAGACGATCGCCGCCGGGCTCTCCGAGCCGCGCGACGCCATCGAGGACATCATCGAGCCCTATCTCATCCAGCAGGGCTTCATCCAGCGAACGCCGCGCGGCCGCGTGCTGACCGCCAATGCCTGGCGGCATCTCGGCCTCGAAGCACCCAAGGACCTCGCGCAGCAGCAGATCAGCCTGTTCCAGGAAGAGTAACGGAGATTTGTTTGGCCGGGCGTTTGTGCGGGCTTGTCTGCGCGAAAACTGCTCGCTTCGGCCAAGCTGAAGGCGCAATCGCCGGCTCTAACGCCACTCCTGTTCAACGGAACGGGCACCGCCAGTCGATGATCACCAGACGTGGCTTCCTGCGGCTTGTCGGCGGCTCGTTCCTGTCGATGGTGTCGCTCAGCGCCTATGCGGTCGGCATCGAGCCGATCCTGCTTACCCATGTGAAGTGCTATGCCCTGACACCGGCACATTGGCCGGCGGGGCTCAAGCTTCGCGTGGTGGCTTTGGCCGACATCCATGCCTGCCGGCCCTGGATGACGCCGGAGCGGATCGCCGCGCTCGCGGCGGAGGCCAATGCGCTGCAGCCCGATCTCATCGTGCTGCTCGGCGACTATACGGCCGGAACCCGCCTGGTGACTGGCTGGGTTCGAGTTGCGGAATGGGCTGAGGCTTTGTCCGGGCTCGAGGCGCCGCTCGGCGTGTTCTCAATCCTCGGCAATCATGACTGGTGGACGGATATCCGGGCGCAACGTCCGGAAGCCGGTCCAACTCAGTCGCGCCAGGCGCTCGAACATGTCGGCATTCCCGTGCTGGAGAACGATGTCGTGCGGCTGGAGAAAGACGGGCAGGGCTTTTGGATCGCAGGGCTCGCCGATCAGCTTGCGCTGCTGCCGAACAAAGCCAAGGCCCGCTACGGCTTCCAAGGCTTCGACGATCTCGATGGCACCTTGGCCAAGGTGGGAAACAGCGAGCCGATCATACTGCTTGCGCACGAACCCGACATTTTCACCAAGGTGCCATGGCGGGTTTCGCTGACGCTGTCGGGCCACACCCATGGCGGGCAGGTGCGGCTGTTCGGCTATTCGCCTGTCGTGCCCTCCGCCTATGGCAACCGCTTCGCCTACGGCCACGTCGTGGAAAACGATCGCAACCTGATCGTGTCGGGCGGGCTCGGCTTCAGCATCATGCCGGTGCGTTTCGGCGTGCGGCCGGAGATCCTGCAGATCGATTTGGGTTAGTGCCAGATTTTCGCAATTCCGGGCGGAAAACCGCCGCGCACTTTTCCTGGAATTGCTCAGCGAAGCGATCTGACCGCGTCCATCACATTAGGCTCGGCCTTGTCGCCGTCGAAGGCGTCGACGATGCCGAAGGCGCCGCCATAGCCCCATACCGACCAGGAAAAGCCATGCGCCTCGGCGCGCGCAATCAGCGTCTTGAGGTCATCCGCTTTCAGGAACTTGCGCCATTCCGGATAGGACAGGATGGCGCTCGGGTCGTTCCATTTCTCCTCGCCGGTCCAGGTCGTCCACTGGTCGAGGTTGAGGCCGCGCTTCATGGAGAACGTCGCCGCCTCGGCGGGCATCGCCAGGGTGGCAAGCGCCAGCAGCACCGCCATCAAGGTCTTGATCATCGCGCCCAACAGTGCCATCCGGTTTCCCGCGCCATGCGCGCCGCCCTGAGCCGCCAAGCAGTCCGGGATGGGCGCGCGAACGAACAGGTGCCCGTTCGGGCCTGAAAGGGAAAGCGCGATGGACGATCATGGTGAATCGGCGGCACTCAGCGCCGGCCTTTCAGGGGCGCTGACGGAATCCGGCCATCGCCTGATGGCCCGGGTCTACTATGCCGACACCGACTTCTCCGGCGTCGTCTACCATGCGCGCTACCTCGAGTTCCTCGAACGGGGCCGTTCGGATTATCTCAGGCTCGCCGGTGTCCATCACACCGAGCTTTTGGACGGCAAGCATGGCGAACGCATCGTCTGGGTGGTGCGGCGCATGGAGATCGACTTCCGCTCGCCGGCCCGCATGGACGACATCCTCACCATCGAGACGCGCACCGAGGACATTTCCGGAGCCCGCATCTTCATGGCGCAGCAACTGAAGCGCGGCGGCCAGGTGCTGGTCGAGGCAAAGGTCGAAGCGGCGATCATCGGCGAGAACGGCCGACCGCGCAGATTTCCGAAGGAATGGATTGCCGCCTTTATGCCGAAAGCGAGCGATTGACCTCACCTCGCGCCGGCCTCGCCTTGGGGCATAGCCGGCCGCGTCCAGGCATGGCGCCGGCCGGTCAGGCGCGGCAATGCGCCGCGCTTCATATCCTAACCCATCCTTAACCATAACGGTTCATGAAGGAATTGGTGAAGTTTGGCGCAATTCGTGCGCCTTCCTTTCACCAATATTTGCCCTGAAAAGGCCGCGAAACGGTGCATTCGGGGCTTGTCCCGCAAGCTTCAAGCTTCGCGCGATCGGACCAAAGGGATGCCCATGGGCCAGCCGCCAGCGATGCCCGGAAAATTCTTAAGGACGTAGCCATGGAAAACATCGCACTCGCCGACCCGGGCGCGCATTTGTCGATATGGGCCCTGTTCATGCAGGCCAGTTGGGTGGTCAAGCTGGTCATGATCGGCTTGCTCTGCGCCTCGATCTGGACCTGGGCAATCATCATCGACAAGCTCGTCGCCTACAGCCGCATGCGGCTGGCGCTCAACCGCTTCGAACAGGTGTTCTGGTCGGGACAGTCGCTCGAAGAGCTCTATCGCACGCTCGCCGATCGCAAGACCACCGGCATGGGCGCGATCTTCGTCGCCGCCATGCGCGAATGGAAGAAGAGCTTCGAGAAGGGCGCGAAATCGCCGCTGGCGCTGCAGACCCGCATCGACAAGGCGATGGACCTGGCGCTGACCCGCGAAATGGAAAGGCTGGAGGGCCGGCTCGGCTTCCTCGCCACGACGGGCTCGGCCGCGCCCTTCATCGGCCTGTTCGGCACCGTCATCGGCATCATGACCTCGTTCCAGGCGATCGCAGCTTCGAAGAACACCAGCTTGTCGGTCGTGGCGCCTGGTATCGCTGAGGCGCTGCTGGCGACGGCCATTGGCCTGCTCGCGGCCATTCCCGCCGTCATCGCCTACAACAAGCTGTCATCGGATGCGAACAAGCTCGCGGTGCGCATGGAAGGGTTCTCGGACGAGTTCTCTGCCATACTCTCGCGCCAAATCGATGAAAAAGTCGCGCAGAAGGCCTGAGGAACGATCATGGGGATGTCTACTGCTAGCGCAGGTGGCATAGGGCGAGGCGGACGCGGCCACAGGCGGCGTGGACGCCATCATGGCCTGATGTCGGAAATCAACGTCACGCCGATGGTCGACGTGATGCTGGTGCTTTTGATCATCTTCATGGTCGCGGCGCCGCTGTTGACCGTCGGCGTTCCGATCGACCTGCCCGACACGCAGGCCAAGGCGCTGAATGTCGACACGCAGCCGATCACCGTGTCGATCAACGCGACCGGCCAGATCTACCTGCAGGAAACCGAGATCCCGATCGAGGAACTGGTGGCGAAGCTGCAGGCGATCTCGAAGACCGGCTACGACGAGCGCATCTTCATCCGCGGCGACAAGTCGACCGACTACGGCACCGCAATGAAGGTCATGGCCCGCATTTCGGCGGCCGGCTACAAGAACATCGGCCTGGTTTCGCTGCAGGAACAGGACCAATAGACACGAAGATGAGGACCGGCCTCACCACATCGGTCATCTTGCATGCCGTGGCGCTAGCCTTCGGGCTGTTCACGCTGTCCTCGCCGCCCGCCATGCCGGCCGCCGACGTGGAGTCGGTGGCGGTCGACATCGTGCCGATGGAAGCTGTCGCTCAGACGCTGCAGGGCGACAAGAAAGCGGTCATGCATGAGAAGCCGGCGCCGCTGCCGACCAAGCGCCCCGACATCGTCCCCGATGCCCAGAAGGTCGGCGAAAACACCGTCGACACCGAAAAACCGGTGACCGACGAGGCCAAGCCGAAGCCGGTCGAGAAAACGTCCGCACCGCCGCCGGCGCCGACGCCGACCGAGAAGCCGGCCGCCGAGGACGTGCCGAAGCCGCAGGAGAAGCCGAAGCCGGTGCCGGCGACCGAAGTGGCGCCGACCCCGGCCCCCAAGCAAGAGGTCAAGCCCGAGCCGGTCAAGCAGCCGGATCCCAAGCCGACGCCGGCCAAGGAACCCACGCCTTCGCCGCCGAAGGAAACGACCGCCGCCATCCAGAAGGAAGAGGTGAAGCCCGACGCCGTCGCCGAAGCGATCGCCAAGGAACAGCCGGCCGACGAGGCCAAGCTTCCGGACTCTGCCCCGGCACCGGAAGCGCGACCGAAGCCGCAGCCAGCTCCCGCCGAGAGCGCCAAGGCGCCGGAACGCAAGGATGCGGAAAAGCCGGTCAAGGAGGCCTCCTCCAAGCCGAAGTCTGATGAGAAGCAATTCAACGCTGACGAGATTTCCGCGCTGCTCGACAAGCAGAAGCCGTCCGGCGGCGGCGCCAAGCGCTCGACACAGCAGTCATCGCTCGGCGGCGAAAAGGACCAGGGCCAGAAGCTCTCCAAGTCGGAGCAGGGGGCCTTGGAATCTCAGCTCGGCGGCTGTTGGACATTGCCCGTGGGCTTGGAGGGCTCGGAGAACTTTGTCGTCGTGGTTAGGTTCAATCTCGACACCAACGGCAAGCTCGACGGCCGTCCATCGGTCGAAAAGTCGAGCGGTAACCGGCAGTTCGACGAAAGCGCCGTTCGCGCGGTTCAAAAATGCGACGTGGCCGGCCTGCAGGTTCCCGCCGGCAAGCAGGACATCTGGAACGACATCCGGGTCACGTTCGATCCACGGGAGATGCTCGGCCTCTAGGCCTTGCGTCTGAACCATCAAAGAAGAGAAGCGAGAAGACATGAGATCTTTCCTCAAGCCGCTCCTGACGATTGCAGCCATGGCGCTGGGCATGACGGCCGCCGCCACCTTGCCGGCCTGGGCCCTCGTCGAGCTCAACGTCAACAAGGGCAATGTCGAGCCGCTGCCGATCGCCATCACGGATTTCCAGTCCAACGATGCGCTCGGAGCCCAGATCACGGAAATCGTCACCGCCGACCTGAAGCGCTCCGGCCTGTTCGCGCCGATCGACAAGAGCGCCTTCATCGAGAAAATCTCGGGTCCGGACGCCACGCCGCGCTTCGACGACTGGAAGGTGATCAATGCGCAGGCGCTGGTCACCGGCAGCGTCGGCAAGGAGGCCGACGGCCGCATCCGCGCCCAATACCGGCTTTGGGACACTTTTGCCGGCCAGCAGATGGCCGGCGAACAGTTCTTCGCCAATGACGCCAACACCAGGCGGGTCGCCCATATCATCGCCGACGCGATCTATGAACGGTTGACCGGCGAAAAGGGCTATTTCGATACCCGCGTGGTCTTCGTCGACGAATCCGGCGCCAAGAACGCGCGCAAGAAGCGTCTCGCCATCATGGACCAGGACGGCGCCAACGTGCGCTATTTGTCGGACGGTCGCTCCATCGTGCTGACGCCGCGCTTCTCGCCGAACCGGCAGGAAATCACCTACATGTCCTACGAGAGTGGGCAGCCGAAGGTCTATCTGCTGCAGATCGAGACCGGGCAGCGCGAGCTGGTCGGTAACTTCCCCGGCATGACGTTCGCGCCGCGCTTCTCGCCGGACGGCCAAAAGGTGATCATGAGCCTGCTGCGCGACGACGGCAACTCCAATATCTTCGCCATGGATCTGAGAAGCCGCACGACGACGCGGCTCACCAATTCGGTCGCCATCGACACTTCGCCGTCCTATTCGCCGGACGGCTCGCAGATCGTCTTCACCTCCGACCGCGGCGGCGGCAGCGGCCGGTCGCAGATCTACGTCATGGGCGCGGACGGCTCCAACCCGCACCGCATCTCGTTCGGCGACGGGGTCTATTCCACGCCGGTATGGTCGCCGCGCGGCGATCTCATCGCTTTCACCAAGCAGAGCGGCGGCGAGTTCCAGATCGGCGTCATGAAGACCGACGGTTCGGGCGAGCGCATCCTTTCCTCCGGCTTCCAGCAGGAAGGGCCGACCTGGGCGCCGAACGGCCGCGTGCTGATGTTCTTCCGCGACTCGGCCGGCGGGCCGAAGCTGGTTACGGTCGATCTCACCGGCCGCAACGAACAGCAGATTCCGACGTCGAACTTCGCCTCGGATCCGGCGTGGTCGCCGCTTCTCGAGTAGGGGAACTGAGGAATTGAGGAACTGAAGAACTGGGGAAATGGAGAAGCCGGAGCGTTACATCGAGCGCGCGAGGGACCTAGAGGTCTACAAGCGCGCCTACGCCGTTTCTCTTGAAGTGCATAGAGCGACGCTTGCGTTTCCGAAAATCGAACAGTACGCGCTAGCCGATCAATTGCGTCGGTCGAGCAAAGCGATCTGCGCGAATCTAGCTGAGGGATTTGCCAAGCAGAGTCACTCCAAGGCTGAATTTGCTCGCTTTGTTTCGATGGCGATTGGATCGTGCAGCGAAGTGGAGACGTGGATATCATACGCGTTCGACCTTCAATACATCACGCAGGTCCAGCTCGACTCGTGGCGGCAATCCTACGCCAAGGTGCACGGGATGCTTGTGAACCTCAGAGAGAAGCTGACCTAATTTCTTTTCGTCAGTTCCTCAGTTCTTCAGTTCCTCAATTCCCCGTTTTTTCATGTTTTGGCCAAATTTCCGCCTACGGTGCGCGCGCATCGTGGCGCCGCCAAAAAACGGCCGAGGACGGCGGCCGAAACCAAATATTAACCGTGTTTCTTGAATGCCGGTTAACCCAAACGTGGTTACTGGGTGATCAACGAAATCACTCGAATGCTAAGGAGAGGGCGGCATGGGCCGTATCGCAGCACTTACCAGAAATCCGGCGATGATCGCGTTGGTGGCGGCTCTCGCCATCACCGGTTGCGCCTCGAAGAAGACCCCGAATAGCGCGGCCGATCTCGGCCTGAACGGCGCCGGCGCGGCCACGCCCGGCTCGGCGCAGGACTTCACCGTCAACATCGGCGACCGCATCTTCTTCGACACCGACTCCTCGTCGATCCGCGCCGACGCGCAGACGACGCTTTCGCGCCAGGCGCAGTGGCTCAACCAGTACAGGCAGTATGCCATCGTCATCGAAGGCCATGCCGACGAGCGCGGCACGCGCGAATACAATCTGGCGCTGGGCGCCCGCCGCGCCGCGGCCACCCGCGATTTCCTGGTTTCCAAGGGCGTCGCGGCCAATCGCCTGAAGACGATTTCCTACGGCAAGGAACGCCCCGTCGCCGTCTGCGACGACATCTCCTGCTGGTCGCAGAACCGCCGCGCCGTCACCACCCTTTCGGGCGCCGGCTCCTGAGGCGCCGCCGGGCGGCAAAAATACAACATCGGGAAACGAAAGGCGGCCCCAGGGCCGCCTTTTTCATATGCGACAGCCTGAAACAAAATTTGGCCGAAGTCTCGCGTCCTGCTATGAGCGCGAGGGCGCTTCCTCCCATCCCGATTTGGAAAGGCGCATCAGGCCAACAGATTTCACGGCGAGAGACATAATGCATTTCAGAACGGTCCTGAGCGGCACGCTTGCGCTGCTGCTTGTATCAAGCATTCCAGGCGTCGCCGCCCCGGCAGACAGCGGGCAATCCTCCGATAGCGGGTTCACCTTCCACCTGCCGACGCTCGGCATCTTCGGCGACAAGAAGAAGCCTGAGCAGGCGCAGATGGCGCAGCAGGACAGCGCCGGCATGACCGGCCTGGAAGATCAGCTGCGTCAGATGAACGGCAAGATCGAGGAGCTCAATTTTCAGATCCTGCAAATGCAGGAGCAGATGCGTAAGCAGCAGGAAGACAACGAGTTTCGCTTCCAGCAGCTCGAAGGCGGCTCGCAGGGCGCCAAGCCCACGGGCCAGAAAAAGTCCGAGGCCACGCCGCAGGACGGCAACACCGGCAACGGCAACACGAATATGGGCGATGCGGGTACCGGCAACGGTGGCGCCGATACCGGCGTCGCCACGGCCCCGGCGACGCAGGCTCCGGCCGACACGGCTGCGCAAGGCGGCAGCGGCAAGAGTGTCGGCGAGGTCATCGTCGAGTCGCAAACCGGCGACCCGGGCAAGGTGATCACCGGCGCGCCGCCGAAGACCTTCGGCACCATCACGGTCGACAAGAACGGCAATGTCGTCAACGCCGAATCCGACCCGCAGGCGGGCTCGCAAACGGCAGCTCCTCCAGCCACGGCAAACGCGCCCTCCGCGGAGGCCGGCACCAAGAGCGGCAAGGGCAAGTCCGGCGGCATGGTGATGGCATCACTGCCCTCGACCAACGATCCGGACGAGCTCTACCGCAACTCCTACCAATTCATCCTGTCGGGCGACTATCCCACCGCCGAGCAGGGTTTCCGCGATCATATTTCCCGCTTCCCCAAGGACGCCAAGGCGGCGGATGCGCATTACTGGCTGGGCGAATCCCTGCTTGGCCAGCAGAAATACCGCGACGCGGCGGAGGTCTTCCTTGGCGCCAGCAAGGAATATCCGAAGGCCAAGAAGGCGCCCGACATGCTGCTGAAGCTCGGCGTGTCGCTGGTCGGCCTCAAGCAGAACGATGTGGCCTGCGCCACCTTCAACGAGATCGGCAAACGCTATCCGGATGTTTCGGGCACGCTCAAGGAGCGCATCAAGCAGGAGAAGGCACTGGCGTCGTGCTAGCTGTTCTCCTACACGTCCCAAACTCGGGACTGGTTCTGGGCGACATGCACTGATGCTCGATATCGAGCCTGATCTTTCGGACCGCCTTTTCTCAGACTTCGACTTTTCCAACGGCGCCGTTGCAGCCGTGTCCGGCGGCAGCGACTCGACCGCCCTTCTCCTTCTCCTCAAGCACCATCTCGGGCGAACCCTTCCCGCGGCAAAGTTGCTGGCGGTGACGATCGATCATGCGTTGAGACCAAATTCGGCGGCGGAAGCGCAAGCCGTGGCCCGGCTCTGCGCCGAGCACGGGATCGCGCATCGCACGCTCGTCTGGTCCGGCCGCAAGCCGTCGACCGGCCTGCCCGCCGCCGCGCGCGAGGCGCGCTACCGACTGCTGGCGGAGGCGGCCAAAGCGGAAGGCATCCGCGTGGTGGTAACCGGCCACACCGCCGACGACCAGGCAGAGACCGTGCTGATGCGGCAAGTTCGCGATCGAGGGACGCACGACGACCGCGGCCTCGCCGGCATGGCGCCCGCCACGCTCTACGACTGGCGCATATGGATCGCCCGCCCGCTGCTCGGCACGCGTCGCGCGGCATTGCGCGAGATGCTGAAGCGTCGCGGCATCGGCTGGACCGAGGATCCGACCAATGCCGACCAGCGTTTCGAGCGGCCGCGCATGCGCATCTCGCTTGCAGGCGGCGATGGCGAGGTGCGCTTCGAGCAGGCGATAGCAAAAGCCGGGCAGGCGGCCGCCGAACGCGCGGAACTCGGCCGCCGCGCCGCCGTGCTGATCGGGGCCTTTGCCAGCAGGCCGGCTTCAGGGCTCATCCGTCTCGACCGCGCTTTCGCCGATGACGAAGACGGCGAAGCGGCCCACTATGCGCTGCGCATCCTGCTCGCCACGGTCGGCGGCGTCTCGTTCCTCGCCGACGAGGCGCGTTGCCGGGCGCTTTTCGAGCGTCTGCGGTCCGGGACGCTTTGCGCCACATTGTCGCGGACTGTGGTCGATGCGCGCCGCACCGGCATTTTCCTTCACCGCGAGGCGCGCAATCTGCCCGCCGCCGTTCCTGCGCAAGACCAGGCCCTCTGGGACGGCCGGCGCAGGATCACATTGAGCGACAGACCGGGCGGGTTGGTGATCGCGCCCGTGGGGGCCGTCGCCGCCAGACGATCAGCCCCGGAAGGCGACGTTCCGGCAAGCCTGATGCGCAGGGCGTTGGCGGCAGAACCCGCGCTCTGGCGCGACGGCGAACGCCTTGATTCCGCTGGCGGCGGTGGCGCGCCGCCGCCGATGGCAACCGTCCCCGTGGTGTCGCCTTTCGCCAGCTTCCTGCCGTCCTTCGATCTCAAGCCCGCCGCGGTGGTCGCCAAGCTCATCGGCGCGCCGCCGCTGCCGCCATTGCCTTTTCGCGGCCAAGATCGCGACGCAGCATGGGCGAAAGCTTAACCGAGGCATGCTGTTATGCTTGGCAAGGGGAGGCGCTCTCCCTATGTTAGGCCCAAGCTTCCTTCACCATCGTGGGTCCGCATGCGGACGCCAACAGGACAATAGATGAATCCGAATTATCGCAACCTCGCGCTCTGGGCGATCATAGCGGTCCTGCTCATCGCTTTGTTCAATCTTTTCCAGACGCCGCAGACGCGCGGCGCCTCGAGCGAGATTGCCTATTCGCAGTTCCTGCAGGATGTCTCGGCTGGCCGGGTCAAGAGCGTGACCATCGCCGGCGCCCGCATCTCGGGCAACTACACGGACAACGCCAACGGCTTCCAGACCTATTCGCCGGGCGATCCGTCGCTGGTCTCGAGGCTGCAGGACAAGAACGTCACCATCAACGCGCGGCCTGAAACCGACGGCTCCAACTCGCTGTTCGGCTATCTGATCTCGTGGCTGCCGATGATCCTGATCCTCGGCGTGTGGATCTTCTTCATGCGCCAGATGCAGTCCGGTTCCGGCCGCGCCATGGGCTTCGGCAAGTCGAAGGCGAAGCTTCTGACCGAGGCACATGGCCGCGTCACCTTCCAGGACGTCGCCGGCGTCGACGAGGCCAAGGAGGATCTGGAGGAGATCGTCGAGTTCCTGCGCGATCCGCAGAAGTTCCAGCGGCTCGGCGGCAAGATCCCGCGCGGCGTGCTTCTGGTCGGCCCGCCCGGCACCGGCAAGACGCTGCTCGCCCGCTCGGTTGCCGGCGAAGCCAACGTGCCGTTCTTCACCATCTCCGGCTCGGACTTCGTCGAGATGTTCGTCGGCGTCGGCGCATCCCGTGTGCGCGACATGTTCGACCAGGCCAAGAAGAACGCGCCCTGCATCATCTTCATCGACGAAATCGACGCGGTCGGCCGTCATCGCGGCGCCGGCCTCGGCGGCGGCAATGACGAGCGCGAGCAGACGCTGAACCAGCTGCTGGTCGAGATGGACGGCTTCGAGTCCAACGAAAGCATCATCCTGATCGCTGCCACCAACCGGCCCGACGTGCTCGACCCGGCGCTGCTCAGGCCAGGCCGCTTCGATCGCCAGGTGGTGGTGCCCAACCCCGACATCGTCGGGCGCGAGAAGATCCTCAAGGTGCATGTGCGCAACGTTCCGCTGGCGCCCAACGTCGATCTCAAGGTCATCGCGCGCGGCACGCCGGGCTTCTCCGGCGCCGACCTGATGAACCTCGTCAACGAATCCGCGCTGATGGCGGCGCGCCGCAACAAGCGGCTCGTCACCATGGCCGAGTTCGAGGACGCCAAGGACAAGATCATGATGGGCGCCGAGCGCCGCTCGTCGGCCATGACGCAGGCCGAGAAGGAGCTGACCGCCTATCACGAGGCCGGTCACGCCATCCTGGCCCTCAACGTGCCGACGGCCGATCCGCTGCACAAGGCGACCATCATCCCGCGTGGTCGCGCGCTGGGCATGGTCATGCAGCTGCCGGAAGGCGACCGCTACTCGATGAGCTACAAATACATGATCTCCAGGCTGGCGATCATGATGGGCGGCCGCGTCGCCGAGGAGTTCAAGTTCGGCAAGGAGAACATTACCTCCGGTGCCTCCTCCGACATCGAGCAGGCGACCAAGCTGGCGCGCGCCATGGTCACGCGCTGGGGCTTCTCCGACAAGCTCGGCCATGTCGCCTATGGCGACAACCAGGAAGAGGTCTTCCTCGGCCATTCCGTGGCGCGCCAGCAAAACATCTCGGAAGAGACGGCGCAGATCATCGACGCCGAGGTGCGCCGGCTGATCGACGACGCCTACTCCACCGCCAAGACCGTGCTGACCAAGAAGAAGAAGGACTGGATCGCGCTCGCCGAAGGGCTGCTCGAATACGAGACGCTGACCGGCGACGAGATCAAGCAGCTGATCGCCGGCCACAAGCCCGCCCGCGACCTTGGCGACGACACCCCGCCCAGCCGCGGCTCGGCCGTGCCGAAGGCCGGTACCGGCGGCCGCCGCAAGAAGGGCCCAGAGCCCGAGGGCGGCATGGAGCCGCAGCCGCAGGGGTGAGGTTCGGAAGGACAAAAACACTTCAAAACGCCGCGGATCTCCGCGGCGTTTTGCTTTTGGGGAATCCAGGCGGGTTGCCGACCTTCCCACGACCTGAAGGTACAACGTTGGCGATTGGCGAAAGTCGGCGTCACGGCCGATCTCCCCCCCTTGTGGGCCTTGTGGGGGAGATGCCCGGCAGGGCAGAGGGGGGCGCTGTCCCGCGGCCTGTCAAGTCTTGAGTTCCTCGCCTGCTGAAGCGCGGGGAGGGGTGCCGCGAAGGGACCGGAGAGGGGCCGTGCGGTAATTCCCTTCTCGGTCTGTGCTTCACAATTGGAGGCGTAAGGAAGTCAGCGTCGAGTTCCTTCGCGCCCCCCTCCGTCCTGCCAGACATCTCCCCGACGAGGGGGGAGATTGGCTGTCGCGCCGGCCTTCGCCAATCACTGGCGTTCCCTGGAGTCCCAAGGGGAGATTGGCAGTGTCGCCGACGGCGCTGCCTTCTGAAGTCATCCAAAGAAAAAAGCCCGCGCATCTTGCGATGCGCGAGCCTTTGTTCGGAGAATATGGGTCGAGAAATCAGCTCTTCAGCTTGGCGTTGCAGAGGCTGTAGAAGCCGCCGCCCTTCTGGATCCACTTCAGGCCGTTCAGCGTGTTGGCGTCCTTGTTGGCGTAGTACTGCTCGAGGCAGGTATGCATGCGGCCCTTGGCCGGGGTCTCGGTGGCGAATTTCGGCGAGATGGCGGTCGGGAAGGTCACGCCCTTCGGCGCAGCGGCGGTCGGCTTCGCCGGCTCCTTGGTGAAGGTCGCCTCGGTCGGCGCGGGCACGGTGTCGTCGTCGGCAGCGGCAGCGCCGCATTCGGCCTTGCGGAAGTCGTTCCACTTCATGCCGTTCAGTTTGTTGGCGGTCTTCGCTGCCTGATACTTGGTGCTGCATTCGGCCATGCTCAGGCCCTTGCCGCCGTCGGCTGCCGCCGCCGTCGAGGTCGCCGTCTTGGCAGGCTTCGTGTCGGTCGCCGCCGCGGTGGCGCCGGCCGCGCATTCGGTCTTGCGGAAGTCGTTCCACTTCATGCCGTTCAGCGTGCCGGCGGCTTTCGCGGCCTGGTACTTGGCGCTGCACTCCTTGGCGGTCAGGCCCTTGGCCGAACTGTCGGCGGCTGCGGCGGTGGTGTCCTTTGCCTTCTTGGCAGGCTTGGTCTCGGCCGCCTTGGTGTCGGTCGCGGCCTTCGTGTCGGTCGCGGCAGAGGCATCGCTGCCGCACTGCGCCTTGCGGAACTGGTTCCAGGTCTGGCCATTGAGCGTGCCAGCGTCCTTGGCCGCGTTGTACTTGGTACTACACTCGGCCATGGTCAGCGCGTTGGCCGGCGCCGCCACGAAAAAGGCTGCGACGGCGAGCCCCGTCAATGTTGCAAGTCTATGAATAAGCATGGCGTTTTCTCCCTTGCTGCCGCCAGGTGGTGTCCCTATACCAAATCAATAGCTCGCAACTTCGGGCTGCGCCAGATGCTTCCGGCGTGGATGCCCTCACAAAGTGTGTTGCTCCCGATAAGGTGATGAATTGCTTGCGGTTGGTCGCGCAAACAAGGTTTTTCCAAGCCGCATCCGGCGAAAAAGCTCGCCGCGGCCGGTATATTGCCGCTACAGTAAGAGGTCGTGGTAGGCTGCCGAATCACTTAAACCGCCCGCGACAATCATTTTCTAAGGAATGGTAATATATAATCACGAAATGTGATGATCGGATGCGGCCCAATTGTGGCAATACGGGCGGTTGAAACCGACGGGGACATTGGCAGGCATGGCAGGGCAGTATTTCGGCACGGACGGCATCCGCGGACGCGCCAACAAGTTTCCGATGACGGCCGAGGTTGCCATGAGGGTCGGGATGGCCGCCGGGCTTTCGTTCCAGCGCGGCAATCATCGGCACCGCGTCGTGCTCGGCAAGGACACACGGCTTTCCGGCTACATGATCGAGAATGCGATGGTGTCGGGCCTGTGCGCCGCCGGCATGGACGTGTTCCTGCTCGGACCCATTCCGACACCGGCGGTCGCCATGCTGGTGCGCTCGCTGCGCGCCGACATCGGCGTGATGATCTCGGCCTCGCACAACCCCTACTACGACAACGGCATCAAGCTGTTCGGCCCCGACGGCTACAAGCTCTCCGACGAGATCGAGGAGCGCATCGAAGGCATGCTCGACAAGGACATCGACCTGGCACTTGCCGATTCCGACGGGCTGGGTCGCGCCAAGCGCGTCGATGGCGTGCATGATCGCTACATCGAATTCGCCAAACGCACGCTGCCGCGCTCGATGTCGCTTTCCGGGCTTCGTATCGTCGTCGATTGCGCGAACGGCGCCTCCTACAAGGTGGCGCCGGAGGCGCTGTGGGAGCTTGGCGCCGAAGTGGTCGCCATCAATGTCGAGCCGAACGGCTTCAACATCAACAAAGAGTGCGGCTCGACCCATCCGGCCGGCCTGCAGAAGAAGGTGCACGAGGTACGTGCCGACATCGGTATCGCGCTCGACGGCGACGCCGACCGCGTGGTCATAGTCGACGAGAACGGCGCCATTGTCGATGGCGACCAGATCATGGCGCTGATCGCCGAGTCCTGGCACCAGAGCGGGCGGCTGGCCGGCGGCGGCATCGTCTCGACCGTGATGTCCAATCTCGGCCTCGAACGGTTCCTCGGCGACATGAAGCTGCAACTGCACCGCACCAAGGTCGGCGACCGCTATGTCGTCGAGCATATGCGCGCGCACGGCCTCAATGTCGGCGGCGAGCAGTCCGGCCATATCGTGCTCTCCGATTTCTCGACCACCGGCGACGGCCTGGTTTCGGCGTTGCAGGTGCTGGCCTGCATCAAGCGGCAGAACCGGCCGGTCAGCGAGCTGTCGAAGAAGTTCGAGCCGGTGCCGCAGCTTCTCAAGAACGTCCGCATCTCCGGCGGCAAACCGCTGGAGGAGGCGCCGGTCAAGGCGGCGATCGAAGAGGCGCGCAACCGTCTCGGCAGGTCCGGCCGCCTCGTCATCCGACCCTCCGGCACCGAGCCGCTCATCCGCGTCATGGCCGAAGGCGACGATCCGCAGTTGGTCGAAACCGTCGTCAACGACATCGTCGGCATCCTTTCGGAAACACGCAGCGCCGCCTGACAGGCGTCGCGGCCGAGCCTAGCCACATCCAAAGCCCGCCGCCAAGCGGGCTTTTTGGTGTGCCGGCCGGACAACGGCATACCCTCTAAGATTGCATGGATTCGTGGTTAATCGGTACGGTTAAACGGCCTTTAACCTTTGCAATTCATTATCCACGCCGAGGTTCAACCTCGGGCGGCGTCGTCCCGAGGCTTCTTAGGGGTGACAGCATGTTCGATACAGCAAGAATGGCATTTTTTGCCGCGCTGCTCGCGGGGGTAGCCGGACCGGCGCTCGCCGCCGACCTCGCGGCACCACCACCGGTCGAGGAGGCGGCGCCGCCAGTCGTCGAGGCTCAGCCGGTTGACGTCGGTGGCTGGTACATCCGCGGCGACATCGACTATCACAAGTCGACTTTGCGCGGCATCGACTACATTACATACGGCCCACCGCCCGGCACCAACGATTTCGATTTCGGCAAGCTCAAGGGCGGCTTTTCGCTCGGCGGCGGCGTCGGCTACAAGGTCAACGATTACTTCCGTACCGATCTGACCGCCGACTACTGGTTCAAGTCGAACTTCAACGGCCAGACCTCTGACCTCACCACGACATCGACCGAGGTGTCGAGGATGAGCGCCCTGCTGCTGCTGGCCAATGCCTATGTCGATATCGGCACCTATCACGGCATCACGCCTTACGTCGGCGCCGGCATCGGCGGCGCGCACATCAAGTGGGACACGGTCCACGATCCGAACACCACCGAGACCAATCCGGGGTCGTCCAACTGGCGCTTCGCCTACGCGCTCATGGCCGGCGCTTCCTACTGCCTGACCGACAAGCTCATCCTCGACGCAGGCTACCGCTTCACCCATATCCAGGGCGGGCGCATGTTCGAGTTCGATACGAGCAGCTCCGGGCCGGGGTTCGACCACGGCATCAACACGCATGAGGTGCGCGGAGGCCTGCGCTACCAGTTCGGCGGCAACAACGGCTGCGCCGCACCGGTGGTCGCCTACCAGCCGGAGCCGGAGCCGATCTACACCAAGTAATCGCTTCGAAGATCCTGAAATTCGTCAACCGCCCGGCATTTTGCCGGGCGGTTTCGTTTTGTGCGCGGCTGGTTAAATCACATCGAAATCAATTCGGTAACCGCCTGTTATCCTTAACCGGCACTTAACCACTATGGTTAACAATACTCGTTGAAACGGCAGCTGTGCTCGCGTTCGCGACTGGCGCCAACTTCAGGAGCCGGGGACCATGACATCAAAATCGCGTATCGCACTGGCGCTCGCCGCAATCGTGCTGATGCCGGCGACACAGGCGGTGTCGGCCGACTACGATCCGCCAATCTATGTCGACCAGGCGCCGGACTATCAGCCAGTCGAGGTCGGCTCAGGCTGGTACCTGCGCGGCGACGTCGGCTACGCCTTCAGCCATCCTTACAACAACGAGGAAACTGCGGCGGGCTTCACATCCAAGAACAGCCTGTTCGATGGCAGCATCGGCATGGGCTACCACTTCAACGACTATCTGCGCGGCGATTTGAATTTCGGCATTCTGCCCTCCAACAGATTCGGCGACAACTTCGTCACCACTTGCGACGGTTCGATCACCACGACGATCTCGGACGTCAACACGGGCACCGTCGTCAATCAAACCACCGCCCCGGCTTCGGCGCCTTGCAGAGGCTCCAACCTGGCCAACAACAAAGCCTACAGCCTGATGGCGAACGGGTATGTCGATCTCGGCACATATGTCGGTCTGACGCCGTATATCGGCGCGGGCCTTGGTGTGGTCTACAGCAAATACAGCAGGGCGATCGGCAAGCGTGACTGCGTCGAGACGACATCGACCACGACCGCTGGCGGGTTCCAGACCGTCGACCAATTCAACTGCGACGATCCCGCCGGCTACGATGGCGCGGTGACTTCGAAAGCCAGCTACGATTTCGCCTACTCGCTCGCCGCCGGTTTGTCCTACCAGGTCACCAAGAATGTCTCCGTCGACCTCGGTTACGAGTATTTCGCGGTGCCCAGCGCGAAGTATGTCGCCTATGACGGCGGAGCCTTCAATATCCACAAGGGCGTCGATTATCAGAGCGTCAAACTCGGGCTGCGCTACGATCTTTGGTAAAACGGCGTCTTCTCATATGCGGACGGCGGATCCTGCGATCCGCCGTCTTCGTTTTTCGCCTTGTGATGAAAAACCTGACATATGTCCCGCCAGCGACAAAAACTTTGCTCTTGACGCCGGAAGGCTGAAAGCATATCGCCGTCCGTGGGCCACCCCTCCCCAACGAGGGGCCACTATCTGGAAGGATAGACCACGATGACGACGCTCACCAAGCCCGGACTCCGTCCGGCAAATCCCAATTTTTCCTCAGGTCCCTGCGCAAAACGCCCCGGCTGGTCGGCCGAGGCGCTGAAAGCCGCCGCGGTTGGACGTTCCCATCGGGCCAAGATCGGCAAGGCGAAGCTCGAACAGGCGATCGAGCTGACGCGCGAGATCCTCAAGGTTCCCGCCAACTATCGCATCGGCATCGTGCCGGCGTCCGATACCGGCGCGGTGGAGATGGCGCTGTGGTCGCTGCTCGGCGAGCGCGGCGTCGACATGGTCGCCTGGGAAAGTTTCGGTTCCGGCTGGGTGACCGATGTCGTCAAGCAGCTCAAGCTTGCCGACGTGCGCAAGTTCGAGGCCGGCTACGGTGTCTTGCCGGACCTGACACAGATCGATTTCGACCGCGACGTGGTCTTCACCTGGAACGGCACGACTTCCGGCGTGCGCGTGCCGAACGGCGATTTCATTCCGGCTGCGCGCCGCGGCCTCACCATTTGCGACGCGACTTCGGCCGCCTTCGCCCAGAGGCTCGACTTCGAAAAACTCGATGTCGTGACCTTCTCCTGGCAGAAGGTGCTGGGCGGCGAGGGCGCGCACGGCATGCTGATCCTCAGCCCACGCGCCGTCGAGCGGCTGGAAACCTACAAGCCGGCCTGGCCGCTGCCGAAGATCTTCCGCCTGACCTCGGGCGGCAAGCTGATCGAGGGCATTTTCAAGGGCGAGACCATCAACACGCCGTCGATGCTGTGCGTCGAGGACTATCTCGATGCCCTTCAATGGGCGAAGTCGATCGGCGGCCTGGAAACGCTCATTGCCCGCGCCGACGCCAATGCCGCGGTGCTCGACCGGTTCGTGGACAAGTCATCGTGGCTCGGCCATCTGGCCGTCGATCCGGCGACGCGCTCGAACACCTCGGTCTGCCTGTCCTTCACCGACGTGCAAGTGGCGGGGCTCGACGCCGATGGTCAGGCGGCGTTCGCCAAGGGCATCGTCTCGGCGCTCGACAAGGAAGGCGTCGCCTATGACATCGGCTCCTATCGCGACGCGCCGCCCGGCCTGCGCATCTGGTGCGGCGCGACCGTCGAGACCTCCGATCTCGAAGCGCTGCTGCCATGGCTCGACTGGGCCTTCGCCTCGCAGAAGGCGTCGCTCAAAGCAGCGGCCTGAAATTCGTGGCGGCCTGTGGGCCGCCACCATTTCCCAACACGCTCAATTCCCTTCAAGGAGGCCGTTATGGCGCCCCGCGTTCTCGTATCGGATAAACTTTCAACGACCGCCGTGCAGATTTTCAAGGATCGCGGCATCGAGGTCGACTACTTGCCCGATCTCGGCAAGGACAAGGAAAAGCTGCTCGAAGTGATCGGCCAGTATGACGGCCTCGCCATCCGCTCGGCGACCAAGGTCACCGAGAAGCTGATCAATGCCGCCACCAGGCTGAAGGTCGTCGGTCGCGCCGGCATCGGCGTCGACAATGTCGACATCCCCGCGGCGAGCCGCAGGGGCATCATCGTGATGAACACGCCCTTCGGCAACTCGATCACCACGGCAGAGCACGCCGTGGCGATGATCTTCGCGCTGGCGCGCCAGATCCCGGAGGCCAACGCCTCGACCCATGCCGGCAAGTGGGAGAAGAACCGCTTCATGGGTATCGAGATCACCGGCAAGACGCTGGGCGTGATCGGTTGCGGCAATATCGGCTCGATCGTCGCGACGCGCGGTGTCGGCCTGAAGATGCATGTGATTGCCTTCGATCCGTTCCTGTCGGACAGCCGCGCCGAAGAGCTCGGCGTCGAGAAGGTCGAGCTCGACGATCTCTTCGCCCGCGCCGACTTCATCACCTTGCACACGCCGCTGACCGACAAGACGCGCAACATCATCGACGCGGCCGCGATCGCCAAGATGAAGGACGGCGTGCGCATCATCAATTGCGCGCGCGGCGGGCTGGTCGTCGAGGCCGACCTGGTCGCGGCGCTGAAGAGCGGCAAGGTTGCCGGCGCCGGCGTCGACGTCTTCGAGGTGGAGCCGGCCGAGCAGAACGCGCTGTTCGGCCTGGAGAATGTCGTTGCCACGCCGCATCTCGGCGCCTCGACCACCGAGGCGCAGGAGAACGTCGCCCTTCAGATCGCCGAGCAGATGTCCGACTACCTGATCAAGGGCGCCGTCTCCAATGCCATCAACATGCCCTCGATCACCGCCGAGGAAGCGCCGAGGCTGAAACCCTTCGTCAAGCTCGCCGAGGTGCTCGGCGCCTTTGTCGGCCAGGTCACCGAGGATCCGATCAAGGAGGTCGAGATCCTGTTCGACGGCTCGACCGCGACGATGAACACGCGAGCGCTGGTGAGTGCCGCTCTTGCCGGCCTGATCCGGCCGCAGGTCTCGGACGTTAACATGGTGTCGGCGCCGATCATGGTGAAGGAGCGCGGCATCATCGTTGCCGAGGTCAAGCGCGACAAATCGGGCGTCTTCGACGGCTATATCAAGCTCACCGTCACCACCGAGCACATGACGCGTTCGATCGCCGGCACCTGTTTCTCCGACCACAAGCCGCGCTTCATCCAGATCAAGGGCATCAACCTCGACGCCGAGGTCGGCCAGCACATGCTCTACACGACCAATGCGGACGCGCCCGGCATCATCGGCCTGCTCGGCACCGTCTGCGGCGAGAACGGCGTCAACATCGCCAACTTCCAGCTCGGCCGCAACCGGCCGGGCGGCGATGCGATCGCGCTGCTCTATCTCGACGCGCCCTTCCCGGAAAGCGTGCTGGACCAGCTGCGGGCGCACAAGTCTATCGACTCGGCCAAACGGCTGCGCTTCGACGTCGGCAGCGATTGATAAGTCGTCAAAAAGGCTTCGCATGCCGCGGCATGCGGGGCCTTACTCTTAAAGCGCGTCGCGATCTTTCAGGTTCGCTCCGTGCACTTTAGGTTTTGATTTTGCGCATGTCTTTGTCCCGAAACCGGTTCCCACTTTCGGGAGACATGCTTTAAGCCAACACCTGACCGGCAAGGGGAGCCCGGTGCCTCCTTGCATCGCCATCGTCAATCACCGCCTTGCGTATCCAGCAAAGGCTGTCGCGATGCCTGCAGAATTGCCATTCTGCCACTGTATTCGGCGAGCGCGATGCCTCCGAGCACGAGCGCGAGCGCAAGACCCTGATAGAGCTCGAACTGTTCGCCGACGATCAGCACCGAAAGCAGCGTGCCGAAGATCGGCACCAGATTGATGAACAGCCCAGCGCGATTGGCGCCGATCAGTTCATTGCCCCTGATATAGAAGATCTGCGACACGACGGACGCGCCGAGCGCGGTGTAGAACGCGACCGCCCATCCGCGCGCGTCCGGGACGATAACGCGGCCTGCCGCCACTTCCCAGACAAAGAAGGGCAACGAGGTCAAAAGCGCGGCGAACGACAAAGCCAGCATGAAGCTTTGCCAGCGAATGGCCGGCTTCAGACGCAGCCCCACCGAATAGAGGCTGTAGCAGAGAACCGCGACCAGCATGATCGCATCGCCGAAATTGAGATCGAGCTTCAGCAACTGGCTGAGATCGCCATGTCTGGCGGTAAGGGTGACGCCGACGATGGTCAGCGCCACGCCGACGATCTGCAGGCGCTGCACATGCAGGCGGAACAGCACGAAGTTGGCAAGGATGATGACGATCGGTATGGCGGCCTGCTCGATCGAGACATTGATGGCGGTCGTGTAGTTGAGCGCGGTGTAGAAGATGACGTTGAAGATCGTGAAGCCGCAGGCGCCGAGTCCGGCGAGCAGCAGCCAATGCCGGCGCAGCTCGGGCCAGTCCTCGCGAAACGCCCGCCAGCCGACGGGCAGCATGATCAGAACCGCCAACACCCAGCGCAGGAAAACCAATGTCATCGGCGACACATGGCCGACGGCAAGCTTGCCGGCCACGGAATTGCCGCCCCATAGCAGCATGGTTGAGAGAAGGAACAGATAGGCAGCTCGATGCATCGCTCAGTCCGGCGCGGGTTCGAAGACCAAAGCCGGCCTATTGCGACGACCACGGCAAGTAAATGATGCGAAAGCCGGAATTTGTTGTGCCTGGTTTGTTGTACGTTGGTTGGAGAATGATCTCTTCCGAAAACCGTCCCCACTTTTTCGGATCATGCACTGGGGTTTCGGCGGCAAAGAAAGGGTCGCATCGGCCTGCACATGAGTCTATAGAGGCCTGTCGTTTCAAGCCGCCAAGGCGGCATCTCAAGGGAAAAGAACATGGCCAATGTGGTGGTCGTCGGCTCGCAGTGGGGCGACGAAGGCAAGGGCAAGATCGTCGACTGGCTGTCGGAACGTGCCGACGTGGTCGTGCGCTTCCAGGGCGGCCACAATGCAGGTCATACGCTGGTCGTCGACGGCAAGGTCTACAAGCTGTCGCTCCTGCCGTCCGGCGTGGTCAGGCAAGGCAAGCTGTCGATCATCGGCAACGGCGTGGTCTTCGATCCGCATGCCTTCGTCGCGGAGGTGGCGAAGCTCAAGGAGCAGGGTGTCGACGTGACGCCGGAGCGCCTGAAAATAGCCGAAAACACCGCGCTTATCCTGTCGTTGCACCGGGAACTGGACGGATTCCGCGAAGACGCCGCCTCGAATTCCGGAACCAAGATTGGCACGACCCGCCGCGGCATCGGCCCCGCCTACGAGGACAAGGTAGGCCGGCGCGCGGTGCGGGTGATGGATTTGGCGGATTTGGAGACACTCCCCCTGAAGGTCGACCGGCTACTCACGCACCACAATGCGCTGCGCCGAGGGCTCGGCCATGCCGAGGCGACGCATGAGGCGATCATGCAGGAGCTGACCTCTGTTGCCGGCGAGATCCTGCCTTACATGGACCGCGTCTGGAAAGTGCTCGACGACAAGCGGCGGGCGGGCGAGCGCATCCTGTTCGAGGGCGCGCAAGGCACGCTGCTCGACATCGACCACGGCACCTACCCTTTCGTCACCTCGTCCAATACGGTGGCGGGACAGGCGGCCGCAGGCTCCGGCACCGGCCCCGGCGCCATCGGCTACGTGCTCGGCATCACCAAGGCCTATACGACGCGTGTCGGCGAAGGTCCGTTCCCGACCGAACAGAAGAACGAGATCGGCGAGTTCCTCGGCACGCGCGGCCACGAGTTCGGCGTCGTCACCGGCCGCAAGCGCCGCTGCGGCTGGTTCGACGCCGTGCTGGTGCGCCAGGCCGTCGCCGTCAACGGCATCAAGGGCATCGCCCTCACCAAGCTCGACGTGCTCGACGGGCTGGACGAGATCAAGGTCTGCACCGGCTATCGCCTCGATGGCGAGCCGATCGACTACCTGCCGGCCAGCCAAGGCGCCCAGGCGCGCGTCGAGCCGGTCTATGAGACGCTCGAAGGCTGGAGGGGAACGACGGCCGGCGCCAGGAGCTGGAACGATCTGCCGGCGCAAGCGGTCAAATATGTCCGCTACATCGAAGAGCTGATCGGCGCCCCGGTTGCGCTGCTTTCCACCAGCCCGGAGCGGGACGACACGATACTTGTGACCGACCCGTTTCAAGACTAGTTTCACAGCCCTTCCCGGCGCTACGGCTGATTTGCAGGCCGGGGAAAGAATGCAGGTCCGACTGACGCATGGCAGATTTCGTTGGTGTTCTGAAAAAGCAGCTTGAGAAGCACGGCGAGCCCTCGTCCGAGCTGCGCAAGCGGATTTACGAGAATGCGCGTGCGGCACTGGCGAAGAAGCTCGCCGATTATTCTCCGCCTCTGTCCGCCGAGGTCGTCAGCAAGCAGAAGCGCTCGCTGGAAGATGCCATTTCCAGCGTCGAGCGGGAATACGCCAAGCCTGCTCCGGCGCCCAAGCCGGCGCCAGCAGAAGATCCGCTGGCGGAACTCGAACACATCTTCTCATCGATCGACCGCAACAAGAACCAAACGAGCCACGTCCGGCAACCGGCGGTGACGAAGCTCGAGCCTGCTAGGCCTGAGCCTACCAAACCCGAGCCTTTCAAGCCGGCGCCGGCACCCGTCAAGACGGAACCAAGCTGGCAAAGCGCCCCAAAGATGGAGCCAAGCTGGCAAGGCGCGACGAAGACCGAACCTGCAGGCTGGCACAAAGTGCCTGCGGCACCGCCGCCAATGCCCTCGCCGCGCGAGGACGATGTCAACCTTCCTAGCATGAATGCCGCCGAGCCGGACGATGGCAGCGATGTCTTCGCCAATGACGAACAGCCGGCGGCGGACACGTTTCAGCGGCTGCGGCCGCCGCGCAAGCGCAGCTATGGCGGGTTGATCGCGACGGTCATTGCGCTTCTGGTGCTGGCCGGCGGCGGTTACGGGGTCTGGCTGAACAAGGATGCGTTCAGCTCGATGCTCGGCCTGAAAGGCGGCGGCAGCAAGACGGTCTCGACCGAGCCTCTGGTCAAGCCTGCCCCGGCAAAGCCGGCGCCCGAGACGGCGGCCGCGCCTGCCGCCGGGGGCGCCAATGCAGCCGCCCCTAACGCAGCCGCCCCCAGCGAGCCGGCCGAAGCAAAGTTCACTCAGCGCCTGACCCCTGAAGGCAAGGAGACAGACCCCGGCCCGGCCGGCGGGCAGAGCACCATCGGCGAGGGCGAATCCGTCGCAGCGCTGACCACGCCGCCGCCGGCTGCTCCCGCTACGACGAACCCGCCAGCCGCCGCCGGCACGCCGCCGGCTGCGCAAACGCCAGGTGCGGCCCCGCCTGCCGCCGGAGCGACGCCGCCGGCGCCTACCGGTGCTGCCGCCAATCCGCCTGCGCCGGCCGCCGGGACCACACCTCCGGCCGCGGCGACGACACCGCCCGCGGCTGGCGCGACGCCACCCGCGGCGGGAACCACGTCCGCGCCGGCGACGGCCGAGGCGACCGTGCCGGTCGGCCAGAAGGCGATCTTCTATGAGGAGCGCACCAGCACGCAGCAAGGCACCGCCGAGCCCGGCAGCATCGTATGGTCGCTGGTGCAGGAATCGCCAGGCGGCGACCTGCCGCCGGAGCCGGCGATCCGCGCCGAGGCGACGATTCCCGGCAAGGACATCCAGCTGCGCATGACCATCCGGCGCAACACCGACCAGACCCTGCCAGCCAGCCATATCATCGAGATGATCTTCCTGACGCCGGAAGGGTTCGACGGCGGCGGCGTCGACAACATCCTGCGCATAGCCATGAAGAGCTCGGAACAGGATGCCGGCAGCCCGCTGATCGGCATCCCGGCCAAGATCGCCGACGGCTTCTTCCTCGTCGCGCTCAACGACACCAAGGCCGACGAGGACGCCAATTTGACACTGCTCAGGGGACAGGACTGGATCGACGTGCCGGTGGTCTACAAGACCGGACGGCGTGCGCTGCTCACCATGGAAAAAGGCATTCCCGGCGAGAAGATCTTCGACGAGGCGCTGAAGGCCTGGGCCACGAAGACCTCGGGGTGAGCGCGGCTTTTCGCCGCCTAAAAACCCTGGAACAGCATCTCGAGCGCCGCGGCGATCTCGTCGTGATGGTTGGCGAGATTGGTTCTATTCTCCGCGAGTTCTGTCGCCGCCACTGTGGCGATCAGATGGGTGGCCATGACCAGCTTTCGCCCATTGATTTCGAAAACGGGGTGCAACTTCCGCATTGGCGGCGGAGCCGATGAGAGTGGCAGAAGCGGAACGACCACTCTTGTCTTGAAGTTATCGAGCAGATCGGACTGAACGTCGAGAAGGTAGCCGCCTTCTATGCCGCCGGCGGCGAAGACGTCATAACGCGCCATCAGAACTGCCGATGTTCTTTGAGCGGAATGCCATGCTTCTCGACATAGTCATTCCAGGAGTCCATCGTGGCGCGGTTTTCAAGCTTCCAAAGTCGTGTTTTCTCGGCAGCTACCGCTTCGGCAATGCCGGCCTCAGCGGCTCGCGAGACATTCACGTTGAGTCCCTTTGCTTCCGTCATGAGCTGTGAATCGATCGACAGATTTGCCGGCTGACGGACCGCGTTTGCAGCTATCTTGCGCATAATGGCCTCCGCAACATGCGTATACTATATGCGCATTTCCTTGTTGCGACAACGAGCAGGTCCTGTCGGGGCTCAGCCCTCCACCTCCTCGCGCAGCATCTCCAGCTCCAGCCATTCTTCCTCGAGTGCCGCCAGCGTCGTGCGCTCCTTGTCGAGCGCTGCAATCGTCTTCTGGAACGAGACCGGGTCACGCTCGTAGAAGGACGGATCGGCGATGTTGTTCTCCAGCCGCGAGATCGAGGCGGCGACCGCCTCGATCTTCTTCGGCAGGGATTCCAGCGCGAATTTCTGCTTGAACGAGAGTTTCTTCGCCGGGCCTTTCGAGGTGGCCTGATCAGTCTTCGGCGCAGCGCTTGCGTCCGCCGTTTCGGCTTTCGGCCTTGCCTTGCGGTCCTCGAGCTTTGAGCCGCCGCGCTGCGCCAGCATGTCGGAATAGCCGCCGGCATATTCGATCCAGCGTCCGCCGCCGTCCGGCGCGATCACGCTAGTGACGGTGCGGTCGAGGAAATCGCGGTCGTGGCTTACCAGGATCACTGTCCCGGCAAAGCCGGCGACCAGCTCCTGCAGCAGCTCAAGCGTCTCCATGTCGAGGTCGTTGGTCGGCTCGTCGAGCACCAGGAGATTCGCCGGCCGCGCCAGCACCCGGGCCAGCAGCAGCCGCGCGCGCTCACCGCCCGAAAGCTCCCGCACCGGCGTGCGCGCCTGCTCCGGCTTGAATAGAAAATCCTTCATGTAGGAGACGACGTGGCGCTGCTCGCCGTTGACCACGAGGTTCTCGCCGCGTCCGTCGGTCAGGTAATGCGCCAGCGTCTCCTGCGGGTCGACGGCCTCGCGCTTCTGGTCGAGCGTCGCGATCTCAAGATTGACGCCGAGCCGCACTGAGCCCGCGTCCGGCGTCAGCTCGCCGGTCAGCATTTTCAGAAGAGTCGTCTTGCCGGCGCCGTTCGGCCCGACCAGGCCGACACGATCGCCGCGCTGGATGCGGGTCGAGAACCCTTTGACCACGGTCAAGTCGCCAAAGCTCTTGTCGATCCCCTTGGCCTCGATCACCAACTTGCCGGATTCGGCGGCGTCGCTCGCCACCATGGTCGCCGTGCCTTCGGCGCCGCGATGGCTGCGAAAGCGCTGGCGCATGGCCTGCAGCTCGCCGAGGCGGCGCATGTTGCGCTTGCGCCTGGCGGTCACGCCATAGCGCAGCCAGTGCTCTTCGCGCACGATCTGGCGGCCGAGCTTGTGCTGTTCGCGCTCCTCCTCTTCCAGCACCTGGTCGCGCCATTCCTCGAAATGCGCGAAGCCCTTGTCCAGCCGCCGGGTCTGGCCGCGGTCGAGCCAGACCGTGGCGCGCGAGACGCGCTCGAGAAAGCGGCGATCGTGCGAGATCAGGATCACGGCCGAAGAGGTGCGGGCAAGCTCCTCTTCCAGCCATTCGATGACCGACAGGTCGAGGTGGTTGGTCGGCTCGTCGAGCAGCAGGATGTCGGGTTCGGGCGCCATGACGCGGGCGAGCGCGGCGCGGCGCGCCTCGCCGCCCGAAAGGTCGCTCGGCCGTTCCTCGCCGGTGAGGCCGAGATGGTCCATCAAATAGGTGGCGCGATGCGGGTCGTCGGCCGGCCCGAGACCAGCCTCGACATAGGCGCGCACGCTGGCGAAGCCATCCATATCGGGCATCTGCGGCAAATAGCGGACCGTTGCCGATGGCTGGCGGAACACCTCGCCGTCCTGCGGCTCGACCAGCCCGGCGGCGATCTTGAGCAGCGTCGACTTGCCCGAACCGTTGCGGCCGACAAGCGCGATCTTCTCGCCGGCGGAAGCGCTCAGCGACGCGCCGTCGAGCAGCGGCGTGCCGCCAAAGGTCAATTTTATGCCGTCGAGATTGAGAAGAGGCGGAGCCATGTCAGCTTTCGGCAAGAGGATAGGGGTGGGCGAGCAGCAGCGCCCGGCCACTCTCGAGCGCGATCTCGAGCCGGCCCTTGACCTCGTTCGATATAGTGAGCGAGGAGCCGAACGCCACCTCGACACGGTCGAGCGGCCATTTGGCGCCGGAGACCGTCAGGCCGGCGAGTTCGGAGAAGCCAAGCACCGAGAACAGCGTTCCGTCGGCGTAATCGAAGGCGGCTTTGCCCGGCAGGATGGGGACGCCCTCCTGCGCGCCGCTGGTCAGCAGTACCGTCGTGCCCGCCTCGGCCAGCCGATGCCCAAGCGCCTGATGCAGGAAGGCATGGTCGGCGCGCTTGCCGCCGAAGGCGCCGGCCAGCACCAAGCTGGTGGCGCCGCGCGCGAGCGCTTCGGCGATGGCGAGCTCGCCGTCGGTCATGTCCTTTTCGGCCGGAAAGATCTTGCGCGGCACGGCGGCGAGATCCTCCGGCAGGTTCGGCGGCACCGAGTCGAAGTCGCCGACCCATAGCTCCGGCACGAGGCCCAGCATGCGGGCATGACCGATGCCGGCGTCGGCGGCGATGACGCGGGAGCCTTCGATCTGGCGATCGAGCCGAGGCGTGCGGACGAGCTCGCCGCCAAGCAGGATGGTGAATGTTCCCATGGGCGTCGCCCTTACCAGCCCCGCCCGCGAAACGGAAGCCAGGCGCATCCAAACGGATAGCGCTGCGTTCCGAAGTCATCGGATGCCCGGCAAACTTCCGCTTGCGCGCCGCATCGGCCGGGCCTATGTCTCGAGGCGCTCTAACGGGGTGCCGGACGCTGACTTCGCGAACCGGCTGAGAGGCGACAATGCCAACCCGCCGAACCTGATCCGGTTTGTACCGGCGGAGGGATTAGACGTTTCGGACCATCCGACGCCTCAATTCCTTGTCACGCGAACAAAGGAGGCGCCGATGCGCTCACTATTGTCCCAGCTTATTCTCGCAACAGGCCTCGTTTCGCTTTTGGCAGCCGCCGGGCCTGCCGAGGCGAAGGACAAGCTCACCGTCTATACCTATGAAAGCTTCACCGCCGACTGGGGTCCGGGACCCGCGGTGAAGAAGGAATTCGAGGCCGAATGCGGCTGCGATCTCGAATTCGTCTCGGTCGCCGACGGCGTGGCGCTGCTCAACCGCGTCAAGCTGGAGGGCGCCGGCACCAAGGCTGACATCGTGCTCGGCCTCGACACCAACCTGACCGCAGACGCCAAGGCGAGCGGCCTTTTCGCGCCGCATGGCGCCGTTGCAGATTTGAATGTGCCCGAAGGCTGGAAGGACGACACATTCGTGCCCTTCGATTACGGCTATTTCGCCGTCGTCTACGACACCGAGAAGCTGAAGACCCCGCCGAAAAGCCTGAAGGAGCTGGTCGAGGGTGGCGCCGCCGACAAGATCGTCATTCAGGATCCGCGCACCTCGACGCCGGGCCTCGGTCTGCTGCTCTGGGTGAAGTCGGTCTATGGCGACAAGGCGCCGGAGGCCTGGGCCAAGCTCAAATCCAAGGTGCTTACGGTGACGCCGGGCTGGAGCGAGGCCTACGGCCTGTTCACCAAGGGCGAGGCGCCGATGGTGCTGTCCTACACCACCTCACCGGCTTACCACATGGTCGCCGAGAACACTGAACGCTACCAGGCCGCGTCCTTCGAGGAGGGCGAGTATCTGCAGATCGAGGTCGCCGGCATCACGACGACCGGCGCGAAGAACCCGCTGGCGGAAAAGTTCATCGCCTTCATGACCGGGCCGAAATTCCAGGACGTCATCCCGGAGACCAACTGGATGTTCCCGGCCGGCAAGACCGACAAGCCGCTCAACCCGGCCTTCGACAAACTGGTGAAGCCGACCAAGACCCTGCTGTTCAGCCCGGAAGAGGTCGCGGCCAACCGCAAAGCCTGGGTGGACGAGTGGCTGGCGGCGATGAGCAAGTAGCCGGCTTTGGTTATCTGTCGAAGATGATCGCTCTACGGCGCCTCCCTCTGTCCTGCCGGACATCTCCCCCACTTGGGGGGAGATTGACTGCCATTGGCGATTTCGCCAATTGGCAACGTTGCAGGAATGAGCAGGGCGCCGACGCTGCTGATCTCCCCCCTTGTGGGGGAGATGTCCGGCAGGACAGAGGGGGGCGCGAAGGAACACGGCGTTCGCTGGTTTCCAAACCTGCCCCGGTGGTGCAGCGTGCAATCTTCGCCGCGCCCTGACTCCCGCGTCACCGCCGGCATCATGGCCCTTGCGGCAATCGCCGTGCTCATCGGCGTCGCCTTCGTCGGGCTCATCCTAGAAGGCGCGAGCGACCCGTCCGGCGCTCTCGTCGCCTTCGACGGCTATCTCCTCCGTGTCGCCCGCTTCACGCTTTGGCAGGCGCTGCTTTCGACATTGCTGTCGGTCGCGCCGGCGCTGCTGGTGGCGCGTGCCCTGTCCCGGCACCCGAAGTTTCCCGGGCGTCGCCTGATCCTGCAGTTCTTCGCCGTGCCGCTGGCGCTGCCGGCCATCGTTGCCGCCCTCGGCGTGTTGGCGCTCTACGGCCATGCCGGCTATTTTGCCGGCGCTCTCGGCAGCCTTGACGGCAGCGAATGGCCCGGCATCTACGGATTGTCCGGCATACTGATCGCGCATGTCTTCTTCAATTTGCCCTTGGCCACGCGTCTTTTTCTGGAGGTGCTCGGCACGGTGCCCGCCGACCAGTGGCGGCTGGCGAGCCAGCTCGGCATGGGGGCCTGGCCGGCGTTGCGGCTGATCGAATGGCCGGCGCTGCGCGCGGCACTGCCGGGCGTCGCCGGACTGGTGTTCATGCTCTGCATCACCTCCTTCACCATCGTGCTGACGCTGGGCGGCGGGCCGGCCGCCACGACGCTGGAGGTCGCGATCTACCAGGCGTTGCGCTTCGATTTTGATCCGGCTAGGGCCGTGGTGCTGACGCTGCTGCAAATCGGTCTGACCTTCGTCGTGGTGACGGCACTGATGCGGCTTGGCGCCAATACGGTCGGCGACGCCAATCTGCCGGTGGCGCCACGCCGCTATCTTTCGGCGGGCAAGGCTGAAACGATGGTGAACGCCGGTTTGATCGCACTTACCTTGCTGTTCGTCGCCGGGCCGATGGCGGCGACCGTGCTGGCCGGCCTGGAAGCCGATCTCGGACGGCTGGCCGGCGAGGAGGCCGTGCGCCGTGCGACGCTCACCAGCGCCGCGCTCTCTTTCCTCTCGGCGCTGCTCTCGGTGGCGCTGTCACTCTCGCTCATCGCGGCCCGGCGCGCACTGGCCTTGCGGCGCCGCGCGGGCGGCGCCATGTCGCTGCTCGAACATGCCACCGACACCGGCGCCGGTTTCGTGCTGGTCGTACCGCCGATCGTGGTCGGCGCCGGCTGGTTCCTGGCCTTGCGTGGGGTCACGGATGTCTTTGCCGTCGCGCCCGTCATGGTCGTCGCCGTCAATGCAGTGATGGCGATGCCCTTTGCCATCCGCGCCGTTCGCCCTGCCTATGACGCGGCGAGCGAGCGTCACGAGCGGCTCTGCCTGGCGCTCGGCATTTGCGGCTGGAACCGGCTGCGCCTGGTCGACTGGCCGTCGCTCCGGCGGCCTTTGGCCACCGGTTTTGCCTTCGCCATGGCGCTGTCGCTTGGCGATCTCGGCGTGATCGCGCTGTTCGGCAGCGATTCGGTGCAGACCTTGCCCTATCTCCTGCTCGCGCGCATGGGCAGTTACCGGACCGCCGACGCCGCGGGGCTTGCCTTGCTGCTCGGCTTCGTTTGCCTGATGCTGGTTGTCGCCGCCGACTGGCTCGGGCGGGAAGCAAAGGCATGACGACGAACAATGGCATAGCGACGGAGAAGGCACTGGCCGTCACGCTGGACGATGTTTCGTTCAGCTATGGCGAGGCATCGTTCCGCTTCGATGCCGAATTCGCCGCCGGCAAGATCACCGCCATCATGGGGCCTAGCGGTTCAGGCAAGTCGACGCTGCTCAATCTGGTCGCCGGCTTCGAGCTGCCCGGCGCCGGCAAGGTGCTGATCGGCGGGATCGATGTCGGCGACACGCCGCCCTCGGCGCGGCCGGTGTCGATGGTGTTCCAGGAAAACAATCTGTTTGCCCATCTTTCGGTCGAAGGCAATGTCGGGCTCGGCCGCTCGCCGTCGCTCGACCTCACTGCCGCCGACCGCCAGGCGGTCGCGGATGCGCTGGCGCGGGTTGGCCTTGCCGGCAAGGAGAAGCGGCTGCCGCGCGAACTCTCCGGCGGCGAGCGGCAGCGCGTCGCGCTGGCAAGGGTGCTCCTACGCGATCGTCCGGTGCTTCTGCTCGACGAGCCTTTCGCTTCGCTCGGTCCGGCGCTGCGCGACGACATGCTCGATCTCGTGGCCGGCATCCACGCCGAACGGCAGATGACCGTGCTTTTCGTCACGCACCAGCCGGAAGATGCCCGCCGCATCGGCGAGAACATGGCGTTTCTGGACGAAGGCATGATCGCCGCGACCGGCCCCGCCGCGGATTTCTTCGATCGCCCTGGACCGGACGCCTTCCGGCGCTATATCGGCGATCAAGGCGGCAGCGTTGCCCTATCACAACATATTGCCCGGAAGCGGACATAATTTACGCCCAAACCGGCAACGGGTGATCCGGCGTTTGCTTGCCTTGTCCGGGGGAGTGTGGCTAGGTCCGGCCATACTGGTCCGGGTGGGCCGTGATTTGCCGAAAGATTTCGAAAGGAAGCCGATCTGACGACCGGCGCGGAGAAAGTGTGGATGAAGCCGCTGGCGCGATTCTTTGCGTTGGTTGGCTTTGCCGTGGCGCTGGCGAGCTGCCAGATGTTCACGCCGCCCGATGTCCAGGAATCCGGCTTCCAGCCCTCGGACAAGCCGATCACGGTCGACAACGTCGTCGCCAACGCCAAACTCGCCGACATGGCGAAGGCGCAGCATCCGCGGATTCTCGCCACCTATGGCGGCGAATATTCCGATCCGAAGCTCGAGCGCATGGTGGCCAAGGTCGTCGGCAACCTGACCGTGGTGTCGGCAAACCCGACCCAGACCTATCGCATCACCATCCTCAATTCGCCCAACGTCAACGCCTTCGCGCTGCCCGGCGGCTACCTCTACGTGACGCGTGGACTGCTGGCCCTGGCCAACGACTCCTCCGAGCTTGCCGCCGTCATCGCGCATGAGATGGGCCACGTCACCGCGAATCACGGGTTGCAGCGGCAGCAGCTCGAGGCCGAAGAAGGGCTGGCGACCAAGGTCGTCTCCGATGTGCTCGGCGACAGCCCGACCGCCAAGGCAGCACTCATCCGCGGCAAGCTGAGGCTGGCGCAGTTTTCGCGCAACCAGGAACTGCAGGCCGACGCCATCGGCATCAAGTCGATCGGCGAGGCGGGCTATGATCCGTATGCGGCCGGCCGCTTCCTGCAGTCGATGTCGGCCTACACCGACTTCCGCTCGGTCAGCGGCGCCACCGATGCCAGCCTCGACTTCCTGGCCACGCACCCGAACACGCCGCAGCGCATTGATCTGGCGCAGCGCCTTGCCCGCAACTTCGGCCCGCCGGGCGTCGGCACGCGTGATCGCGATGCCTTCCTCGCCGGCATAGACGGCCTGCTTTACGGCGACACGCCGGAAGAGGGCTATGTGCGCGGCCAGACCTTCATGCATCCCGGCCTCGGCGTCTCGTTCGCGGTGCCGGACGGCTTCGTCATCGACAATTCGGCGGCCGCCGTCACCGCGACCGGACCAGGCGACATCGCCATCCGCTTCGATGGCGTTGCAATCGACAAATCGGTGTCGCTGACAGATTACATCCGCAGCGGCTGGGTCGCCGGGCTGGACGACACCAGCGTGCGCCAGGACACGGTCAACGGCAACGAAGCGGCGATGGCACATGCCAGCGCGCAGGGGTGGCAGTTCGATATCGCGGTGATCCGCGCCGGCGGGCAGGTCTACCGGCTGCTGACCGCAGCGCCTTCGGCCAGCACCGCGCTGGAGCCGGTCGCGCGTTCGGTCAGCGGTTCCTTCCGCACGCTGAGCGCGGCCGAGAAGGCGGCGCTGAAGCCGCTGCATATCCGGGTGGTCACCGTGCAGCCCGGCCAGAACATGGGCACGCTCGCGGCGCAGATGGTCGGCGTCGACCGCAAGCTCGATCTCTTCCGCGTGCTGAACGCGATGTCGCCCGGCGCGACGGTGTCGGCCGGCGACAAGGTCAAGATCGTCACCGACCGGTAGGAACCGCATGGCAGGCGATAGTCTGCCGGCGGCCGGTGAAGAACCCTTTGTGGTCCCGGTCAGCCACCACAGCTGCCGCCGCCGGACGAGTGGCGCCTTCAGCCTGGGCTGCCGCCGCTTTGCCCGCCGCTGCCGCCATAGCTGCCATTGCCGCCACCACCGCTACCGCCGCCACGCCAAGGCGGAACGAATGGATCGGGCTCGCTCGGTACCGGTCCGAGCAGCTTCGGGAGGGGCTCTCTTTCCGGCGCCGCGGCCTTCGGCGGTTTCGTGCGGATGACCTTTATCTTGGTGATTGTTTTCGTTTCGGGCCTGCAGGCTGCGATCGCCAGTGCATTGCGCCCGGCAGGACCGAGGATGCTCATCGCATAGATGTTCTGCCGTTCGATGCCGGCCCTGAGGAATGCCAAGGCGCGGTCGGGATCGGCGGGCACGCCATTGCGGCCCTCCTTGAAGATCACGGCCAGATCGTTCATGGCATTGACCTGGCCCATCGCCGCTGCCTTGAGCAGCAGATCCAACCCCTTGCGGGTGTCGCTCTGGACGCCGAGACCGTTGAACAGGGCGCGTCCCCAGGCGGCCATGGCATAAGGGTCTCCCTTGTCTGAGGCTTCCGAGTAGAAGCCGTTTGCTTTCGTGAAATCCACGGCCGTTCCCATTCCGGAAAAGGCGATATAGCCGAGCTCGAAGACGGCCCGGACATGTCCCTTGTCAGCGGCATCCTGAATGGCTTTCCTTGCCTCGTCGACCTTGCCGGCTGCAAGAAGCGCCCGCCCGAGCGCGTATTGGAAGCGGGCAACATCAGGGTAGGTCTTCACCGCCGCTTCGCATGCCTCCACCGCTCCGCCGCCGATCTCGTTCGTCAGCCTGCCGGCGGCGACGCCTTGCAGGTCAAGAGGCTCGCCGGCTGCCTGGTCGCAGGGGTCGACGGTTGGCGACAGCTTCAACGTCGCCGGCTTGGATGCGTTGCCGGCGCGGATTTCGAAGCCGACCTCGACGGGAGCCGCCGAGCCGATCTGCGGCTCGTAGCGCAAATGGTCGACTTCATCGGCCATCAGGCTCGATTGAGGTGACAGGGTGCGATCCGGCAGGGACAGCGTTCCGGTCGCCGGGTAGCTCGCGAGTTTCAGGCTGACGGCAGGGTCCTTAGTGGGGAAGTCCAGCTTCAGCGGAACCGGGCCGACGCCGACAGGGACGCTGAGATCGCGGTTCTCGATCGCCTCTGCGGCGCCGGCGATGTGGAGGCCTCGCTCCTGCAACTGTTGCTTCTGCTCGGCCTTGAGCGAGGCCATGATCTGCTGGCCGTCGGCACCCTCGCCGTTCTTGACCCGCAGCAACAGGATGCCCTGGGACTCGCCGCCCCAGTCGTTACGGGTGATGTAGGCCAGTGTGTCCACTTGCTCCTGCTGGCCGGGCGCCTTGGGCGCGTCCATCTTCAGGCGAGGCAAATCCTTGCCTTGGATGGGCTCACCGATAGCGATCGGCTTGCCGTCCAGCATCAATCGTCCGGACGCCGGCGCTTTCTCGATGCTGACGGTGACCGCGCCGCCGTCGACATCGACCGGCTCGGGCAGATCCAGCGCGACGGGGCCGACGCCCGAGGGCACGACTTTCTCAAGCACCGGCGGCAGCGCCGGCTTGTTCGCACGGTGCATCAGCACCACCTCGTCGATCAGCGAGGAATTCTCCCAGGGAACCTGCTTGCCTTTGGTGGCCGCGACCACGTCGCGGCGCACTGCGGCCATGACCGCGCGTATCTCCTGGTTCGGCGTCAGCGCGCGGCGGGAAAAGGCGGACGAGAAGGGGCTGCCGTTGCCTGTCCCGTCATAGGCGATCGCATCGGGCCCAGTGGCAAAGGCAATCAGCGTGTTTTGCGAGCTTTTCACCTCGGCAAGGCCTGTGCCGCTGGCGGTGATCAACTGATCCCGCAGCCAATAGTCCTTGCGCGGAAACGGGTTGTTGCGGCAGGCATCGAGGATGATGATCTGGATCTTCGATTTCGAGCGCAATTGCTCCAGCACATCGTCGAGCTTAATCGCCTGGATCTCGATGTCGGCCGCATCCTTCAGCGAGGCATCTACGGGTATGAGAAAATTCTCGCCGCCGATCTGAAAGCCGTGGCCGGAATAGTAGACGACGGCGAGATCGGCGCCGTCCGCAGCGGCGAGGTAGTTGCGGAACTGCTCCTCGAACTGAAGCTTGGTGACGTCCTTGGCGACGAACACCTGGAAACCGGCCAGCCGGAATGTCTTCGAGACGTCCTCGGCGTCCGTGTCCGGGTTCTTGAGGGCCGGAATATTGCGGTATTCCGAATTGCCGATCACAAAGGCAACCCTGCGATCGGCGTGAGCTTCGAACGCCGTGAAGCCCACGAGAATCAAGGCTGCAAGCAAGGCGCAGCATCGCAGCATGGCAAATCCCCCATCCGCTATGGTCTGTCGGATTCACCAAAGGCCAGTCGCGGCGCGCGGGTCTGTTAAAGAATTCACAATACGCTGATACAGTAAGAAGAAAAGGTTTGCCGCAACGGCCATGTATTTTATTTGATAAGTGTCCCGCTATAGCAACGTCAGGTTGCCGCTCAGGCTGCTTCCGCCAGGAATTCCGGGTTCTGTTTGAGCAGTGCCGCCCGCAGTTTCTCCATGGCGCGCGCTTCGATCTGACGGACGCGTTCCTTGGAGATGCCCAGCGCCTCGCCGAGCGATTCCAGGGTGGCGCCGTCGTCGCTCAGCCGGCGTTCCTCGATGATCCGGAGCTCGCGCGCATTGAGTGCGCCGAGCGCGCTCTTCAGCCAGATCGCGCGGCGCTCGACATCGATCGTTTCGCCCACCACCTCGTCGGGAAGCGGGTCCTCCGAGACCAGGAAATCCATCCGCTCGGCGGCGCCGTTCTCGTCGGCTAATGGGGTGTTGAGGGAACTGTCGGGGGCTGAAAGGCGCGAATCCATCATCGCCACATCGGCTTCGGGCACGCCGAGCGCCGCCGAGACCTCGCGATAGAGCGAGGCATTGGAGATCGGCTCGGCGCCATTGGCGAGCCGGGCGCGCAACCGTCTCAGATTGAAGAACAGCGCCTTCTGCGCCGAGCTGGTGCCGCCGCGCACGATCGACCAGTTGCGTAGGATATAGTCCTGCATCGAAGCGCGGATCCACCAGGTGGCGTAGGTCGAGAAGCGTACCTCGCGGGCGGGCTCAAAGCGGGCCGCGGCTTCCAGCAGGCCGACATGGCCTTCCTGGATCAGGTCGCCGAGCGGCAGGCCGTAGTGGCGGAATTTCGACGCCATGGAAATCACCAGGCGCATATGGGCGACGGTGATCAGATGCAGCGCGTCCTGATCGTTCTTTTCCTTCCAGCGTATGGCCAGGAGATGTTCCTCGTCGCGCTCGAGATAGGGAGCCTTCATTGCCGCCCGGACCAATGTCCGTCCTGCCACGTCCTCGATCATGCCGGCTCCTTTTGGCGGTCGTTACGCTGATGACGGTTGAAAAGACGCTGCCGCGCCCTACAACAGCCTGCAACGTGTCAGGCGCATGGAAGGTTCCGTGGCGGCAGAGGCGCACGTGCAGTGCGCCGGGTGCCGTTTTGTTATCGACCCGGGACGCTTGCTTGCCGTGGTTTGCATCGATTTTGAGGATCAGATTTCTGGCTGGGCCAATTTTTGAAATCTGGTTCCTTATTTCGCGGACATCTATCTGTCAGTTTGCGGCTCTCACAATGCGCCGGGGCACCGGTCAAAACGGGATCACAGAAAAATGAAATGGCTCAAATCGCTCCTCGTCGCCGGAACGCTGCAGGTTCTGGCGGTCACAGCCGGTCAGGCCGGCGCCAATCTCGACCAGATCAAGCAGGCGGGGGTCATCAAGGTCGGCACGGAAGGCACCTACGCGCCGTTCACCTATCATGACGAATCCGGAGCGCTGGTCGGCTTCGATGTCGAGATCGCCAAGGCGGTCGCCGAGAAGCTCGGCGTCAAGGCCCAGTTCCTCGAAGGCAAGTGGGACGGCCTGATCGCCGGCCTCGACGCCAACCGCTACGACGCCGTCATCAACGAGGTCGGCATCACCGATGCACGCAAGGCCAAGTATGATTTCTCCGATCCCTACATCGCGTCCAAGGCGGTTTTGATCGTTCGCGGCGACGACAGCGAGATCAAGACCTTCGCCGATCTCAAGGGCAAGAAGGCCGCGCAGTCGCTGACCTCGAATTTCGGCAAGCTCGCCGAGAAGAACGGCGCCGAGCTGGTCGGCACCGACGGATTCGACCAGTCGATCCAGCTGCTGCTCACCGGACGCGCCGACGCCACCATCAACGACAGCCTGTCCTTCCTCGACTTCAAGAAGCACAAGCCGGACGCCAATGTGAAGATCGCCGCCCAGGAAGAGAACGCCGATTATTCCGGCGTCATCGTGCGCAAGGGCGATCCGGAACTGGTCGCGGCGATCAACAAGGCGCTGGCAGACATCAAAGCCGACGGCACCTACAAGAAGATCGCCGACACCTATTTCGGCCAAGACGTCTCGCAGTAAGCTTAGTCCGCCTTTGCCTGAATTCTGGCGGGCCGTCTTTGACGGCCCGCCAGCTTTTGCATGATAGTCGTTCGGCAATGCCGGCCAGAGGTGGTCGCGGCATCCGGAAAGGAAAAGGCTCCGTGCCGCACTGGTTGCAACTGATGCTGGAATCGCTGCCGACGCTGCTGTGGGCGGCGCTGATCTTCACCGTGCCGCTGACATTGCTGTCCTTCGCCTTCGGGCTCCTCGCCGGGCTGGTCACGGCACTGATCCGGCTGTTCGGCCCGAAGCCGCTGGTCGCGCTCGTTCGTTTCTATGTGTGGATATTTCGCGGCACGCCTCTGCTCGTGCAGCTCTTCCTGATCTTCTACGGCCTGCCGTCGGTCGGCATCCTGCTTGATGCCTTTCCCGCCGCGCTGATCGGCTTCACGCTCAACATCGGCGCCTACACGTCGGAGATCATCCGCGCCGTCATCGGTTCGGTGCCGAAGGGGCAGTGGGAGGCCTCCTATTCGATAGGCATGACCTGGAGCCAGGCGATGCGGCGCACGATCCTTCCGCAAGCGGGCCGTGTCGCAGTGCCGCCGCTTTCCAACACCTTCATCTCTCTGGTCAAGGATACCTCGCTCGCGGCGGCGATAACGGTACCCGAGATGTTCCAGGCCGCGCAGCGCATCGTCGCCACCACCTACGAGCCGCTGATCCTCTATGTCGAGGCGGCGGCGCTGTACCTCGCGATGAGCTCGGTACTGTCGGCGCTGCAGGCGCGGCTGGAGGTGCGGCTCAACCGCTATGGCGGGTTCCTGGAGGCCAATGCATGATCGGCCTCACCAATATCGAGAAGCGCTTCGGCGACAATCTTGTGCTCAAGGGCGTCACCGTCAATCTGGACGAAGGCAGCGTCACGGCACTGGTCGGCCCTTCGGGCGGGGGAAAAAGCACGCTTTTGCGCTGCATCAACCTGTTGGAGGTGCCGACCTCCGGCATCTTGCGCATCGGCGACGAGACGCTGGAATTCCGGCCTGGCGGCAAGGTGCCGGCGGCGGATGTGCAGCGCGTTCGCCTGCAGACGGGCATGGTGTTCCAGAACTTCCAGCTCTTTCCGCACCGCACCGCGATCGAGAATGTCATGGAAGGCTTGGTGACGGTGCTGAAATGGCCGGCCGACCGGGCTCGCGAGCGGGCGATGGCGCTGCTCGAGAAGGTCGGCATGGCGCATAAGGCCGATGCCTGGCCGGCGACGCTGTCTGGCGGCCAGCAGCAGCGCGTGGCGATCGCCCGGGCCTTGGCGCCGTCGCCGCGCGTGCTGCTTTGCGACGAGCCGACCTCGGCGCTCGATCCGGAACTGGCGCAGGAGGTGGTCGACGTGCTGGGTCAGCTCGCCCGCGAGGGCACGACAATGGTGATGGCCACGCACGATCTCAGGCTCGCCTCCAAGATCGCGCAAGAGGTGGTGTTCCTCGACGCCGGCTCAATTGTGGAGAAGGGCCCGGCCGCGGTCGTTTTCGACAATCCCGAGCGCGAGCGGACCAAGCGATTCATCGCCTCTCTGCGGCAGGAGGAAGCGCAGAGGGAAGCCGGAGGCGAGGGATCAGGTACGATTTCTTCGTAGGTCTGCGCCGCCCCTCATTGCCCTGCCGGGCATTTCTCCCCGTATAGTGACGGGGAGAAAGACGCTTTCATTAAGTGATTTCGCCAATTTTCACCGTTGCAAGATGAGCACCAGCGTTGCGCCATCTCCCTTCTCCCCGTCACTATACGGGGAGAAGGTGCCGGCAGGCGGATGAGGGGCGGCGCCGACTTTGCCAGCATTGCCCGCAACAAAAAACCCGGCGCGAGGCCGGATTCTTCGTAACTTAAAGGCGAAAAAGCTCAGGCAGCTTCTTCCTGCTCGGCTTCCTCGTTGTCGGCCTTGGCGCCGCGCTTCGGACCCTTGTTGAGGTTGACCTCGATGAGGCGCACCGCCTCGGTCTCCGACATGCGGTTGACGGCGGCGATCTCGCGAGCCATGCGGTCAAGCGCGGCTTCATAGAGCTGGCGCTCGGAATAGGACTGCTCCGGCTGGTTGTCGGCGCGGTAGAGGTCGCGCACCACTTCCGAGATCGAGATCAGGTCGCCGGAATTGATCTTGGCGTCATACTCCTGCGCGCGGCGCGACCACATGGTGCGCTTGATGCGGGCGCGGCCCTGCACGACCTTCAGCGCGCGATCGACATAATCCTCTTCCGACAGCTTGCGCATACCGATCGAGGTCGCCTTGGCGACCGGCACCTTGAGCCGCATCTTGTCCTTCTGGAAATCGATGACGAACAGTTCCAGCTTGTGACCCGCGACTTCCTGCTCGTCTATCGCCACGATCTGGCCGACGCCATGCGCCGGATAGACGATGAACTCGCCGGTCTTGAACCCGTGGCGGGCCGCGGTGGACTTCTTCTGCGGGGTTATCGTTGCCATTACGCCCTGAACTCCTTAGTTGTGTCACCGGCATCATGCCGGCCAAACCCGTGGGATCGGCAAAAGCCGACCGTTAGCCGCGCAACATGATGACCCACCGGATAAGCCGAGGCCGGCTAACCGCACGAATGCGACCCGCCTGCCCCAGATCGCTCTGGTCCGGATTGAGAAGCTCACCTTTCAGTGATTTGGGGCGTTAGCGCCATAAATCGACGTTGTGTCACCGGCATGTTCCGCTCATGTAACACAAAAAGTCGGAAGAATCAAGGTTTTGCTGCGTCCGCTAACGCCAAGCGCCGTCGCTGCCTGTCAAGACAGTAATTATATCGGCCCCGTTACGTCACGTCATGCCGGCTTGGCCGATCCGGCTGTCAGTCGCCTTCGCCAGGCTCCGGCGAGAAATATTTCTCGAACTTTCCGGCCTCGCCGTCGAAGGCTTTAGCATCCGCCGGCGGCTCTTTCTTGGCGGTGATGTTGGGCCATTTCTCGGCATATTCGGAATTGATCTGCAACCATTTGTCGAGCCCCGGCTCAGTGTCCGGCTTGATCGCGTCGGCCGGGCATTCCGGCTCGCAGACGCCGCAGTCGATGCACTCATCCGGGTGGATGACCAGCATGTTCTCGCCTTCGTAGAAACAGTCGACCGGACAGACCTCGATGCAGTCCATGTATTTGCATTTTATGCAATTGTCGGTCACGACATAGGTCATTGCAGGCTCCGGGACGTCCCTTTTTTGCTGGGCTTTTCAAGGTGAGGTAACGCCTTTGCCCGCCGCTGGCAAGGGTAGGGCTTGCTGCCTGAGCCGGCGCTGCGGAATGGAATTCCATGCGGGTGCCGCGACGAAGTCAGGTTGTATCTTCAGTCGTCGCCGAGCAGCCGGTCCGTCTGCCGCCGCTCCCGCTTGGTCGGGCGGCCGCTGCCGGCCTCGCGCAACCCCGGAATGGCGTCGGGAACGGCCCCACCCCTTGGCGTCGGGGCCGGCGACATGTCCTCGTAGAGCAGGCGCGCCTCATCGGCAGGACCCCGCCGAATTCCGCAGTTGAGCACTTTCCAGACCAGGATCCGGCCCTCGAGCGTGATGGTCAGCACGTCACCGGCCTTGACCAGATCGGAGGCCTGCGCTGCTTTGTCGCGATTGATGCGAACGCGCCCGGCAACAACGAGCTTTGCCGCCAGCGACCGCGATTTCACCGCGCGTGAGAAGAACAGCCATTTGTCGATGCGCTGGCGGCCTTCTCCAACCATCGCTGCTAGCTTTGTTGGAACATGATCTCATCCGAAAACCGGTTCCCACTTTTCGGCATCATGCTCTAGCCTATTTCTTCAGCTGGTCGCGCAGGGCGGCGAGCTTGGCGAAGGGCGAATCCGGATCGAAGCGCTGCGGGCGCTCCTCGCGCGGCTTGCCTTGGAAGGCCGGCTTGCCGGCGGAAGCATTGCCCTTGCCGTCCTGCCTGTTGCCCTTCCAGTCCTGCCTACCCTCACGGCGATCGGGACGCTCGCCCTGCGGCCGGCCTTCGCGTTCGCCGCCTTCGCGTTCCGGCCTCGGCTTGAATTTCGAGCGGTCGAAGCGCGGTTTGCCGGCACCGTCGCGCTGATCGCGGCGGCCCTCATGGGCTGGCCGATCTCTGGGCTCGCCACTCGCGGCGCCCGCCTGACCCTCATGCGGGGCCTGCCCGCCGCGCTGGCGGTTGTCGCGACGGCCGTCATGGCGATGGCGCGCACGCTGATGGTCGAAGCGCGCCTGCCGCCACAGCAGGATCGGCTTCGGCTCTTCCTGCTCGGCCGCCGCTTCGCCGCTCGCGGTGGTTTCCGGTGTCGGGGTCTCAGCCGACCGGGCCTCGCTTGCAGGTGCGGCCTCGACCGGGGTAGCGGATACGCCACCCTCCGTCACGACCTCGCCGATTGACTCATCGCTTTGTGCCGCCGGCTCGCCTGTTGCAGCGGGCTCCGCATGCGTTTCCGCTTCTTCAGCGTGCTGTCGCGCATCATCCCGCTCGACTGTTTCGACAATAGGCTCCGCCATGCTTTGGGCCGGAGCCTCAGCCGTGGGCGCATCGGCGGCGGCCGCTTCCGATCTCTCGGCGGCGCCGTCGCCGGCCGGCGCCTCAGCCGCCTGCGCGGCGCGCGCGGCCTCTTCCGCTGCAAGCTTCGCGGCTGCCGCCTCACGGGCGGCGCTATCCAGCGCGTCCAGCTTCGCCTTGACCTCGGCGGCCGGCTTCGGTTCGGAACGATAGCCGAGACCCTTAAGGATTTCTTCCATATCGTCGGCGGTGGCGCCGAGGATCGACATCATCGGCGGCGTCACCATGAAGGCATGGCCGTCATAGGCGCCATCGGGCCGCTGGCCGAGGCCGGGCTTCCAGTTGGTCGCCGGGCGGATGAGGTCGGCCAGCCGCTCGAGGATATCGACGCGCACGGCGCGACGGCCGAGATTGCGATAGCCGGCAAGCTTGTAGAAGGTCTTGTCGAAAGCCGGATCGATTACCACGGAGGTACGGCCCGACGCCAGCGCGTGGACGACATCGCCGAAGCCGGGCTTGTCTTTGCCGTCGTTCTGCAGCGCCCAGAGCAGCGTGACCAGCCCGGCCGGCGCGGGTTTGATCAGCGCCGGCACGAAGACGTGATAGGCGCCGAAGCGCACGCCAAGGCGACGCAGCGCCGCGCGGCCCTCCTGGTCGAGCGATTTCATTTCCTCGGCAATGTCGCGGCGGTTGACGAGGCCGAAATGCTCGACGAGCTGGAAGGCGATGCCGCGCGCGATGCCGGTGAGCTGCTCGGCATTCTTCAGATCGACGAGGGGCTTCAGCAGCGTTTCAATCTGGAAATTGACGAAACGCTCGGCGCGCGCCGCGACCTTGTCGCGGGCAGGCCCGGTGAGCTGCTCGTCGGCAAGCAGCACAAGCCGCGGCTTCAGCGCCTCGTCGCCGGCGACCAGCGTGCCGATCGGCGCGCCGATCCAGCGCAATATACCGTCCGAGCCCAATGCCAGATCTCCGTTGGCGCAGGCGGCAAAACGCTCGGCGCGCGCCTCGAATTCGGCCGCGAGCGCCTTCTGGGCAGCGGTGCGCACCGCCTTGGCATCCTCGCCGCCGGCGCTCTGGTCGGCGGTGAAGCGGAATCCCTGCAGCTCGCCGACGTGATGGCCTTCGACGAGGACGGTTCCGGTTGGGCTGATTTCAGCTTCAGGCATGGTATTTTCTCTAAGGCGCCGCATGAGGACGGAAGTCCTGCGGTCTACGAAGCGTTTCGTCAACCGCTCATGCAGCGCATCCGACAATCTGTCTTCGATTTCGCGCGTCTTTTCCTGCCAGTGTAGCTGATCGGCCAGCCAGCCCGGTCGGTTGGAGACGAAGGTCCAGGTGCGGATCTGGGCGATCCGGTGCGACAGCGTGTCGATATCGCCGTCCGTCGTGTCGGCTCGCCGCACCTGCTCGGCCATGTAATTCTCGTCAACATGGCCATGGCGCGCAAGATCCATGTAGATCGAGGCGATGAGGTCGGCGTGCTGGGCGGGCGCGATCTTGCGGTAATCCGGCAGCGCGCAAGCTTCCCAGAGCAGCGCCACGCGGTTCCTGCCGGTGGCGAGCGCCCTGATGTCGGGGTCGCGCGACAGATGGTCGAGCGCCTGAGCGTCCACCGCCGGCAGCGCGCGCGTCAATCCTTCGACCGGCGCGTTGGTCTCGGTCGAGCGCTTCAAGGCATCGAGGCTGGTAAAATCGAAATCGGCCGTACGCCACTGCAGCACCTTCACCGGATCGAAATCGTGTCCTTCGATCTTCTTGACCAGATCCTCCTCGAACGGGTCGACCTGGCCGGTGACGCCGAACGTGCCGTCGCGCAGATGCCGTCCGGCGCGTCCGGCGATCTGGCCGAGCTCGGCGGCGGTGAGGTTGCGGTACTGGTAGCCGTCGAACTTGCGGTTCTGGGCGAAGGCGACGTGCTCGAGGTCGAGGTTCAGCCCCATGCCGATGGCGTCGGTGGCGACGAGATAGTCGACGTCGCCGGACTGGAATATCTCCACCTGGGCATTTCGGGTGCGGGGGCTGAGCGCGCCGAGCACGACGGCGGCACCGCCCTGCTGGCGGCGGATCAGCTCGGCGATCGCATAGACCTCGTCCGCCGAGAAGGCGACGATCGCCGTGCGCCGCGGCAGGCGGGTAAGCTTCTTGGAGCCGGCATAGGCAAGGTGCGAGAGCCGCGGCCGCGTCACCACCGAGACGCCCTTCAGCAGGCGCTGCAGGATGCCATGCATGGTGGCGGCGCCCAGAAGCAGCGTCTCCTGGCGGCCGCGCAGATGCAGGATGCGGTCGGTGAAGATGTGGCCGCGCTCGAGGTCGCCCGCGAGCTGCACCTCGTCAATGGCGACGAAGGCGGCATCGGTCTCGCGCGGCATCGCTTCGACGGTGCAGACCGAATATTTCGCGCCCACCGGAACGATTTTCTCCTCGCCCGTGATCAACGCCACCTTGTTGGCGCCGACCTTTTCGCAGACGCGGGCATAGACCTCGCGGGCAAGAAGTCTCAGCGGCAGGCCGATGATGCCGGTCTCGTGCGCCACCATGCGCTCGATGGCGAGATGGGTCTTGCCGGTGTTGGTGGGACCGAGCACGGCCGTCACGTCACGGCCCGAAAGGATCAGCGGCTGAGTGTGTGTCGGCTGGATATTCATCGGCTCGGAAATTTGAGTCTTTCTGCCGCTTCTTGTCTGATACGCAGCGCTGCCGCCGCATGTGACAGGCGACACATAGGGATTTCAGACGCGAAGCGAAAGCGGAATGTTCCCTCAAAAGAGATGGTGCGCCCACCGGTAAGGTCAAAATCCGCCGTCGATTAACCGGTGGAACGAGTCTGGAACGAATCGGCGACGAATCACTGACTCGTTCTGATTCAGGTTTTGTTCACGGCTATATGTGGATTTTTTGACGACGAGTCTCACCACATGCTGAATCCGGAAACTGGCCCGTTTCATGCTTGGCCAGGGTAGGGTCCGGAGGGCCGTTAACCTTTGCCGGCGATCGATCCTGGTCGACTCGAGCGCAGCCGCCAAGATTATGAAATGGTTGATCTTTCCTAATCGTCGTTAATCTTTTCGGCGCCGTTTCCGGCTCCGCGCGTTAACTTTTCGGCCAAAGCCGGAACGAATCGGCGACGAATCAGCGATCTACGAATTTTCCCGGTTTGTTCACCCCAAGATATGGTGTTGTCCACAGCTTGTGCACCGAAAATTCACAGCTTGTGAACGGGGTTTCGCACAAGGGACGCCGGGGGCCGTTAACTTTTGCGTGCCGTATTGAGGCACGCGCGGTGGAGGCGTCGACAAAAACAGGCGGTCCGGCTGTTCCGGACCGCCTGCCGCCGCTGTCAAAAGACCTCAAACGAAATACTGGCCGCCATTGGCGGTGATCGTCGAGCCGGTGATGAAGCCGGCCTCGTCGGACGCCAGGAAGACGACGCAGCGCGCGATCTCTTCCGGCTCGCCGAGACGGCCGACCGGAATCTGGGCGATGATCGATTCCCGCACTTTTTCCGGCACTGCCATGACCATGTCGGTGGCGATGTAGCCGGGGCAGACGACATTGACGGTGATGCCCGCGCGAGCCCCCTCTTGAGCCAGCGCTTTGGTGAAGCCGATGTCGCCGGCTTTCGAGGCCGAGTAGTTGACCTGGCCCATCTGGCCCTTCTGGCCGTTGATAGAAGAAATGGTGATGACGCGGCCGAACTTGCGGTCGCGCATGCCGTTCCACAGCGGATGCGTCATGTTGAAGACGCCAGAGAGGTTGGTGTCGATGACCTCCTTCCACTGTTCGCGCGTCATCTTGTGGAACATGGTGTCGCGGGTGATGCCGGCATTGTTGACCAGCACCGAGACCGGGCCGAGATCGGCCTCGACCTGGGCGATGCCTGCGGCGCAGGCGTCGTAGTCGGCGACCGACCATTTGTAGACGGGGATGCCCGTCTCGGCCTTGAATTTTTGGGCCGCTTCGTCATTGCCGGCATAGTTCGCGGCGACCGAATAGCCGGCATTTTTCAAGGCTACCGATATCGCCGCACCGATGCCACGCGATCCGCCCGTGACGATTGCTACCTTGGTCATATGTGCTCCTCCCAGAGTGAATGGTGAATAGTGAATGGTGAATGGTCATCACGGAAGCCTCTCGGCCTCCATTCACCATTCACCATTTTTCCATTCACCCCATTGCTTCCACGCACATGGCGACGCCCATGCCGCCGCCGATGCAAAGCGTCGCGAGACCCCTCTTGGCACCGCGGCGGCGCATCTCATGGACCAGTGTGTTGAAGATGCGGGCACCCGAAGCGCCGATCGGATGGCCGATGGCGATGGCGCCGCCATTGACGTTGACGATCGAGGGATCCCAGCCCAAGCCCTTGTTGACGGCGCAGGCCTGCGCGGCGAAGGCCTCGTTGGCCTCCACGAGGTCGAGGTCCTTGACGGACCAGCCGGCCTTCTCCAGGGCCCGCTTCGAGGCCGGGATAGGGCCGGTTCCCATGATTGCCGGATCGACGCCGGCGGTCGCCCAGGATGCGATGCGGACCAGCGGGGTGATGCCGCGCCGGGTAGCCTCGGCCTCCGTCATCAGCAGCGCGCCGGCGGCGCCGTCATTGATGCCGGAAGCGTTGGCGGCGGTGACGGTGCCTTCCTTGTCGAAGGCCGGCTTCAGCTTGGTCATCGCATCCAGCGTGGCGCCGTGGCGGATATATTCGTCCTGGTCGACGACGGTGTCGCCCTTCTTGCCCTTGATGGTGAAGGCGACGATCTCGTCCTTGAACTTGCCGGCCTTCTGCGCGGCTTCGGCCTTGTTCTGCGAGGCGAGCGCGAACTCATCCTGGTCCTCGCGGGTGATCTGGAACTGACGGGCGACGTTCTCGGCGGTGTTGCCCATGTGGTAGCCGTTGAAGGCATCCCATAGGCCGTCCTTGATCATGGTGTCGATCATCTTGTAGTCGCCCATCTTGACGCCGGCGCGCAGGTGCTGGGCGTGGGGCGAGAGCGACATCGATTCCTGGCCGCCGGCTACGATCACCTTGGCGTCGCCGGTGGCGATCTGCTGCATGCCGAGCGCGATCGCCCTGAGGCCCGAACCGCAAACCTGGTTGAGGCCCCAGGCCGTGGTCTCCTTGGGTAGGCCGGCGATGATCGAGGCCTGGCGAGCCGGGTTTTGGCCTTGAGCGGCGGTCAGCACCTGGCCCAGGATGACCTCGTCGACTTCCGCCGCCTCGACGCCGGCCCGCGCTAGCAATTCCTTAATGACCACGGCGCCGAGCTCATGCGCCGGCGTTGCGGCGAAACTGCCGTTGAAGGAGCCGACCGCCGTGCGGGCGGCGCTGGCGACGACGATTGAGTTGGAAGCGGCCATTTTCTTCTCCAGACTTCGAGTTGTCGTGTTTTAGGCTGTCATTGAAGACTTTTCTTGCCCGTTCAAGGACCTGAGTCAAACCGGAAATGGGCATGGCCGCCATGCACGGCAAGCACGTCGGGCGCTTATCGTGACGGCGCAGCGATCGCCGCGCGGCACAATTTGCTCCGCCCATTCCGCATTAAATGATGCCGCACTGCACAAAGCACTTGGAATTGTGAGGCTTTTGCGCATATCCTCGACAAATGGCGCAATCGTTACCGGCCGCTTACTGTGAACGCGCCGGTATCCTGGGGAGGATACGGATGGCCGCAAAAGACGACCCGATTGTCATCAAGAAATATGCCAACCGCCGGCTCTACAACACCGGCACCAGCACCTATGTGACGCTCGAGGATCTGGCCGAGATGGTCAAGAAGGGCGAGGAGTTCACCGTGCAGGACGCCAAGACAGGCGACGATATCACGCATCCGGTGCTGACCCAGATCATCTTCGAGCTGGAGAACAAGGATGGGCAGAATATGCTGCCGATCCCGTTTCTGCGCCAGCTGATCTCGTTCTATGGCGACCAGATGCAGATGATCGTGCCGAGCTTCCTCGAACAGTCGATGATCGCTTTTTCCAAGGAGCAGGAGCGCTTCCGCGAGCAGATGAAGGGCGCCTTCGGCAAGACGCCGATTGACATGATGAAGACGCCGATGAAGGCGCTGGAAGAGCAGACGCGCCGGAACGTCGAGATGTTCCAGAACGCAATGCGCATGTTCACGCCGTTCCCATCGGCGGGAACCAGTTCCTCCGCACCGGCCGAGCCGCCGAAGAAGGAAGAGAAGTCCGACGATCTGCAGGAGCTCAAGGCGCAGATCGCCGCGATGCAGCGCAAGCTCGACACAATGTCCTGACGGCTTGGCCGTCAGTCGGTGCCGGCCGGCCCGTCGTAACGGGCGCGCGGCCTGATCGGCCTGTTGCTCGTCACCTGCTCGATTGCGTGCGCCGTCCAGCCGACGCTGCGGCCGAGCGCGAACAGGCGGAAGGGCGCATCGGCAGGGAGATGCAGACTCCTCGTCAGCGCGGCAAGCGCGAAATCGACATTCGGGTGCTGGCCGGTCGCGGCAAGCACCGCGTCGCGCAAGCGCAGCAACCCGTCGTCGATCGTGACATCAGAGAGCAAGGCCTCCGCGCGCGGATCACCTTCGGGATAGAGCTGGTGGCCGAAGCCGGGCAGTGGCCGATCGTGGGCGAGCCAGCGCGCGATCGCCTCGTTCGGCCTCAGCCGCTCGGCGTCCTCGACCAGCGCGATCGCCGCGGCGCCGGCCCCGCCATGGCGCGGACCGGTCAGCGTTGCAAGGCCGGCAAGCAGGCAGGCCGCGATCGGCGCTCCGGTCGAGGCGGCGACGCGCGCGGCGAAAGTCGAGGCGTTGAGCTCGTGATCGGCGAGCAGCACCAGCGCCTTGCGGATGAGATCGGCGCCGGCGGCGTCGACCGACCAGCCGCGCGCCAGCCTTTCATGCACCGGCTCCGCCCCCGGACTTGAGCCGAGGGATGTCGCAAGCACGCTCGTGGCGCTGGCGCCGTCCTGCTGCAGCATGGCCGGCCTGCGACCAAGCGAAGGCCAGCCGGCGGCCGCAAGCGCCGAGAGCCGCGCAAAGGCCGTCGGGGTGCCGCTCTCCCGAACCGTCGAAGGGGTCAGCGACGCGAAAGACACCGGGGCGCCGGATGCCCAAAGCAGCCCTGCCGTCTCCTCCAGCGTCGCCGTCGTCGCAAGCGCCACGGCATCCTTGCCGCGATAGACGAGGCGGCCATGCAGCACGGTCGAGATGGCGGTGGCGATCGCCGGCTCGCCCCAGGCGATGGCGCTTTCGGCTATTGCCTGCGGGCTGCGTCCGCGTGCCCGGCGGGTGGCAATCGCCGCGATGTCGTCGGCGCGATACTGGCTGCGGCGCGGGTCGGCCCCATCCGGCCGCATGCCGATGCGGCCGCGGCTGACATAGGCATAGAGCGTCTGCGGCCGGACGTTGAGCCGCGCCAACGCTTCCTCCCGCGTCAGCCATTCCGTCATTTGCCGCCTTACATTGATTATCTTGATCAAGATTGATGCGTTGATTGAGCAGCATTAATTGCGTTGCATGAAAGGTCAAGGAGACAGTCATGGCGAACGGGCTCGATGATGTGGTTGCGGCGGACACGGTGCTTTCCGATGTCGACGGCGCGGGCGGCCATCTCACCGTCCGAGGCCACTCGTTGACGGAACTCGCCGGCCGTTGGCGCTTCGGCCAGGTGGTCCACCTGCTGTTCGACGGCTTTTTCAACGAGCTTCCCGGCGACAGCGAACTGGAGCAGGCAAGCGGCAAAGCGCGCGTCGAGGTGTTCGAACGGCTGCAACCGATACTTGGCCAGCTCGCGCCGCTCGATATCTACAGCGCCATGCGTGCCGGCATAGCGCTTTTGCCAGACGGCGAGGCGCTTGCCGACGCGCTCAGGCTGATCGCGGCGCCGGCGGTGCTGACGCCAGCCTTGCTGCGGCTCGGCCGCGGCGAGAAGCCTCTTCCTCCGGATGCAAGCGCCGATCATGCCGCCGATATGCTGAGGATGCTCGGCGGCACCGCATCGCCGGTGCTTGCCAAGGCGCTCGATACCTATCTGGTGACGGTCTGCGATCACGGGCTCAACGCCTCGACCTTCGCGACGCGCGTCGTGGCGTCGACGCAGGCGGGCTTGACCTCGGCGATCCTGGCCGGGCTCGGCGCGCTCAAGGGACCGCTGCATGGCGGCGCGCCGGGGCCGGTGATCGAAATGCTCGACGCGATCGAGGCGAGCGGCGACGCCGCAGCCTGGCTGCGCGACGAGATCGCACGCGGCGAACGGATCATGGGCTTCGGGCATCGCATTTACCGCGTGCGCGATCCGCGCGCCGACGTGCTGAAGGCGGTCGTGCGTCAGCTCGGTTCCAGCAATCAGACCGGCAGCCGGCTGGCCTTCGCCGAAAAGGTGGAGCAGGTGGCGCTCGACGTGCTGAGAATCGCCAAGCCGCAGCGTTCGATCCAGACCAATGTCGAATTCTACACGGCATTGCTGCTCGAAGCGTCGGGCTTCCCCAAGGAAGCGTTCTCCAACGTCTTTGCCGCCGGCCGCGTCGCTGGCTGGATCGCGCACGCACGCGAGCAGCAGGCGACCGGACGGCTGATCCGGCCGCAGTCGCGCTATGTCGGACCGGTACCCGATCTCGTCGCCTGACATTTGGACCAAGCCCGGATGCAATCCGTCCGCTTCTGGCGGCGGAGACGTCTTTCATGACCGAAATTTCAACCGATCACGCTTGTGTGTTCGTGTTCTTGCCTTGGTTCACCCTTATATGCTGCGCTGCAACATAAGCTGACGGCAACTGCTCCGTGCGATGACGCCGGGGCATGCCGGGGTATCGAGACAAGGAACGCCATGGCGAAGAACGGCAAGGCGGAGGAAAAGAAAAAGATCAACATCGCGCTCCAGGGCGGCGGTTCGCACGGCGCCTTCTCCTGGGGCGTGCTCGATCGCCTGCTCGAAGACGGGCGGCTGGAAATCGCGGCGGTGTCCGGCACCAGCGCCGGCGCCATGAACGCGGTGGCGCTGGCCGACGGCTTCGTGCGCGGCGGCGTCGAGGGCGCGCGCAGGACGCTCGACGATTTCTGGCGCGCCGTGGCCTCGAAGGGCCGCTTCAGCCCGGTGCAGCGCATGCCGTGGGACGTGGTGTGGGGCAACTGGTCGATCGAGAACACGCCCGGCTATTTCTTCTTCGACACCATGTCGCGGGTCTTCTCGCCCTACGTCGCCAACCCGCTCGGCCTCAACCCGCTGCGCGACGTGGTCGAAAAACAAATCGACTTCGGTAATGTGCGCGCCTGCAAGTCGATGGAGCTGTTCATCTCGGCGACCAATGTCGAAACCGGACAACTGCGCGTCTTCTCGGATGGCGAGATCGACGTCGACACGGTGATGGCCTCCGCCTGCCTGCCGCAACTGTTCCGCGCCGTCGAGATCAAGGGGGTGCCCTATTGGGATGGCGGCTATGGCGGCAATCCGGCGCTCTATCCCTTCTTCAAGACGGCGGCGACCGAGGACGTGCTTCTCGTGCAGATCAATCCGGTGGTGCGCGAGGGCACGCCAAAGAGCGCCAACGAAATCCAGAACCGCATCGACGAGATAACCTTCAACGCCGGACTGTTGCGCGAATTCCGCTCGATCGCTTTCGTCAAGGAGCTGATCGCGGCAGGCCGGCTGCCGCATGGCGAATACCGCGACATCCGCATGCACAGGATCGATGCCGACGAGGCCTTCAAGGACCTCTCTGCATCGTCCAAGGTCAATGCCGAATGGGCCTTCCTCGCCTACCTGCGCGACCTCGGCCGAAGCGCGGCCAGCGACTGGCTGGAGGAGAACTACGACGCTGTCGGCAAACGCGCGACGCTCGACCTGTCGGGTGAGCTCGACGACGGCTTCAAGCCGATGCGCGGACCGGCACCGGGCCGAAGAGTCAAGGAATTCCTCGCCGCGCACATGAAGCCGGAGGCGACGCGCCGCCGGGCGTAGGTCGCTTCCGGACTCCTCCTGAACGTTTTAGTTCGTGCTGAAGCTTCCCTTGCGGAAGCGGCGACGCGCTGGATTCACCCCCGCTGCGCGAGTAGTTTACCTCGACGTAAACGGGAGGTGGCGATGCTGCAGACCAGACAGATCGGGGTCAGGTTTGAAGCGCAGTGCAGGGCCTTCGAGAAGGAGCCCTTCCCGAGCCTCGAGATGCGCAAGGACCGGCTGAAGCGCCTGCTGGCGCTGACCGACAAGCATGAGGCTGAGATCTGCGCGGCTATCGACAGCGATTTTTCCGGCCGCGCGGCGCAGGAAACACGGCTTGCGGAACTGTTCGTCGTTCGCGCCGGCATCAGGCACGCCCTCCGGCATCTGCGCGGCTGGATGCGCGAGCGCGGTGTCGCCACCAGCCTGCCGTTCCTGCCCGGACGCAACCGCCTTCTGCCGCAACCTTTGGGTGTCGTCGGTATCGTCTCGCCGTGGAATTATCCGTTCCAGCTCGCCATCGCGCCGGCGACCGCCGCTTTGGCCGCCGGCAATCGCGTGCTGCTCAAGCCGTCCGAGCTGACGCCGAAGTTTTCCGACCTGCTTGCCCGGCTGGTCGAAGAGCATTTTTCTCCCGACGAGATGAGCGTGGTGGTCGGCGATGCCGACGTCGGCAAGACATTCGTGTCGATGCCTTTCGATCATCTCCTGTTCACCGGCTCCACCGCCGTCGGCCGCCAGGTGGCGATGGCCGCGGCCGCCAATCTGACGCCGGTGACGCTCGAGCTCGGCGGCAAGTCGCCGGCGATCTTCGACGCGTCCTGCGACCTCGACACGGCCGTCGCGAGCGTCGCGTATGGCAAGCTCTTAAATGCCGGCCAGACCTGCATCGCGCCCGACTATCTGATGGTCCCGCAAGGGCAAGGTGCAGCGATTGCCGCGAAACTCGCCGCCGCGATGGCGCGGCTCTATCCGCGCCTTCGCGACAATCCCGACTACACGGCGATCGTCAGCGAGCGGCACCATCGGCGCCTGAGCGACATGATCGCGGAGGCGCGCGAAGCTGGCGCCGATCTCACCGAGGTCAACCCGGCCAATGAAAAGCTTGGCGTGGGCGACCGCAAGATGGCGCCCGTCCTGGTCAGGAATGCCGGCGAGAACCTGCGGCTGATGCGCGAGGAAATCTTCGGGCCGGTGCTGCCTATCCTCGAATACGGCACGGTCGATGACGCCATTGAGCATGTGAACCGCGGCGAGCGTCCGCTCGCGCTTTATTGGTTCGGCAAGGACAGCGCCAATCGCCAAAGGATGATGCGGGAAACCGTCGCCGGCGGCGTGACGGTCAACGACTGCATGATGCATCTGGTGCAGGAGCGGCAGCCATTCGGCGGCGTCGGCGAGAGCGGCATGGGCGCCTATCACGGCGAATGGGGTTTTCGGACCTTCAGCAAGGAAAAGCCGATCTTCGTCCAGTCCAGGCTGAGCGCCGGCGGCCTGCTCAGGCCACCCTATGGCAGGACGTTCGAGCGGCTGTTCCGGTTGCTGAACCAGATCACCTGACAGCATTTATTTTCGAAGTGGGCGCGTCCTTTGCGTGTCTCGTGCCAATGCTGCAAGTCATGGCGCGAAAAAATTCCGCATCATGCTGACGCCTACTGCCATTGGATGTTCGAGCACGTGAAAAATCTGGCTGGACTGGGAAAAGCCGGCCAGTCGAGTGTCGAAAACTGGAAAAAAGCCTGTCCGCCACGGCTGGAGGCGCAATGATGCTGCAATTTTTCTCACTATATTGCGCCGCAACTTTGAGGTAGAAGCGCGCTTCGCCGATCACGGCAAATTGAAGACGGCTTTGCGCGCACCCATATCGGCCGCGCGCCCGGGAGTCGAAAGCGCCGACCTCGCCAAGCCTGCAACGGAAAAATGACGATGCCGAAAATCAGGTTTCACAAGCTTGCAGCCATTGCTGTGCTCATCGGATTCGCTGCCTGGATGGCAACGGGCGAGTTCTCGTCCGTGGGCAGCGCCGCCGACCACCAGAAGGCGGGGGAAGCAGGTAAAGCCGCGCAAAACGGGGCCGACAAGCCGAAGACGGCGGAGGCCGAGCCGAAGGCCGCGCCACGCACCGTCGCGGTGGTGACGCCGCCGCGCAAGACCTACGCGCGCGCCATCCGCATTTCCGGACTGACCGAAGCCGACAAGCGGGCGGTGCTCGCCACGCGGGTCGGCGGCGTCATCGACAAGCTGCCGGTCAAGCAGGGCGATCACGTCAAGACCGGCGACCTGGTGCTGATGCTCGCCGCCGAGGAGAAGATCTCGAACGTCGACAACGCCAGGCAGCTCCTGGCGCAGCGCAAGGCCGAGCTCGATGCCGCCGAGCGGCTGGCCAAGACCGGCAATTTGCCGAAACTGCAGCTCGACACCGCCCGCTCGAACCTGACGGCGGCGCAGTCGATGCTGGAGACGGCGCAGGCCGAACTCGACCGCAACGAAGTGAAGGCGCCGTTCGACGGCGTCATCGACCGCGTGCCGGTCGAGCTCGGCAGCTCGGTCATGCAGGGCGGCGAGGTGGCCACGATCCTCAAGCTCGACCCGGTGATCGCGCGCGGCGAGATCAGCGAGCGCGACCTGCGCTACATCAAGATCGGCGACGAGGCCAATGTGCGCCTGGTCAACGACCAGAAGGTCACCGGCACGGTGCGCTATATCAGCCGCGATGCCTCGTCGCAGACCCGTACCTTTCGTGTGGAGGTGGCGATTCCCAACGGGGATGGCTCCATCCCCGCCGGCATGACGGCCGAGATCACGCTCAGCGCAGAGCCGACCGACGCGGTGCTCTTGCCGCGTTCGGTGGTCACCCTGGGCGACAAGGGCGACCTCGGCATCCGCGCCGTCGGCAAGGACGGCAAGGTCGCGTTCTTCCCGATCGACCTCGTCGACGACACCCCGACGGGACTGGTGCTCGGCGGCATCCCGCAGGACGCCCGCATCATTGTCGCCGGCCAGGAGTTGGTGAAGGAAGGCGATCTGGTGAAGCCCGTCGAGGCCGACCAGGCGATCATCAACAAGCTGATCAGCGAAGCCGCCGCCGGCACGCAGTAGCGCGACCGCGCGGCGCCGGCTCGACCGGCACCGCGCTGGCCCATGCCGCAGCTCCCCAGGAAACAGCAGGCATAAGTCATGGACATCGTCAGACTCGCCATCCACAACGCCCGCCTCACAATATCCGCGTTGATGTTCCTGCTCGTCGCGGGTTGGGTCGCCTATCAGTCGACGCCGAAGGAAGCGGAGCCGGATGTTCCGATTCCGATGATGTATGTCAGCCTGGTCTACCAAGGCATCTCGCCGGAGGATTCGGAGCGGCTCTTGCTCAGGCCGATGGAAACCAAGCTGAAGAGCCTCAAGGGGCTCAAGGAAATGCGTTCCGCCGCCTTCCAGGGCGGCGGCTACGTGCTGGTCGAATTCCAGCCGCAGACCAATCTGGCCACCGCGCTGCAGGATACGCGCAGCAAAGTGCAGGATGCCAAGGCCGACCTGCCGCAGGCGGCCGAGGAGCCGACCGTCACCGAGGTCAATGTCTCCGAATTCCCGGTTCTGGTCGTGACGCTCTCGGGCGATGTGCCCGAGCGCGTGCTGACCGCCGCGGCGCGTGAATTGCGTGACCGCATCGAGGAGGTGCCCGGCGTGCTCGAAGGCTCGCTGCAGGGCTCCCGCGACGATCTCGTGGAGGTCGTCGTGGACCCGGTGAAACTTTCCTCCTATGGGCTGCAGCTCGACCAGGTGATGCAAGGCGTCGGCGCCTCCAACAGCCTTGTCGCCGCCGGCAATCTCGAAGGCTCCGAAGGCAAATACGCGGTCAAGGTGCCGTCGCTGATCGAGACGCCGGAGGATGTCGCGAATCTGCCGGTCGTCGCCACGCCGAATGCCGTGGTGCAGGCCAAGGACATCGCCACCGTACGTTCGACTTTCAAGGACGCCGAGACGGTGACCCGCCTCGACGGCAAGCCGGCGATCGCCATCGAGGTGAAGAAGCGCATCGGCGCCAACCTGATCGACACGCTGAACCATGTCCGGGAGGTGTCGGACAATTTCATCAAGACGATGCCCGAAGGCATGCATGTCACCTACACGCAGGACAAGTCGGTCTTCGTCAACCAGCTGCTCGGCGACCTGCAGAACCACGTGATGATCGCGGTGATCCTGGTGTTCATCGTCATCCTCTACGCGCTGTCGGGACGCGCCTCGCTGCTGATCGGGCTTGCCATTCCCTCATCCTTCCTGATCGGCATCCTTCTGCTCGCGATGATGGGCTACACGATCAACATGATCGTGCTGTTCAGCCTCATCCTGGCGGTCGGCATGCTGGTGGACGATGCCATTATCGTCACCGAATTCGCGGAACGGCGCATGAGCGAGGGCATGCCGAAGGCGGACGCCTTCGCTTTAGCCGCCAAGCGCATGGCCGGTCCGGTGATCGCGGCGACGATGACGCGCATCGCCGCCTTCTCGCCACTGCTCTTCTGGCCCGGCATCATCGGCGACTTCATGAAATATATGCCGATCACGTTGATCGTTACGCTGTCGGCCTCGATGCTCTATGCGTTGGTCTTCGCGCCGACGCTGGGCGCCATCTTCGCCAAGGCGCCGGCGCATCACGAGGACGATCATCGTGACGGCTGGTACATGGCCGTGGTCAAGCAGGCGGTGCGCTTCCCGATCACCGTTATCCTGCTCACCGTCGGCCTGCTGGTGGGAGTCGGTTTCGCCTATTCGAAATACGGCGCCGGCGTCGAGTTCTTCCCCAGCGTCGAGCCGGATTACGGCCTGCTCTACGTGCATGCCCGCGGCAATCTCTCGCTGGCCGAAATGGATGCCGCCACCAAGACGGCGGAAAACCGGCTGCTCGGCTGGCCGGGCGTGAAGTCGGTCTATACGCGCGTCGGCAAGACGCAAGGCGGCGGCCAGGACATACCGGAAGACGTCGTCGGCGTGATCCAGTACGAGTTCGTCGACTGGCGCGAGCGCAAGTCCGCCAACCAGATCCTCGACGACCTGCGCGGCGTCATGGCCGGCATTCCCGGCGTCGATGTCGAGGTCCGCGTTCCGGAAGCCGGTCCGCCGACCGGCAAGCCGATCCAGATCAGGCTTTCGGCCGCCGACCCGGCCGGCCTCGACGACAAGGCGCGCGCGGTGGCGGCGCGCATCGCCAAGATACCCAACGTCATCGATATCTCGGACGGCCTGCCGCCGCCCGGCGTCGACTGGGCGCTCGAGGTCGATCGCGCCAAGGCGGCGCAATACGGCATCAGCCCGACCTCGGTCGGAACCGTGGTGCAGCTTGTGACCAACGGGCTCAAGCTCTCGGAGTACCGGCCGGCCGGTGCCGACAAGGCGGTCGATATCCGGCTGCGCCTGCCGGAGGACCGGCGCACGCTGTCGACGCTCGACGAGCTTCGGGTACAGACCTCGCAAGGGGCGGTGCCGATCTCGAACTTCGTCATCCGCAAGGCCAAGCCCAGCGTCGGCATCCTCAACCGCATCGATGGCGCGCGCACCGTGGTCGTCCAGGCCAATGTCAGCGCCGGCGCGCAGGTGGCGGCCGTGCAGGCGGAAGTCACCAAGGCGGTTGCCGATATGAACCTCGGCAGCGGCATCCGCTGGAAGCTTGCCGGCTCCAACGAGGACAGCGCGGAAGCGAGCGCCTTCCTCGGCAAGGCCTTCGGCGCCGCGATCTTCCTGATCTTCCTGGTGCTCTTGGCGCAGTTCAACAAGTTCACCAGCGTGTGGCTTGTCTTGTCCTGCGTGGTCATGGCGACGATCGGCGTGTTCCTCGGATTGCTGCTGACGGGCGAGGCCTTCGGCATCGTCATGTCGGGCATCGGCGTCATCGCGCTGGCCGGTGTGGTGGTGAACAACAACATCGTTCTTATCGACACCTACGACCGGTTGCGCGAGGAAGGCTGGGACAAGATGGACGCGGTGCTGCAGACCTGCCGCGAGCGCGCCAGGCCGGTGGTGCTCACGGCGGTTTCGGCCATCCTCGGCGTGCTGCCGATCGCCTTCGGCCTCGGCCTCGAAATCTTCCATCACGAGACGACGATCAACGCCCCGTCGACGCAATGGTGGATTTCGCTGTCCTCGGCGATCGTCTTCGGCCTGTCCTTCGCCACCATCCTGACGCTGGTGGTGACGCCCTCGATGCTGATGGTGTTCACCCGTGCCAAGGTGAAGCCCGGCGCCCGGCGCGGCTGGTTCAGCCGGCTGTTCCGCCGCGGCAAGGGTGAGGTGTCGACCGATGAACCGGCCGCGGAGGCCGGCGCCGAACCGGCGATCGCCTTCCCCAAAGCTGCGGAATAGCGCGCTTTTCGAAGCCCGATGACAAAAGCCGCCCGGGAACAACCGGGCGGCTTTTTCATTGTCTGTTATATTCAACCATACGGCGAGGGCTTTTCATGACGATCAGCACGCTTCTCATCATCATCCTGATTCTGATCTTGATCGGCGCGGTCCCGGCTTGGCCCTATTCGCGCGCCTGGGGCTATGGCCCGTCGGGAATCGTCGGCGTTCTTTTGATCGTTCTGCTGATCCTGTTGCTAATGGGTCGGATTTGATCGATTTGCGGCCGGGTTCCCGCAGCCCGGCCGCTTCGTTTGCAGGATGTTCCTTGCTTTGATCAGGCGGCCTGACGCGAGGATACGACGGCGATGCCGATATCCTGCATGGCCTGCGCCACCGCCTGGTTGAGCGGGGTATGTGGAATCTCGCCGATGACCTCTTCGAGCCGCGTCGAGGCCAGCCGGTGCGCCTCGAAACGCAGATAGGACATCGAGACGATCTCGCGCCACATGGCCACGAACGGGCTGCCAGCGCGCAGCACCCACCAGGGCATGAAGGTGAGCTTCAGCTTGCGGCCGAGCGCGTTCTCGGCCGCCGCCTTGATCTCGAGGTCGGTGACGGCGTGGCCCGGGAAGTTCAGCGCCTCGTAGAAACCGAGCTTGTCGAGATTGCGCGCCAGCCCGACAAAGGCGACCGCAAAGTCCGGCAGATAGGCCCATTCGTGCACGAGGTCGGCCGGACCGGGAGCGGTATAGACGCCCTTCTCCATCTTGGCGGCGACGACGAGGTCGAACCAGGAACCGCTGCCGGTGCCGCCGAAGAAGTCGCCGGCCCTCAAAAGAATGGTGCGTACGCGGCCGGCATCGGCCTCGCGCCGGAACAGCTCCTCCATAGCGCAGCGGATGCGGCCCTTCTCGGTGGTCGGATGGAACGGCGTTTCCTCGGTGATCACCCGCGGCATCGGCGAGCCGTAATTGTAGACCGTGCCGGGAAAGAGGTGCAGCGCGCCATTCGCATGACAGGCGGCCATGACGTTCTCGGCCATCGGCAGGCACTTGCCCCAGTCGGTGTAGATCGGGTTCAGGCCGTTGAAGATGATGTCGACGCCTTGCGTTGCGCGGATCAGCGACTGGCGGTCCAGCGCGTCGCCGGCGACAGCGGTTGCGCCCTTGAGCTCGGCCGGCTCCTTGCCGGTGCGGGTGATGGTGCGGACGTCGAAACCGGCGTCGATGAAGGCCTTGGCGACTACGCGGCCGAGCCGGCCATTGGCGCCTAGAATTGCGATCTTGGTCATTGTTCGTCTCCGTTGCTTGCGTTTGCCTCGCTAACTTGATGCCTCCATCATTGAATGAAAATTGACTAAGATCGGCGATCTGTTATTCATAAATGAATGATGGAATTCGACTGGAACCTGATCAAGAGCTTCGTCGCGGTTGCCGAGACCGGCAGCCTTTCGGCCGCCGCCCGCAGGCTGGAGGCCAGCCAGCCGACGCTCGGCCGTCACATCGCCGAGCTGGAGCAGGCGCTGGGCGTGACGCTGTTCCGGCGCGGCCGGCGCGGCTACGAGCTGACGGAAGCCGGCAGCACGCTCTATGAGCGCGGACGGGCGGTCAGCGAGCAGGCCAACGCCTTCTCGCTGCTGGCGCTGGGATCGGTCGAGGCGATCGAGGGCACGGTGCGCATCGCCGCCTCGGAGGTGGTCGCGGCCTGCGTGCTGCCTCGGATGACGGCGCGCCTTGGCAAGGAGGAGCCGGGCATCGAGATCGAGATCGTCGCCTCGAACCAGGTCGAAAACCTGCTGCGGCGCGATGCCGACATCGCCATCCGCATGGTCAGACCGGCGCAGAACGAATTGGTGGCGCGCAAGGTCACCGACATTCCGCTCTGCCTGTGCGCGGCGAAATCCTATCTCGACCGGCGCGGCCGCCCGACAAAGCCTGGGGACCTCGCTAACCATTCACTGATCGGCTTCGACCGCAGCGACGAGATCATTCGCGGCTTCACCGCCCACGGCATTCCGGTCGGCCGCAGCCATTTCCGCTTCAGGACCGACAACCAGATCGTCCTTTGGGAAGCCGTGCGGGCGGGAAACGGCATCGGCATCGGCCAGGAGCCGCTCGCGAACCGCAATCCGGACCTGGAAAAGCTGCTGCCGGACGTGCCCTTGCCGACCCTGCCGGTGTGGCTTGCCATGCATCGCGATGTGCGCACCAGCATGCGCATCCGCCGGGTGGCGGATTTCCTGCACGAGGAGCTGAAGCGCTACTCGGCCGGCGCCGGCTAGAGCATGATGCCGAAAAGTGTGAAGCGGTTTTCGGACGACATCATGCTCTACTTCTCTGATCCTAGAGCCGGATGATTTCAGGTCGATCCGACCTGAAATCATCCGGCTCGGCTGCGAATTCGGCGCGGTGAGCGAGGCTCGCCATCAGCAGCACGATGACCAGCAGGCCGGAGAGCGCGATGAAGATCGGGCTGAAGCTGAACCGTTCGGCGACGAAGCCGATCGCCGAGGGCGCCACCAGGATGCCTGAATAGCCCATCGTGGTGACCACGCTCATGCCGGTGCCAGACGACATGCCTTCCTGGTTGCCGCCGGCCGAAAACAGAATCGGCACCATGTTGGCGATGCCGAAGCCGCAGAAGGCGAAAGCGGCAATGGCAAGATAAGGCGAGGGCGAGAGGCCAGCCACGAACATGCCGGTGGCGGCGACAAGCGCCGAACCGCGCAGCGTCGCCACCGCGCCGAAGCGGTTGCGCACGCCGTCGCCCAGGAAGCGCATGAGCGCCATGACGCCGGAGAAGGCGGCGTAGGCGAGGCCGGCAACGGCAAGGTCGGCGCCGAGCTCCTGATGGAGGTAGAGCGCCGCCCAGTCGAGCACCGCGCCTTCGGAAACCATGGTGAGCAGCGCCATCAGCCCCACCAGATAGACGATTGTGTGCCTCGGCAGGGTGAATTTCTGGTGTTCGGCGACCTGCGATCTGTCCTCGGCGACGAGATAGCGAATGGCAAAGGCGACGAGCGCCAAGGCAATCGCCGTCACCGCAATCGCGTGCGCGAGATGACCGTAACTCTGGATGGTGTAGCCGCCAAGCGCTCCGCCGGCGAAGCCGCCGAGACTCCAAAAGCCATGCGAGGACGACATGATGGCGCGCGACAGCCTCCGTTCGACGACCACGGCATTGGAGTTCATGGCGACATCCATGCCGCCGATCGAGCCGCCGAAGATGAGCATGGCGATGGCCGCAAGCGACACGTTGGGGGCGAGCGCGACGACTAGCAGGCCGAAGCTGCCGCAGAGGGCGAACCAGAGCAGCACAGCGCGCGAGCCATGCCTGGAAATGAGGTGGCCGCACCAGGTCATGGCCATCACCGCGCCAACGCCGAACAGCAGGATCAGCAGGCCGAGCGTGAATTTCGAGATGCCCAGCCGGGTGAGGAAAACCGGGATCTGCGGCGCCCAACTGCCAGTCAAAAAACCGTTGGCCAGGAATATGCCGGCAACGGCCCAGCGGCCGCGCGTCGCGGCTGGCATCGTGGTCTGCAGGCTCATGCTCTGAAATCCGGTGCGCCGGTGGATTTTTGCGGGCAAATTAGATCGATTCAATCAGCAGTCAAGCGCTGCCGGCCGAAAGTGCTTGGGCCAAGCCGCCTCGGCGATGCGGTGCTTCCCGCACGCATCAGAACGCGGCACAGTCGCAGTGCCAATTCCCAGACACAGGACCCGCATGACCGCCCTGCTCCCCGCCGAACTCGCCTGGTATGCTACCGGCCGCTTCTATCGCGCCAATGATGGCGCGGTGGCCGACTACGGATATTTCCTGCATCTACCTTTCCTCGACGTGCCGCTGTTCGACGGCAAACGCGCGGAGACGGCCGCGCATTTCACCTTCGCCGCAAAGCCATTCAAGGCCCAGGAGATCGACAACGGCGCACTGTCGCTCGGGCTCGATCCGGTGGGGGAGTTCTCCCTTTACCTGCAGCGCCGGCCGATGGGGACCTTCGACGATCCGGCTTCGTTCGCGCAGGGCGAATGCATCGCCACCTTCCGCCGCACCAGCCTGGTGGCGGGCACGACGGTCTCGGTTTCCGCCGGTACGACGATGGTGCAACTGATCGGCACCAACGTGTTCTCCGCGCGCATGGTCGCCAGCAGCACATTTGAGTTCGGCGGCGGCCGCCACGATCTCGCGCATCATCTCGGGGAGGGCGTCACCCAGTTCGGCACCTCCGCGGCCACGCCGATCGCGCCGCCGCCGACCGGTTATGATCTGGTGCTGCCGTTCACGGGATCCGCCATAGCGCTGGGCCGATCTGGGTAGGCGCGCTCAAGCAGGATCGAGGCCTCCGTTAGTGATCCCTGGGGCGCTTGGCCTCGAACTCGGCCTTCTTGCCCTCGGAGGCCTCGGTCTGATTGAGCGCCTGCCATTCGGCATAGGGCATGCCGTAGATGATCTCGCGCGACTCATCCTTCGACAACGTCACGCCGTCCGCCTCGGCGGCCTCGCGATACCAGTTCGACAGGCAGTTGCGGCAGAAGCCGGCGAGGTTCATCAAGTCGATGTTCTGGACGTCGCCGCGCTCGCGCAGGTGCTCGACCAACCGGCGAAAGGCGGCGGCTTCGAAATCGCGTTTCTGCTCGTTGCTGAGTTCGGCCATTGCATGGAACTCCGTGGGGCTTAAAGCGCGTCGCAATCTTTCAGATTCGCTCCATGCGCTTAGGTTTTCGATTTTTGTGCATGTCTTTATCCCGAAACCGGTACCCCCTTTCGGGAGACATGCACTGACGCCCGTCACACTGGGCCGGTGCGCGAGCCGAACATCTTCACCTCGTGTATATCGGCACGGCGGTCGATGGCGTCAACGATCGGGGCCAACCGCTCCGCCCATGCAACGGCGCCGGCGCGATCGGCGATCAGGTCCTGGCGGATCTCGATCAGCGCATGCGCATAACCGTTGACGATGGCGTGCCGGAACATGGTGTCGCCGCGCAGCGCGCCGTCATAGGGCTCGTTGTCGCCGACGACAAGCGCCTTGTCCTCGGCCAGCATGTCGATCAGCGGCCGCGCCGCGCGGTCGTCGCGGTCCCACAGGATGCCGACATGCCACGGGCGAATGAAGCCTTGCATGCGAGGGGTGAAGGAATGCACCGAGAAGATGAACGGCGCTTTGCCGGAGGCATGCGCCACCGAGGAAATCATCGCGCCGACGGCGTCGTGATAAGGCCGGTAGAAGCGGTCGAGCCTTTTCTCCCGCTCCTGGGCGGCCATCGGATAATTCCCTGTCACGACGGTGCCGTCATAAAGCTGGCGGATCAGCGTCGGGTCGTCCTCGCCCCGGTTGGGGTCGATCAGAAGCCGCGAGAAGCCGGCGAGCACGGCCGGCGCGTCGAGCGCCGCCGCCAGCTCGCGCGTCACCGTCTCGACGCCGATGTCATAGGCGATGTGGCGCTCGAACTCCTCCGCCGGCAGGCCGAGGCTGCCATATTCGTCCGGTACATCCCGGCGGGCGTGATCGGCCAGAAGCACGATGCCTTTCTTGCGATCGCCTTCGACAATGTCGAAAGGCGCGAAAACTGTGGATCGGGTCATCGGCTGAAAAACGGTCTGTTCGCGGGCTTCCAGGCGGGGTGGTATCGTCATTCCACGAAGAGGACTGAGGCGCAATGCCGTTGTTTGGCCACGGTTTCTGCAAAAGAATCCCTGACGGGACGACTTACCGCGCGCTGAACCCTTCTAAATCGATTGGAATTGAACAAAACGGCGCGTTGACATGCGCCCGGAGTTTGCTGAAAAGGGGCTTCGAGAGATGCAGATGTGGTTCGCGAAGGGATTTGGAATGGGTTTCGCCGGCAGGCCGCGCAAGCGCCTGACCCTGCCGCTCCTGATCTTTGGCGCGGGCCTCGGCGCGCTTTGCGCGACCTCGTCGGCGCGCGCCGACTTCCGCGTCTGCAACGCGACACAGAATCTGGTGGGCGTCGGAATCGGCTATCGGGCGAAGGCCGGCTGGATCACCGAAGGCTGGTGGCACATCGAAGGCTCGACCTGCAAGACGCTGATCGAGGGGCCTCTGTCATCAAGGTTTTACTATCTTTATGCGGAAGACGCCGAGCGTGGCGGGCGTTGGGACGGCCCGATCAACATGTGCGTCGCCGAAAAAGAGTTCAAGATCGCCGGCGTGAATGATTGCGTCGCCCGGGGCTTTCAGCGCGCCGGATTTCAGGAATATGACACGGGCGAGCAGGCAAGCTGGATGGTCCAGCTGACCGACGAGCCCGCACCGGGAGGCGCGCCAGCGGCCCCCGCTCCGGGAACAAACAATCAATGAGACGTAACCGCAAGGTCAAGATCCTCGCCACCATCGGTCCGGCTTCCTCGTCCGAGGAGATGCTCAAGAAGCTGTTCGAAGCGGGCGCCGATGTCTTCCGCATCAATATGAGCCATACCGACCACGAGCTGATGCGCACGCTCGTCGGCCGCATCCGCGCCGTCGAGGCGGCCGTCGGCCGGCCGATCGGCATTCTCGCCGATTTGCAAGGACCGAAGCTCAGGGTCGGCAAGTTCGCCAACGGCAAGGAAGCGCTGACCGTCGGCCAGACCTTCACGCTCGACGACAGTCCGGAACCCGGCACGTCCAGCCGTGTCTACCTGCCGCATCCGGAAATCCTGAGCTCGGTCGAAGCCGGTCACCGTCTCTTGATCGACGACGGCAAGCTGGAGCTCAGGGCGGTGAAGAGCGACGGCAAGTCGATCGTCTGCACGGTCGTCGCCGGCACCTCGATCTCCGACAAGAAGGGCGTCAGCCTGCCCGACACCGACCTGCCGGTCGGCGCGCTGACCGAAAAGGATCGCGCCGATCTCGACGCGGTGCTCGCGGCCAGCGTCGACTGGGTGGCGTTGTCCTTCGTGCAGCGGCCCGAGGATCTGGCCGAAGCGCGCAAGATCGCGCGCGGCAGGGCGCTGATCATGGCCAAGATCGAAAAGCCGCAGGCGGTGGCTCGCCTTGCCGAGATCATCGAGCTCTCGGACGCGCTGATGGTCGCGCGCGGCGATCTCGGCGTCGAGATGCCGCTCGAGGCCGTGCCCGGCATACAGAAGCAGATCACCCGCGCCGCGCGTCGCGCCGGCAAGCCGGTGGTGATCGCGACCCAGATGCTGGAATCGATGATCACCGCGCCGGTGCCGACCCGCGCCGAGGTGTCCGACGTGTCGATCGCCGTGTTCGAAGGCGCGGACGCGATCATGCTTTCGGCCGAATCCGCGGCCGGCGCCTATCCGGTCGAAGCGGTCGCCATGATGAACCGCATCGCCACCAAGGTCGAAGCCGACCCGACCTATGCCGGCATCATCAACGCGCAGCGCTCGGAGCCGGAAGCGACCGGGGCGGATGCGATCTCGCTCGCCGCGCGCGAGATCGCCGAGACGCTGAAACTGTCGGCGATCATCTCCTACACGGCTTCCGGCACCACGGGCCTGCGCGCCGCGCGCGAGCGCCCGCAGGTGCCGATCGTGGCGCTGTCGCCGATCGTCAACACGGCGCGCCGGCTGTCGCTCCTGTGGGGCACGCATTGCGTGGTTTCTGAGGACGCCACCGACCTCGACGACATGGTCGACCGCGCCTGCCGCATTGCGCTGGAAGAGGGCTTCGGCAAGCCGGGCGACCGCGTCATCATCACCGCGGGCGTGCCGCTGAGGACGCCAGGCTCGACCAATATGCTGCGCATTGCCTATGTCGGGTCGGAGACGCACTGATCTGCAGCATCAGTGATCCGTACCATCAGCCCGGCGCCAGTTCGGCGTCCGGCACCTTGAGTTCCGGATATCTGCCGGCGCCTTGCGCGTCACCAGCGATGCGGCTTTCCACGGCGCTCGCCATCGCCTGCAAGTCGACGGACGCGCCGGCAGCCCTTTCGACGGCGCCGACGACGAGGTCGGGAGCGGTCCAGTCGGGCTTGTGGCCGAGATTGCGGACCCAGACCAGCTCGGCGCCGGGGATGTCGCGTCCGAGGCCGACGGAATGGATGGTGGCGTAGACCACCTTGTCGCGATCGCCCGAGATGACGACCGTCGGCGCCTTGATCTCGCGGTAGCCCGGCGAAGCCGCGCGCACATAATCGTAGAGCTGTGCCACATCACGGGCGTTGGCGCGGAACGCGCGCGGCCTCAGCACCAATGGGATCGCGGCCTTGCCGATATAATCGCCCGGCACATGGTTTGGCGAAAAGACACAGGCCGTCGCGCTGCCGATCTGCAGCATGCCGGCGGGGTAGGCAACCGTCTCGGAAAACAGCCAGCCGACCGCCGGAACGGCCGTCAGCCTATAGTACCAAGCGGTCGCGCCGCCCGGCCAGGGATGACTGACGGGCGCAAGAAAAACGAGGCCGAGCGTCTTTTCCGGATGCTCGCGGGCAAAGGCGGTGGTGATCGCGCCGCCGAAGGAATGGCCGACGATAATCGCTCCGGTGATGCCAAGGCGATCCATCAGCGCGGCGACGGTGTCCGCCTGTGCCGCCAGCGTTTCGTTGCGGCCCGATCCGCGCTCGGACCAGCCGAGGCCGGGCCGATCGAGGAACAGCAGCTCGGCACGGCCCTCGAGCAGCGGCCTCAGCGGCAGCATCTGATCCTTCAGATTGGCGCTGGCGCCATGGATGAAGACGACCGGCGGCAGGTCGGCGCCGGCAGGCGCCGGAATGTGGACATAGTGGATGCGGGTGCCGTCGATGTCGGCGAATTCACCGACCGGAGGGTTGCGGCGCTCGATCAGCCGGACACCGGCACGGGTGATGCCGGCAAGGGCGAACAGGAGCGCAATGAGGAAGAGAAAGGCAGCGCAGATGAGGTTCATGCGGGGAGATACGGGTGGGGAGGGAGTTTAGGTTCAGGCAGTAGGGAATAGGGCAAGGAAAGAAAGCCCTCTGCCTACTGCCTAAATTCCCTCACCTGCCAGTTCCTCCGACAGCGTCGAAACCTGGTCCTGGGCGCTGCGCATCATCGGATAGATGGCGAGCACCTTCTGCCAGGCTTCCAGCGCGGACTGCTTGTGGCCGGTTTCGGCCATGATTTGCGCCAAGCCGGAAAGGGCGCCGAAATGGCGGGGTTCGAGCTGCAGCGTGTGGTCGATGTCCGACATCGACTTCCCGTAATTCTTCATCAGGAAATGCACTGTGGCGCGGCGATTCCAGCCTTCGGCATAGCCGGGCTGCAAGGTCACCACCTGGTCGAGGAAGTCGAGCGCGACGTCGAATTTCTGGTCTTCCGTCGCCTTCTGCGCCCACTGCATCATCAGGTCGATGGAGGCGCTGCCGGACTGGTTCCACTCATTCCAGATGCGGCCGGCGATGCGTTCGGCGGCCTTTTCGTTGCGCTCGCGCTTGAGATCGACAAAGAGCTGGTCGAGTCGTCCTTGCCTGGTCGAGGCGACCGGCGGCGGCGTGATGGCGGGCGGCGGCGAATTGGTGGGCGGTTGGGCGGCGGGCGGCGAGGCGGGCTCCTGAGTCCATGCGGGCATGGCTGTGCCGAGGAGGAGCAGGGCGGTGAAAGAAGCAAAAAGAGTCCGCATCGCCGGAATCTAATGCCGGACGGCGGATCGTCAAAATGATTTTAGCGTGAGAAGGCCGGCGAACCGGCAATCGACATCAGCGGGCGCGGCGCTTGGTTCGCTTGGTTGCGCCGCGCGCAAGCGTCAGCCCTGGCGCGCCTTGTAGCGCGGAGCGGTCTTGTTGATGATGTAGATGCGGCCCTTGCGGCGAACCAGCCGGTTGTCGCGGTGACGCGCCTTGAGCGCCTTGAGCGAATTCTTGATCTTCATGGTCTTGCCTGTTCGGTCGGGGGCCCGGTCCCGGGCCGAATTTTAAAGGCGCGCCGAAAAAGCGCGCCTTTTGAACTTGCGTGGCTCATAAACGAGGAGCCTTGCCCCTGTCAACCGCAAGCGCGCAACTCGGACGCCGCGAACGACGCACCTCATCAAATATTCGCCATCGGGTCGCGCCGCATTGCGCGACTCGGGAGCGGCTGGAATGCTGGCGCGACGCAAAGCGATTGGAGATCCAGCATGCGCCGTCTCTTTCTGCCCGCCTGCCTTATCCTTCTCGCAACGGCTTCGGCTGCGTGGGCCGAGGACTGCGACCGCAGCGACGACAGTCAGTCGATGATGAATATCTGCGCCGATGCCGATTATCAGGCGGCCGACGCCAAGCTCAACGCCACCTACAAGGATATCGTCGGCCGCAACGACGAGAAGGCCAACAAGCTACTGCAGACGTCGCAGCGCGCCTGGATCGCCTTCCGCGACGCCGAATGCGCCTATTCGACCGCCGACAGCGAGGGCGGCTCCATCCACCCGATGGAGGTTTCGCAGTGCCTGACCGAGCTCACCAACGAGCGCATCAAGCAGCTCACCTCGGGTCCCAACTGCCAAGAAGGCGATCCGAGCTGCGCCAGCCCGGACGAGGACGAAGACCAGGACGTGCAGTAGGCGCGGAGCTAAAGCATGTCTCCCGAAAGTGGGAACCGGTTTCGGGACAAAGACATGCGCAAAATCAAAAGCCTAAAGCGTACGGAGCGAATCCGAAGGATCGCGACGCGCTTTAAGGTCTGTTCGTCGCAATTCCGGACGGAAAACCGCGATGTACTTTTCCTGGGCACTTTTCCTGGAATTGCTTCAGCGCCTGATCCGGGTGAAATGGCCCATCTTGCGGCCGGGGCGGGACTCCGCCTTGCCGTAGAGATGCAGCATCACATCGGGCTCCGCGAGCAGCGCCGGTACCTTCAGCATGTCGTCGCCAACGAGGTTTTCCATCACGCAGTCGCAATGCCTGGCAGGCGAGCCCAGCGGCAGGCCGGCTACGGCGCGGATATGCTGCTCGAACTGCGAGACGACGCAGGCCGCTTCCGTCCAGTGGCCGGAATTGTGGACGCGCGGCGCCAGCTCGTTGGCCAGCAGTGAGCCGTCGGCAAGGACGAAGAACTCGACGCCGATGATGCCGACATAGTCGAGCGCCGCGAGGATTTTTGCCGCCGCATCCTTGGCTGCCGCGGCGGTTTCCGGACCGATGCCGGCCGGTATCGTCGATATGCGCAAGATACCGTCGCGATGCACATTCTCGGCCGGATCGTAAGCGGCGACAGAACCGTCCAGCCCGCGCGCGGCGATCACCGAAATCTCGCGCTCGAAGGCGACGAGCGATTCGAGGATCAGCGGCACATTGCCCATCGCCTCGCAGGTGCCGGCAAAGCCGCCTGTCTCCATGTTGCGGAAGACGCGCTGGCCCTTGCCGTCATAACCCAGGCGGCGCGTCTTCAGCACGCCGCTGCCGTTGAATTTCTTCAGCGCCAGCGTCAGCTGGTCGTCATTGTCGACGGGGCAGAATTCCGCCGTCGGAATGCCGATGCCGTTCAGAAAACTCTTCTCGGTCACGCGATCCTGCGCAACTTCGAGCGCGCGGGGCGGCGGATAGACCGGGACACGCGCGGCGAGCGCCTCCGCCGCTGCGACCGGGACATTCTCGAATTCGTAGGTGACGACGGCGCTGGCGGCAGCCAGCTCGGCAAGCGCCGCCGGATCGTCGTAGTCCGCGGTGATCTGCCGGTTGGCGACCTGTGCCGCCGGGCAGTCGGCCTGCGGCTCCAGCACGATCGTGCGATAGCCGAGGCGGGCGGCCGCCATTGCCAGCATGCGGCCGAGTTGGCCACCACCGTTGATGCCGATGGTCGATCCCGGAGCCAGGCTCACGGCGTATCCGCCGGCTCGCTGGCGACCTTGGCGGTCTGGGCGGCGCGCCAGGCGTCGAGCCGCGCGGCGAGCTTGTCATCGTTGAGCGCCAGCACAGCCGCGGCAAGAAGCGCCGCGTTGGCGGCGCCCGCCTTGCCGATGGCTAAAGTGCCGACCGGAATGCCGGCCGGCATCTGCACGATCGAGAGCAGCGAATCCTGCCCGGACAATGCCTTGGATTCGACCGGAACGCCAAAGACGGGCAGCGGCGTCATCGCCGCCGTCATGCCTGGCAAGTGCGCGGCGCCGCCGGCGCCGGCGATGATCACCTTGTAGCCGGCAGCCTTGGCGCCCTTGGCGAATTCATAGAGGCGGTCGGGCGTGCGGTGCGCCGAGACGATCAGCCTTTTGTGCGGGATGCCAAGCGCATCCAGCGTTTCGGCCGCCTGGCGCATCGTCGCCCAGTCGGACTGGCTGCCCATGATGATGGCGACGTCGGCACGCTGATCGGTCAAGGTTTTCGCTCCGCGGCGGCAAAGGCGCGCCTTAGCGGAATTTGCCGACAGCCGCAAGGATTGTCGCGGCTGCCTGCATAGCCGATAGAGCCTAGTCCGGCCAGCGCAGCGCGCCGGCCGAATCCTTGCGCGCGGCTTTCATCGCATCGGCCGGACGCTCCTTCGCCGTCAGCACGGCGCGCAATCGTTCGGCGACGATCTCGGCCTCGCCGGGATGCAGGTTGCAGGGGTCGAGGAAGAAGTGGCCGCGTTCGACCTCGTGGTTGCGCACGATGACGGGGGGCGAACCGGCGGCGAGCGCGGAGGCAAGGCCGGCGGCGGTGAAGCGGCTTTCCGGTCGCACGAACACCTGCAGGCGGTCGAGCGGATTGCCGGTCGGGTCGGGCGCGATCTGGGCGCCAATGCCGGGAATGCCCTGCAGCGCATCCTTCCAAAGATTGAGCGCCGCCTCCTCGCGCCGGCGGATGCCGGCATGGTCGCGCTTCTCCCAGGCTTCGAGCGCCGCCATGGTGCCGGCGATGCTCTCCTTGCCGACTTTCATGGCCCGCGCGACACCGCGGTTCTGCAGATAGGCCGCGCGCACCAGGTCCTTGCGGCCGGTGACGATGCCGCTGGTCGGGCCGCTCAGGAATTTATGGCCGCTATAGACGACGATGTCGGCGCCGCGCGCCAGGAAACTGCGCAGATCATATTCCGAGGCCGCGTCGACGATCACCGGAATGTTTTTGGCGTGACAAATCTCGCAGAACTCCTCCAGCGAAAGCATGCCGTATTGCACCGTATGGTGCGCGACGACGTACAGTGCCGCCGCCGTGCGCTCGTTGATCGCCTCGCGCACATGATAGTCCTGCGTGACGCTGACGGTGCCGGCGGGAATAACCTTGGCGCCGGCGACGCGGATCGACTGGTCGATCGGCGCGCCGTAATTGACGATATGGCCGAGCTGAATCACGACCTCCGACTTCAGGCCTTCGGTGTCGTCCGGCAGCCGTTCGATCGCCAAGAGGTTCGTGCCCGTCATCGCGCCGGCGATCGCCATGGTGATGCCCGAGGCGCAGCAGGCGGTGATGAAGCCGGCCTCACCGCCGGTCAGGCGCGCGACGATGGTGCTCGCGGCGCGCTGCAAATCGTCCATCTCCACCCATTGCGAGGCGATCTCGGCCATGGCGCTGATCGCCTCGGGAACAATGATCGAGGCACCGAGCGTGGTCATCGTGCCGGAGACATTGATGATGGGCCTGAGCCCCAAGCGTTCGCGGATCGTGGCGTTGGAGCCGGTGTCGGAATAGGTTTTCATGGCAGTAGATCCTAATGTCAGGCGGCGATCTCGACGACCGCTTCGATTTCGACGGTGATGTTTCCGGGCAGCGAGCCGACGCCGATAGCAGAGCGCGCATGGCCGCCGATCTTGTCGAAGACGTCGGCGAAGAGATCGGAACAGCCGTTGACCACTTTCGGGTGGTCGCTGAAGGTCGGCGTGGCGTTGACGAAGCCGAGCAGCTTGACGACGCGCACGATGCGGCCGAGGTCGCCCGCCGCCGCATGCATGACGGCAAGCAGGTTGAGGCCGGTGAGGCGGGCATGCTCGTAGGCCTGCTCGACGGTCACGTCCTCGCCGACCTTGCCGGTGCAAAGCGTGCCGTCGGCGCGCAACGGCCCCTGGCCGGACAGGAAGATCAGCCGGCCGCTCTCGGCATGGGTGACGAAGTTGGCAATGGGCGTCGGCGGCACGGGCAACGTCAGGCCGAGTTCGGCGAGCCGGGTGTAAGGCGTCATGGAAGAAGGCTCCTTGGATGGCTTTCGCCATCCGATGTCAAAGGTGAATGGCCAAAGGCCATCCGATGTCAGAAATGCGAGGCGCGGAAGCGCGCCAGAAAGGTGCGGAGGCGTTCGTTGGTGGTTTCAGCGGCAAGCACCTCCTTTGGCGGCCCGACGGCGCTGACGCCGCCATCGGCCATGAAGACGATGCGGCTGGAGGCGTCGCGGGCAAAGGCCATTTCATGCGTCACCATCACCATGGTCATGCCGTCCTCGGCCAGGCTGCGCACGACGGCCAGCACCTCGCCGACGAGCTCGGGATCGAGCGCCGAGGTGATCTCGTCGAGCAGCAGGATTTTCGGTTCCATGGCGACGGCTCGGGCGATGCCGACGCGCTGCTGTTGGCCGCCGGAAAGTTCCGCCGGCAGGCTGTCGGCCTTGTGGGCGAGGCCGACGCGGCCCAGCCAATGCTCGGCTATCGAACGCGCCTCCGTCTTGCTCTTGCCGCGCACCTTGGTGAGGCCGAGCATGATGTTGCCGGCCGCCGTCAGATGCGGGAACAGATTGAAGCCCTGGAACACCATACCGGTCTCGGCGCGCATGGCCGCCAAGTCGCGCTCGCTGCGTCGCTGGCGCGCGCCGCCGTCGCGAAAACCGACCTCCTTGCCATCGATGCGGATCGAGCCGCTGTCGTAGCTTTCGAGAAAGTTGACGCAGCGCAGCAGCGTGGTCTTGCCGCTGCCGGACGGGCCGATGACGGTGACCACCTCGCCCTTCGCCACCGTGAGGCTGACGGAGCGCAGCACCTCGACGGAGCCGAAGGATTTCGAGACCTTGGCTATGTCGAGAAGCGCTGGACTGTCGGTGGAACTGGTGGCCATCGTGCTATTCCCGGATGAAGGCGAAGCGCCGCTCGAGCCGTCGGCTGGCGAGCGAAAGCGCGTAGTTGACGGCGAAATAGAGGAGGGCGCCGAGGATATAGAGCGGCATCGCCTCATAGGTGCGGCCGATGACCTGGTTGATGGCCTGCATCAAGTCGGTGATGCCGAGCAGCGAGACCAGCGCGCTGCCTTTCACCGCGTCGGTGACGCCGTTGATCCAAGGCGGCAGGAAGCGGCGGAAAGCCTGCGGAAAGATGACGTAGGCAAGTCGCTGACGGAAGGTCAGGCCGATCGCCATCGCCGCTTCGGACTGGCCCTTCGGAATGGAAGCGACAGCGCCGCGCAGATATTCGACGACCTGAGCGGTCTTGAACAAGGTCAGCGCAAGCACCGCGGCCCAGAAGGACTGCAGGTGAACGCCGACCGCCGGCAGACCGTAATAGACGAAGAAGATCAGCACCAGGATCGGGATGCCGCGAATGGTGTCGCTGAAGATGCGCACCGCCCAGCGCAGCGGCGCGGGTCCGTAGACGAGGCCGACGCCGAGGATGATGCCGGCGACCAGCGACAGCACCACGACCAGCAAGGACACCCAAAGCGTCAGCGCGAAGCCTTCGGCGAGGAACGGCAGGGCGTAGGCGATCTGGCCGAACATCAGCGCGCCGTCCTGTACCAGCGCTCGACCAGGCGCAGCGCGAAGAGCAGGGCGTAGCCCGTCAATAGATACATCGCCGTCACCACCAGATAGACCTCGACGATGCGGAAGGTGTTGAAGTTGATCCACTGCGCGCCATAGGTCAGCTCCGGCACCGAGATGACGGAAGCGACGGAGGTGTCCTTGAACAGCGAGATGAAAGTGTTGGAGAGCGCCGGCAGCGTGATGCGCATCATCGTCGGCAAGCGCACATGAACAAGCCGCTGCCAGGGCGTGAGCCCGATCGCCTTGCCGGCGTCGATCTGGCCCCGCGGCACGGCCTCCAGGCCGGAGCGAAACACCTCGACCAGATAGGCGCCGCTGTAGAGGGAAAGTGTCGCGACGAAGGAGGTCTGCGCGCTGTAGACGAGGTCGACGACGGTCGGCAGGCCGTAGAAGACCAGATAGACCAGCAGGATCAGCGGCACGTTGCGAATGAATTCGACGTAAGCCGCGATGACGCCGCGCACGACGCGGCCGGCCGAGACATACCAGACCGCCAGCACCAGCCCGATGACGATGCCGATGGCGATCGAGATCACGGCCAGCTCGAGACTGAGCAGAAGCCCGCCCCACAGCTTGTCGAAATGCCGCCAGATCAGATTGAAATTGAGCGTGTAGCCCATGCGTTCGTCTCAATGGCCTGCGTGACGAACAAAGGATTCATCCTCCGCATGGCCCGTGTCGAGGAGAAACAGGCGGAAGAGCATTTGCCGCGCCCTTCCGCCGACTTTGTCCGACGGGCTTGGTCAAATGACCGGGAAGCCGGGGTGACGCGGCGGTGGCTCCTGGCCGAAATATTCCTTGAAGGCGGCGTCGTAGAGCGCCGTCTCGTGGCCGAACATGGCGATGGTGAAGGTCTGGTTGACATAGGTCAGCCAGTCGAGATCGCCTTGGCGGACCGCCGCGCCGTAAAGCATCGAATACCAGCTCTTGCCGGCATCGAAATATTTGTCCGGATTGCGCGAGGCTAGCCAGCGCACGGTGGAGAGGTCGACCGCGGCGGCGTCGACGCGCTTCGATTCCAGCGCCTGGAGCACGTTGGCCTGGGTGTCGATCTGCATCACCTGCGCCTGCGGCAGGGCAAAGTGCACCGAGCTTTCGGCATCGACATTCTGCAGGATCGAGACGCGGGTGGCGGAGCCTCCCGCGAGCAGCTTGTCGAAGGTCTTGTTCTCCGAGCCGGGCAGCGTCAGCAGGGCGACGCCCTCAACATAGTAGGGCCGCGAGAAGTGGATCAGCTGCGAGCGCTGCGCGGTCATAGTCATGAACTGGATGGTGATGTCGACCTTGTTGGTGGTCACGTTCGGAATGCGCTGCGCCGGGTCCTGCATGACGAACTCAACCTTGGTCGGATCGTCGAAGAGGCCCTTGGCGAGGATGCGGCCCATGGTGATGTCCATGCCGACCAGCTCGCCGGCATCGTTCTCGAAATGCCAGGGCGCATTGGTGCTGCCGGTGCCGACGATGAGCTTGCCGCGATCGAGCGCGGTGCGCAGCACGCTGTCGGATGCGGCCTGCGCGGCTGCCTTTTCGGCGCTGATCGCGGTGAGCGCGCCGGCGGTGGCAAGTCCCGCCATTCCCAATTTCAGAAAATCACGTCTTCCGGATGTGTCGTTCACAGCGACCTCCTTTCGTGGTGTGTTCCCCAATGAAGCAGCGATACTTGCGTCCGTGATCGGTTGTCTCTTACAAGAGACGCATGTATCCTGTACAAGACAGATACTAGCATTAGGAATTTGCAATGCAAGATGGCGAGACGCTGACCGGGTGGCCGCCCGCTGGCATGGACGAGGAGAGGCCCACGAATTCGCGCGAGAAGGGCCTCAACCGGGTGCTTCACATTCTGGAATTCCTGCACGCCAACCAGCGCGCGATCGGCATCGGTGAGCTGGCGAAAGGCCTCAACGCGCCGCGCTCGACGACCTACACGCTGGTGCGCGAGCTGGTCGAGGCTGGGCTGCTGGAGATGGAAGGCGACGGCAACCGCGTCTATTTCGGCAAGAAGCTCTACCTCTATGGAATGGCCTATATGCGCGGCAACGACTTGCTCAGGCGCGGTCGGCAGGAGGTCGACACGCTGTCGCGCGAGACGGGCGAAACCTCGGAACTGTGCATGCTGCAGAGCGGCCGCTACACGATCGTCCATTCGAGCCCAGGCACCAGGCCGTTCCGCATCAGCTCGGCCACCGGCCTACAGATCCCACTTCCCTGGACCGCTTCCGGCCGGCTGCTGCTTGCCGGCCTGGAACGGAGCCGGATCGAAGCCATGATCTCGCGGGACGATCTCATGCTGCCGGACGGCCGCAAGATCGAGCTCGACGATTTCATCGACGACATCGGAAAAGCCCGCGTAACCGGCTATTGCGTGACGTCGGGCCTCGTCGACGCCTACACCAAATGCCTGGCGGCGCCGGTCTTTTCGGCGCCCGGCAAGGTCGAGGCGACGATGTGCCTGGTGGTTCCGATCGATACCTCGGAAGAGCGGACAGGCGAACTGGTCGCGCTGCTGCGCGAGCGCGCCGCACGGCTGTCGATTTCTTAGAGCAGTTCATCGCTTCACAGAAACGCTGAACTGCTCTAACTATTTGTTTTTACGCAATTCCGAACGGAAAACCGTTACACACTTTTCCTGGAATTGCTCTAGCCGTCGAGCGAAGGAAGCGGCCGGTCAGGCGATGATGTCGGGGATGATGCGATCTTCCAGCGCCATCAGCCGGTCCTTCAGCATCAGCTTCTTCTTCTTCATGCGCTGGATCTGAAGCGGGTCGCAACCCATGGCAACCATCGCGTTGATGGCGGCGTCGAAATCGGCGTGTTCCTGTTTGAGCCGGGAATATTCTAGGCGTATCTCAGCCTGTTCCTGTTCGGACATTATCTACCGTCTGCGCATGCGTCGCCCAGGGATGGGCCTTTGGGCGGGGCCGGTGGGGTTTATGACCGGCGCGCCGCTGATATCACATTTCACATTGTCGTGGAATGCTACCACGCTGCATTCGACATCGGGATTGGTTGGTGGCAAACTGTCATTATGCCGTCACAGTAGCGACCTGCGGTGGAACGTGCTTGCGACGGCTGCAATCGAGGAAACCATGAAAGGGAGAACCAATCATGTCTCTTGCATCCCATCTTGATGAGCTGCAGCGGAAGCACGGCGACATCGAGCGTGAGCTTATCGATGCGATGAATCATCCTTCGGTAGACGACCTCGAGATCGCCAGTCTCAAGCGGCGCAAGTTGGCAATCAAGGACGAGATTGAAAAGCTGAAGGCGAAACCGACGGCACACTGAAGCTCTCTAGGCAACATCACCCGCGCCCGTCGTGGTGCAACCCACCGGTGGCAAGAAATGCCACCGGCCCGGTGTCCTACAACAAAATCTGCTGGACCGTTCCGGCGCACATCTCGCAGCCCGACCTGTTCGTTTGAGCCGCGGGGGCCGCCGCTCAAGGACAGCCGATTTGCGGACAATGGCCGGCACTGGCCATTGACAAGCCATCTTTGCTCCGCCACCTCATGCCCGGAACTTCCAGATGAAGGCGGCCGGCATGACCGGATATTTTTCCTCTCCTTTCCCACGCCGCGCATCGGTCGGCGTCGATGTCGGCGGCGTGATGGTCGGCGGCGGCGCGCCGGTCGTGGTGCAGTCGATGACCAATACCGACACCGCCGATGTCGACCAGACCGTCGCCCAGGTGGCGGCGCTCAATCGCGCTGGCTCGGAGATCGTGCGCATCACCGTCGACCGCGACGAAAGCGCCGCCGCCGTGCCGCGCATCCAGGAGAGGCTGCTGCGGCTCGGCGTCAACGTGCCCTTGGTCGGCGATTTCCACTATATCGGCCACAAGCTGCTCGCCGATCACCCGGCCTGCGCCGAGGCGCTGGCGAAATACCGCATCAATCCCGGCAATGTCGGCTTCAAGGAGAAGAAGGACCGCCAGTTCGCGGCGATCGTCGAAATGGCGATCAAGTACGACAAGCCGGTGCGCATCGGCGTCAACTGGGGCTCGCTCGACCAGGAGCTTCTGACCCGGCTGATGGACGAGAACCAAGCCCAGGGTTCGCCGCTCACCGCACAGGAGGTTACGCGCGAGGCGATCGTGCAGTCGGCGATCCTGTCGGCCGAGATGGCGGAAGAGATCGGGCTCGGCCGCGACAAGATCATCCTGTCGGCCAAGGTCAGCGGCGTGCAGGACCTGATCGCCGTCTATACCGAGCTCGCGACCCGCTCCAACCATGCGCTGCATCTCGGCCTCACCGAGGCCGGCATGGGCACCAAGGGCATCGTCGCCTCTTCCGCGGCGATGGGCATCCTCCTGCAGCAGGGCATCGGCGACACGATCCGCATCTCGCTGACGCCGGAGCCGAATGGCGACCGCACGCGCGAGGTGCAGGTCTCGCAGGAACTTTTGCAGACCATGGGCTTCCGGCAGTTCGTGCCGATCGTCGCTGCCTGCCCCGGCTGCGGCCGCACGACGTCCACCGTGTTCCAGGAGCTGGCGCAGAGCATCCAGGCCGACATCCGCAAGAACATGCCGGTGTGGCGCGAGAAGTATCCCGGCGTCGAGAACCTCAAGGTCGCGGTGATGGGCTGCATCGTCAACGGCCCCGGCGAATCCAAGCATGCCGATATCGGCATATCGCTGCCTGGCACCGGCGAGACGCCGACGGCGCCGGTGTTCATCGATGGCAAGAAGGCGGCGACGCTGCGCGGTCCTTCGATCGCGCAGGATTTCGAGAAGATGGTCGCCGACTATATCGAGCAGCGCTACGGGCACGGCAAGGCCGCGGCCGAATAGGCCGATGCGGCGATTGCTCAAAGCCGCGCTGATCCTGCTCTGCTGGCTCGGCTGCGCCGGGCAGGCGCTCGCCGATCCGCCGCAGTCGCGATCCGCGGCCAAACGGCTGATTTCCCGTGTCTGCGACCTGATCGAGATCCAGGCCGACAAGAACAGCCTGCCCAAGGATTTCTTCGCCCGGCTGATCTGGAAGGAGAGCCGCTTCGATCCCAATGCGGTCAGTCGCGTCGGCGCCGAAGGCATCGCGCAGTTCATGCCGGGCACGGCCAAGCTGCGCGGGCTTGCCGACCCCTTCGACATCGAGCAGGCTATCCCCGCGTCGGCGAAATATCTTGCCGAGATGAAGGCGGGCTACGGCAATCTCGGCCTCGCGGCGGCCGCCTACAATGCCGGCGAGAACCGCGTGTCGCGCTGGCTGGATTCGGGCGGCTTCCTGCCAATGGAAACCGAGAGCTATGTCTTCGACATCATGGGCGAGCCGGTCGACAAGTTCTCGGACACCGCTTACGGCGGCACCATCCAGCCGCTCGATCCGAAGACGAGCTTCGCGGTTGCCTGCCGCAGGCTGCCGGTGATCATGTCCGAGACCGTCGCCATGGCCTCGATCGACGTCAAGCCGTGGGGCGTGCAGGTGGCCGGCAATTTCCGCCGCTCCGCCGCGATCGGCCAGTGGCTGCGAGTGCGCGGCCGGTTCCCGGCCCTGCTCGCCAGCCACGATCCCGTGGTGAGCCGGGTGCGCACGCCGATCGGCCGGCGCGGCATCTACGCGGTCAGGATCGGCGCCGACTCACGCGCCGAGGCGGACGGCATCTGCGGCAAGCTGCACAGCGTCGGCGGGGCGTGCGTGGTTATGCGCAACCGGTAGCTTTCAGGACCTGTGATATTTGGAGACGCCCGACAGGACAGAGGGGGGCGCGAAGGAACGCTGCGCTTGGTCGTTGAAGCAATTACGCCCTCTTCGCCGCCACCGTTTCGCTGAGCCAGGTGCCGATCTTGGCGCCGAGGCGGTCGGGGGAGACCGGCTTCGGCAGGTAGTCATCCATGCCGGCCTCGATGCATTTTTCGCGGTCGCCCTTCAGCGCATGCGCGGTGACGCCGATGATCGGCGTGTGGCCGCCGTTTCGCTCTTCAATCGCGCGGATGGCGCGCGTCGCCTCATAGCCGTTCATCTCCGGCATGGAGACATCCATCAGCACCAGCCGCGGCCGCAGCGAGCGGTACATCTCGACCGCGGTACGGCCATTGCCGGCAATGCGGTAACTGAGGCCCAGGCCGTTGAGGATCTGGCCGAAGACCAACTGGTTCACATCATTGTCCTCGGCGATCAGGATATCGATCGGCCCGCTCGGCGCGGCGGTGGACTCCGGCGCCGCTGGTACCGGAACGGCAGGGCCGCGAATGACGGTGAAGGCCGGTGGAGCCGCCTGGGCGACGATCGGCTCGCGCACGAAATGCGCCTTGGCGCCTTGTGTGCGCGCTTTCTGGATGGCGGAGATCACGGTGCCGAGCAGCACCGCCGAGCGCGCCGGCTTGGTGAGATGGGCGACGATACCGAAATCGATCACCATCCTGCCGAAATCGACCTGATCGACGGAGGTGAGCAGCACGACCGGAATGGAAGACAGACGGCTGTCGGCGGCGATCGCCCTCGCGACGTCGGCGCCGTTCATGCCGGGCATCTGGTAGTCGAGGATGATGCAGTCGACCGAGGCGCCGAGCTGGCAGGCACGGTCGAGGAAGGCGAGGCCGATCGCGCCGCTTTCGGCCGCGGCGCAATCGAAGCTCCAGCTGCGCAACTGCTCCAGCAGGATCTCGCGATTAACGGGGTTGTCGTCGATGACCAGCACACGGGCGCCGGTGACGTCGACCGGCACGATCTCGTCGCGCGCTTCCTGGCGGTGCATCGGCAGCGGCACGGCGAACCAGAAGACCGAGCCGCGGCCGATCTCGCTTTCGACGCCGATCTTGCCGCCCATCAGGTCGACGAGGCGGGCCGAGATGGCCAGCCCAAGGCCAGTGCCTTCGTGGCGACGGGTGGACGAGCCGTCGACCTGGGCGAATTTCTCGAACACGCTCTGCAGCTTCTCGGCGGGAATGCCGATGCCGGTGTCCTCGACGCGGACCTTGAGCTGGACCGTGCCATCGGCGACATCGCCGCCGACATCGATCAGCACATGCCCCTTCTCGGTGAATTTCACCGCATTGCCGAGCAGGTTGGTGACGATCTGGCGGAAGCGTCCGGCGTCGCCGACGACGAAAGCCGGCAAACGCGGATCGACGCGCACGATGAGCTCGAGGTTCTTTTCGGCAACGCGGGCCGATACCAAAGTGGCCACATCCTCGACCGCTTCCGCCAGGCGGAAAGGAGCGGGGTCGAGCGTCAGCTGGCCGGCATTGATCTTCGAGAAATCGAGGATGTCATTGATAATGGTGAGTAGCGCGTTGCCGGATTTGACGATGACGTCGGTGAAGGTCTTCTGGCGCGGCGTCAGTTCGGTCTTGGCGAGAAGCTCGGCCATGCCGAGCACGCCGTTCATCGGCGTGCGGATCTCGTGGCTCATGTTGGCGAGGAATTCGGACTTGGCGCGATCGGCCGCCTCCGCCTTGAACAAGGAGGCGGCGGTTTCGGCGAAGGCGCGGCGGATCGCGTTCTCCATCGGCCGGAAGATCAGAACCGCCGCGATGGCGATCACGGCGATCAGCAGGCCACTCGCCCACATGAGCAGCCGGTCGTTGGAGGCGTCGGCGAGGCGCCGTTCGTTATCGAGCGCGGTGCGCACGCGCACAAGCATCGGCTGGGCGAAAAGATCGTTCTGGTTGCGGATCTCGCGATAGCTCCATTCGTCGACCTTCTGGGCCACCGACATCAGGTTGAAGTTGCGCACTATGTCGCGCGCCGACCAGAACAAATCGCCGTTCACCGAGGCGGATTCGAGCGCGTTGAGGGTGTCGTTCGACAGGCGCGGCCTGATCGCCGCAAGCTGCGCGTTCAGGATATCGATCTCGCCCATCAGCCGTTCGGAATGGCCACGCGCGGCGGTGGTCAGTGCTTCGCGGGTCTCGGCCCGCCAGGCCGTTCCGGTCGTCTCGGCAAAATTGGTGGCGTTGCGCAGGTCGCGGGAGAAGATGACGAAGTTGCCGCTGAGGGCGTCGACCTCGTGACGGTACGAATTCACGCGGTTGAGCGCGAACATGACGGCGGCCGAGGCCAGTGCGAAGACGAGCAATCCCGAAAAGTAGCGAATCCGGATCGACCGGATGAAGGAGGAGTACTCCGGCATGCGCAACCCCAAACCCATACGCACAATTTTAACGGTCGGGATTACGCTTGATTTACATTAAGATTTCGTTGGTGCCGGGCGGGTGGCTTCGCCGGAGATGCTACGGGTTGACGACGAGAGAGCGGTATCGAGCAGCCACCACCGCAATGATCGCCAGGTGGAGCAGGATCGCGAGAGCTGCAGCGATCAATTGCGGGGCAAGACCTCCCGTCCGGCCAATCATCCAGATCGTGGCGACGCTCAGCGGCAAAAACAAAGTGACGCTGGTGACGAGGCCGGGATTGTATTTGCGGAGCCGCGCCGATGTGACGAGGTGCGCGAGCGCGTTCACGACCATGACATAAGGGGCAAGCAGGCCCCAGGCAGGCCCCCATAGGAATGCCGCGTAAAGAGCCAGCAGGTTGATGCCCCAGACGAAAGGTAGATTGATGACGAGAACCGAGGCGACGGTAAGAGCGTCGCGGCCGCCGAAAACATTCTCGTCCGCGAATTTGCGGAACCGGTCGCCGGTGTGCTCTTCGACCTGATGGATCATGTAAGACGGGCTGTGCAAGAAGATCAGGAACACCGGCAACGAAAGCGATACCACTGGCGCAACCGCGATAAGCGATGCCGCCATGAACCCGGTGCCAATGACCCAATAATCGGCCAGCCAGCCTTGCAGTTTAAGCATTGGTTCCCGCCTCCTCGCATTTGTCGGTTGGTGATCCTGCACGAATGGACGCGGATCACCAGAACCAATCGAATGCGTGGGCGCCTTGCCCAATGGGACCGACGCTCCGTGACGGTGTCGGACATTGACTGCCGCGACAGGCCCTGAGACAGTCAATAAAGAAGCGTCCTCCGAAACATGGCACTCCGTCGGCTCAGCCACCCGTTGCGGCGCCGGCCGCCTGTCATCGATCAGAGATGGAAACACCGAGCACGAGAAGCGGCCGTGAGTGAACCTACGCAGCGGGTAGTCGAAACCAACGGCATCCACCTCAACATCGCGGAGCAGGGAGATGGACCCCTGGTGCTTTTGTGCCACGGCTTTCCCGAGTCGTGGTATTCTTGGCGTCATCAGTTGGCCGCGCTTGCGGCGGCGGGCTTTCGCGCCGTCGCCCCCGACATGCGGGGCTATGGCAAGAGCGATCGGCCGGAAGCGATCGACCAATATACGCTCTTTCATCTGGTCGGCGACATGGTGGGCCTTCTCGACGCCCTTGAAGCCCCCACCTCCGTCATCGTCGGCCACGACTGGGGCGCGGTCGTCGCCTGGTATGCGGCGTTGCTGCGACCGGACCGCTTCCACGCCGTCATCGGCCTCAGCGTGCCGTTTCGGCCACGCGGCAATGCGCGCCCGACCAGCCTCATGCCGCGAACCGCGGATTCCCAATTCTACCAACTCTATTTCCAACAACCCGGCGTTGCCGAGGCAGAGTTGGAACGAGACCCGCGGGCCACGGTGCGCACCATGCTTTACGCGGTGTCGGGAGACGCTTCGGGCAGCAGCGCCGGAATTGCGATGGTCCCGCACGGCGGAGGCCTCCTGCAAGCCGTCGAGGCGCCTGCAGGCCTGCCGCACTGGCTCAGCGAAAGCGACATCGATTTCTATGCCGGCGAGTTCCAGCGCACCGGCTTTGCGGGGGGTCTCAACTGGTACCGCAACATCGACCGGAACTGGGAGCTGATGGCGCCCTTTGCCGGCGCGCGGATCAAGATTCCCGCGCTCTACATAGCAGGTGACCGCGACTTGGTGGTCGCTTTCCCCGGCATGGATCAACTGTTGGCCAATCTCAGGAACTTCGTCCCGCAAATCCGCGGTACGCTGATGCTGCCCGGCTGTGGGCATTGGACCCAGCAGGAGCGCCCGGACGAAGTCAACGCCGCGATGATCGATTTCCTCCGGAGCCTGCCGAACCGGGGCTGATCCGAGGGAAAGCGAGTATCGGCTCCGGCACGGAAAGTTGGCGAGCCGCTCGGCAAGCGACTCGCCCGGTTCAAATCAGACACTATCCTTGGCCCGGTAGGCCTCGGGAAGAATGAAGACCTCGTCGGCGCGGCCATAGCCTCCATCTGGAACTTCTTCGATCAGCACCATGGTATGGGGGCGCACGCCTTCGCCGAAATAGTCGACGAACATCTGCGTGGTCTTGTGGACGAGGTCTTCCTTCTGCGCCTTCGTGAGCGCGGCCTCGGGTATCTTGAAGTTGGCAAAGGGCATTCCGGCTTCCTTCCGGGTTGGATGTCGCGGGCGCTGGACGGACGAAGTCGGCGAGGCTGTCGATGATAGTCGCGCCCGCTCCATTCGTTGTCCCGGAGCGGATATAGATTGCTGGATGCGCCGGATAATCGCGCTGCCATGGACAGCAGTATTCGGAAAAGGCGAACAATCAGGGCCGTTGTCGGCGCTCCGCCCGCGCGCCACGGCTCAGCTGCTCCGCGTCGCCACGAAGGTCGCCGCTTGCTTGAGCAGATCGGCCGCATCGCCGTAGGGATCGAGCAGCGCGTGCGCCTGGTCGATCAGGCCATGAAGCTGCTCGCGCGCCCAGTCGGGGCCGTGCAGCGCGGCGAGCGTCGCCTTGCCGGCGGCGGCGTCCTTCTTCGTCGCCTTGCCCATCTGCTTTGCGTCGGCCGTGAGGTCGAGCAGGTCGTCGGCGAGCTGGAAGGCAAGGCCGATGGCCGAGCCGAATTCCGCCAGTCTTTCACGATCGGCGGCGGGCGCGCCGGCGACGATGGCGCCGGCCTCGCAGGCGAAGCGGATCAGCGCGCCGGTCTTCATCGCCTGCAGCCTGATGATGCCGGCCTCGTCCGGCCGCTTGCGCGCGGCCTCGAGGTCGAGCGTCTGGCCGCCGACCATGCCGCCGGCTCCCGCGGCGCGGGCGAGCGCCAATACGAGCGCCATCCGGCGCTCGGCCGGCAGCACGGTCGCCTGATCGGCGATGATGTCGAAAGCCAGCGTCAGCAGCGCATCGCCGGCAAGGATCGCGGTCGCCTCGTCAAAGGCCTTGTGCACGGTCGGCTGGCCGCGGCGCAAATCATCGTCGTCCATGGCCGGCAAATCGTCATGGATCAGCGAATAGCAATGCACGCATTCCAGCGCTGCCGCGACGCGCAGCGCCGCTTCATTATCTGCTGAAAAGAGCGCCGCGCTTTCCATGACCAGAAAAGGGCGGAGCCGCTTGCCTCCGTTGAGCGCGCCATGGCGCATCGCCGCCATCAGGCGTTCCGGCCGGGCGATTTCGCCAGAGAGCAGGGGTGCATCGAGGATTTGCCGCAGCAGGTCCTCGCTTGCTGCGGCGCGCGCAAAAAGCGCGGTTTCGAAGGCCGTCTGGTCGTCTTTCATCATGGCCGGGACCGGTAGCCGACACTCAGACATTGCGCAAGAAGCCTGGCACCTTTATGCCGTTGAGCGCGTGGCACGGGTGGGGCGGCTTGACGGAACCGATCGTCGAACATGAAAGCGAAGGGCTGGACATGGCGCGACCGCGGCGCCTGAATCGCGCCGGTCTCAAGCGCTTTGGCCGGCGCTGCCTGATCACGGCGATCGTGCTGGCGGCTATCCCGGTCGTGCTTACCTTCCTCTATCTGCCGCCCTTCGTGCATCCCGTCTCGACGCTGATGCTGAAGGATCTCGCGACCTTCTCCGGCTACGACCGGCGCTGGGTGTCGATCGACGACGTGGCGCCGGTGCTGGCGCATTCGGTGATCATGTCGGAGGATGGGCAGTTCTGTTTCCATCGCGGCGTCGATCTCGGCGAGTTGCGCGGCGTGGTCGACGATGCGCTTGCCGGCGAGGCGACGCGCGGCGCCTCCACCATCACCATGCAGACGGTGAAGAACCTGTTTTTGTGGTCGCGGCCGCTGGGCAGCGTGCGCAAGGTGGTCGAGCTGCCCTTGGCCGTCTATTTCGACGCGGTGATGTCGAAGCGGCGCATCATGGAGATCTATCTCAACATCGCGGAGTGGGGGCCGGGCATCTACGGCATCGAGGCCGCCGCGCAGCATCATTTCGGCGTCTCGGCCAGGCAATTGTCGCGGCGGCAGGCGGCCCTGCTTGCCGTCACCTTGCCCAACCCGATCGCGCGCAATCCGGCCAGGCCCGGCCCGGGTTTGAGGCGGCTCGCCAATCTGATCGAACGGCGGGCCGGCAGGTCGGGCGCGTATGTGGGCTGCTTGGATTGACGCGCACAGGCGCCGGCTCAAAAAAATTCGCGGGCAGTGCTGGCCAAAACGGCGCAAGGCGTGTATAGGCACCCGACTTTCTCAGATTATGGCCTCGATGCGGCCCTTTCGCGAGGGTTGCCGGGGCATTTTGACCATGTAGTGGAGCATATCCATGGCCGTTCCAAAAAGAAAAACCTCTCCGTCGAAGCGCGGCATGCGCCGCTCGGCCGACGCGCTCAAGGCCCCGACCTATGTCGAGGACAAGAATTCCGGCGAAATGCGCCGCCCGCATCACATCGACCTGAAGACCGGCATGTATCGCGGCCGCCAGGTGCTGGAGCCGAAGGAAAGCTGAGAAGCCTCCACGGTTGGTGACGTTTCAAAGGACCGGCCTCTGGCCGGTCTTTTGCGTTTAGCATCGGGGATATTTGGGTTTCGGGCGAGATTGGTGCGGTTGCTCGAAGCAGAAGACAACCGGCTGACATCGTTATTTCATTAGGTCTTACAGCGTGTTCGGCGCCGCTGCCGAAAAACCTTGACGGCGCGCTGGCCGCGGATTTTACAAAAGGGGTGCCTCATTGGAGACGCCCAGATGTTCGGTGCCATCCCGCTGCTGATCGTGCCCTTCGTCCTCTACAATCTCGGACTGCTCGGGTTGTTCGGCGGCGGCGACGATCCATGGATGACCGAGATGTTCTCGTTCCGCATGATGTCGGGCGGCGTCTTCTCGATGACGCTCGGCGATCTGATGGTGCTGATCGGGCTGATCTTCCTATTCGTCGAGATCTCGAAATCGGTGCGCACCACCAATGCATCGATCCTGGATCATCTTTTGTCGACGCTGGTCTTCATCGCCTTCCTGGTCGAGTTCCTGCTGGTGAAGGGCGCGGCGCATTCGGTGTTCTTCACGCTGACGATCATCGCGCTGTTCGATGTGCTTGCCGGGTTCTCGGTGTCGATGCGGTCGGCCAGCCGCGATATCAATCTCAACTAGAGCATGTCTCCCGAAAGTGGGAACCGGTTTCGGGATAAAGACATGCGTAAAATCAAAAACCTAAAGCGCATGGAGCGAATCTGAAAGATCGCGACGCGCTTTTTAGGCCTGCTCGACGGCCGCCTCACGCTGTGGCTGCTTCGGCCTTGCGCGTGACCACCGCTTGATAGCCTGCCTGCAGCTGCTGGCGCACGGTCGGGGTGCCAGGCGGCGTCTTTGCCGGCGCGCCGAGATGTTCGTGGCGAAGCTCGTCCATGAACTGCTCCCATAGCGGCGGGCCGCCCTTTTCGAGAAGCTCGGCGCGGATCGAAAGCTCCTCGCTGACCGGAAGCCACACGCGCCCCCAGGCGCCGAGATGCGCCATGATCGGCACCAGCGTGATCGCCATCTCGGTCAGGCTGTAGATCGCCTTCTGCTTGTGACTGGGATCGTCGGCCTTGGTCAGCAGGCCGAGCTCCATCAGCCGTTTCAGCCGGTCGGCCAGGATATTGGAGGCGATGCCTTCCAGCGATCCGTTGAGCAACTCGCGGAAATGGCGCCTGCCGCCGAAGATCATGTCGCGCAGGATGATCAGGCTCCAGCGGTCGCCAAAAACCTCGAGCGACAGATTGATCGGGCAGCCGGACCGGCGGTCGATGCTCATGACAGTCTCCAAAAAACCAGTTGCATTATGATATCGGTCTGATTATCGTGCAACTGATTGCAAAATGCAATCGGATTGGAACGCAGAGGAGAGAAAAGAATGACCGCTTTGCCTCGTCCTGAAATCGTCTCGGAGACCTTTGGCAATCCGGCCGATCCGGCGATCCTTCTGATCATGGGCGCCATGGCCTCGATGCTCTGGTGGCCGGAAGCCTTCTGCCGGCAGCTCGCCGAACGCGGCCGCTTCGTCATCCGCTACGACAATCGCGACACCGGCCGGTCAACCAAATACAAGCCTGGCCAGCCGTCCTATGCGTTCGAGGACATGGTGGACGACGCCATCCGCGTGCTCGACGACCACAATGTCCGCAAGGCGCATGTCGTCGGCATGTCGATGGGCGGCATGATCGCGCAGATCGTGGCGCTGAAATATCCTCAGCGTGTGGGCGCGCTGACCGTGATCTCCAGCTCGCCGCTCGGCGTCGATACCTCCGGGTTGCCGGGGACGAGCCGGGCCTACGAGGAGCATTCCGCCGAAGGCGCCGGTGTCGACTGGTCGAACCGGGATCGGGTGCTCGACTACATGGTCAAAGACGTGCGGGCGCTTGGCAGCACTCTGCATCCGTTCGACGAGAAACGTACGCGGGCGATGATCGAGGAAGACTACGACCGTTCCGGCGGTCTCGGCAGCGCGGGCAACCACTTCCTGCTAAAGGGTGGCGGGCAGGAGCGACGGATAAACGATCTGACGGTGCCGCTGCTCGTCATCCATGGCACCACCGATCCGATCTTCCCGATCGAGCATGGCGAGGCGCTAGCCGGCGCGGTTCCCGGCGCCAGGCTGGTGCGGATCGAAGGCGGCGGCCACGAACTGCACCGCAACGACTGGTCGCAAATCGTCGAAGCCATCGCGACGCATCGCTAGAGCGTTTCACCGTTTCATTGAAACGGCGAACCGCTCTATCTCTTTGTTTTGACGCAATTCCGGACGGAAGGCTACGGCGAAGTCGCCGAGCCCGACCGTTTCACACTTTTCCTGGAATTGCTCTAACCGGCAGGGCAGCCTTGACTCTGGCGGCCCATGAAAATAGTTAAGTGATCACTTCAGTATTACGTCGACGCCCGACGACAGGAGAAAAAATGTCCCTGACGCTGCATTTCCATCCGCTCGCTTCCTTCTGCTGGAAGCCGCTGATCGCGTTCTACGAGAACGGCACGCCCTTCACGCCGGTGATCGTCGATCTCGGTGACGAGCAATCGCGCGCGGCCTTCCTGAAGGTTTCGCCAACGGGCAAGATGCCGGCTCTGCGCGACGACGCGCGGGACCGCACGGTGCTGGAATCGACCATCGTCATCGAATATCTCGCCGTCTATTATCCCGGGCCGGTCGAGCTCATCCCCGCCGACATCGACCTCGCCATCAAGGTTCGACAGGCCGACCGCTTCTACGACTTCTACGTGCAGGAGCCGATGCAGAAGATCGTCGGCGACCGGCTGCGGCCGAAGGACAAGACCGATCCATTCGGGGTCGAGCAGGCGCGCGAGCAGCTGCGCAATTCCTACGCCATCATCGAAGAGGAGATGAGAGGGAAGGAGATGCGGGGAAAGACTTGGGCGGTCGGCCAGACCTTCAGCATGGCAGACTGCGCGGCCTCGCCGGCGCTGTTCTACGCCAACAAGGTCGAGCCGTTCGGCGACAAATTCCCCGCCGCGAAGCGCTATCACGACCGCCTGCTCGAGCGCCCGAGCTTCGCCCGAGTGGTCGAGGAAGCGCAGCCCTATTTCAAGCTCTTTCCCTACAACAACGGCTAACCATTGATGCTGCACGATCCCGCCCAGCTCGACCTGATGTTCCAGGCGCTCGCGGATCCTGCGCGGCGCCAGATGGTGGACCGTCTATCGCGCGGGCGGGCCTCGGTCAGTCAGCTGGCCGAACCGCTGGCGATGTCGCTGTCGGCCGTCGTCCAACATCTCAACGTTCTCGAGGCGAGCGGCTTGGTGAGCACCGAGAAGCTTGGCCGGGTGCGCACCTGCCGGATCGAGCCGAAGGCGCTACGGGCCGCCGAGCACTGGATCAACGAGCGGCGGCTTGCCTGGGCACGCCGGCTCGACCGGCTCGGCGATTTTCTCGCTGAAACCAAAGACCAAAACTGAGGAACGCCGCCATGACCGAACGATCCGTCGTCCATTCCACCTTCGTCATCGAGCGCGTCTATCCGGCGGCGCCCGAAAAGGTCTATTTCGCGCTGAGCGATCCGGCGGCCAAGAAGCGTTGGTTCTTCGATCCCGACAATCCCATGCCGAGCCGGCATGAAATGGACTTTCGCGTTGGCGGCAAGGAGGTGAATGCCGGTTGCCCGAGCGACGGGCAGATGCATTTCTTCAACGCCGTCTATCAGGACATCGTGCCCAACCGGCGCATCGTCTACAGTTATGAACTGTTGTTCGGCGAAACCCGGGTCTCGGTTTCGCTCGCGACGATCGAGCTTGTCGCGGAAGGCAAGGGCACGCGACTTGTCTTGACGGAGCAGGGGGCCTTCTTCGACGGCATCGATACGCCCTCCACACGCGAGCATGGCACGGGCGAGCTGCTCGACGCGCTTGGCGCGGCACTGGCCGAGGGAATCTAGAGCGTTTCACCGTTTCACGGAAAACGGCGAACCGCTCTAAAGCGCGTCGCGATTTTTCGGATTCGCTCCGTACGCTTTAGACTTTTGATTTTACGCATGTCTTTGTCCCGAAACCGGTTCCCACTTTCGGGAGACATGCTTTAACTCTTTGTTTTTACGCAATTCCGGGCGGAAAATCGCTCACGCTTTTCCTGGAATTGCTCCAAGGGATCGGGACGGAAAGAGCGGTTAGCTGCCGGGCGTGCCGATCTCCTCGACATTCCAGAACTGATCGAGCCAGATGTTGAGTCGGAGGAAGCCGGCGGTGCTGACGGCGTAGACCCGTCTGGTGCCCTCCGCCTTGGCGTTGACCAAGCCGGCGTCGAGCAGGACTTTCAGGTGCTGGGAAACGGCCGGGCGCGAGACGGGCAACCCGGCTGCCAATTCGTTCACTGTCTTAGGACCGCGGCGGAGCTCTTCCAAGAGATAACGCCGGTTAGGATCGGCTATCGCCACGAAGGCGTCGGAAAACATCATGCCTTATTTGTGGGGCAAAGTTTTCCAAATCTCAACTATCGGTTTCAACCTTTCTGCGCGGATCGAGCCGTAAGGCTTCCGGCGTGACGGCACGGTCGGCCGGCTGCGTCTTGAAGGCGTCGCGGTTTTCGATCGGAACCGGCGCGCGGGCGCGGATGCGCAGCAGCGTGTAACCGGCAAGGCAGAGATGGGCGAGCGCGGTTGCAAGGAAGAGCGCTTCGGGGCGCAGCCAGCCCATCAAGGCGGCCGCAAGCAACGGTCCGATCATGGTGCCGAAGCCATAGAGCAGAAGCAGGCCGCCGGAAACCTTGACGAAATCCTCCGCCCGCGCGTGGTCGTTGGCGTGCGCGACGGCGATCGAATAGAGCGTGTAGGCGAAGGCGCCGTAGGCGGCGGTCATCACGATGACGAAGACACCCGAGTGCGGCGCGAAGAGGAAAATCAGCACCGCGACCAGCGCCGCGCCGAAGGCAGCGCCCGCCAGCACGAAGCGGCGGTCCGTCGTGTCGGAAAGCCGCCCCGCGGGCAGTTGCATGGCGGCACCGGCGATGACCACCAGGCTCATCATCAGCGCGATCTCGGCGGTGGAGATGCCGATGCGGGCGCCATAGACGGCGCCGAGCGTGCCCCAGGCGCCATTGGCGATGCCGATCAGAAGGCAGGCCACCGCCGAAACCGGCGAATTTGCATAAAGTCCTTTGACGTCTAGCTTGACGTCCTGCAGCGGCTTCGGATGCGACTGCGTCGACACCGCAGTCGGAATGAGCGACAGGCAGAACAGGATGCCGGTGATCATGAACAGCGAGGCCGATCTCACGTCGCCGCCAGCGACGATCATCTGGCCGCCCATGATCGAAGCGTAGGTCACCATCATATAGAGGCCGAAGACGGTGCCGCGGTTCTCGTTGGTGGCCTTCTCGTTCAGCCAGCTTTCGATGACCATGAAGGCGCCGGCCATGGTGAAGCCGGTGAAGGCGCGCAGCAGGATCCAGAAATATTCGTCGATGATGAGGCCGGTGAGCAGCGCGATGATCGCACCGGAGGCGGCGAAGGCGCCGAATGCCCTGACATGGCCGGCGCGGCGCACGAGGCGCGGCGCGAAGAAGCAGCCGGTGACGAAACCGCCGGCCCAGGCTGTGCCCATCAGGCCGAGCGAGGCGGTCGAGAACCCCTCGACCTGGCCGCGCAGCGGCAAAAGCAGGCCGTGCAGGCCGGACGCCGCCAGCAGGAATGCGGTGCCGCGCAGCAGCGAGAGGATCGGTCGGTAGGTTGCGAACATGGGCTGATCCGGCTGGAGATTTCAGAGCGCAGCTCTGGCAGTCGCTTTCAGGCTTTTCCGGGGCAGGCAGCCGCGCCGTCAGGCTTATCCGCGGCGAAACAGTGCCTCGGCGGCGGATTTGGTGGCGCCCTTGGCTGCCCGTTCGGCTTCCAATCTGGCGATCTCCTCGCGCAGCAGGGCAATGCGCGCGGACAACTCGTCGACGGATAGCAACGAGAGATCCTGGCCGATCTCGTGCGGGCGCGGCTTCTTCCTGGGTTCGTCGTCGAAGATCGCCATCGTCGCTTCTCCCTCGCTTGGCCATTTGCCTGATTTGGCAATCAGCATACATAGGGCAAGGGCGCCGATGCAAACGACCGGTTAGCAACCGGCACAAGGAGACGGGACACCATGGCAAGCGGACAGAAGATTCCGGCAAAGATGACGGCCGTCGCGATCTCGCAGCCCGGCGGTCCCAGGGTGCTGAAGCCGGAGACGCGTGACGTGCCCGCGCCCGGCCCCGGCGAGATCCTCATTCGCGTGCGCGCCGCCGGCGTCAACCGGCCGGACGTGCAGCAACGCAAGGGCGCCTATCCGCCGCCGCCGGGCGCCTCGGACCTGCCGGGTCTCGAGGCGGCGGGCGAAGTCGCGGCGCTCGGCGACGAAATATCGCGCTGGCGCATCGGCGACCGGGTCTGCGCGCTGACACCGGGCGGCGGCTATGCCGAATATGTCAAGGTCCATGCCGGCAGCGTGCTGCCGATCCCGGCCGGCTTCACCTATTCCGAGGCCGCCGCCGTGCCGGAGAATTATTTCACCGTCTGGCACAATGTGTTCGAGCGCGGCGGGTTGAAGAAAGGCGAGACGCTGCTCGTCCATGGCGGCTCGTCCGGTATCGGCACCACCGCTATACAGCTGGCCTCGGCGTTCGGCGCCTATGTCGTCACCACTGCCGGCAACAAGGAAAAGTGCGACGCCTGCCTGAGGCTCGGCGCCGACCGGGCGATCAACTACCGCGAGCAGGATTTCGTCGCGGAGGTCAAGGACGCAACCGGCGGCAAAGGCGCCGACGTTATCCTCGACATGGTGGGCGGCGACTATGTCGCGCGCAATTATGAGGCAGCCGCCATCGAGGGCCGCATCGTCCAGATCGCCGTGCAGGCCGGGGCCGTCGCCAGCGCCGACTTCGCAAAGCTCATGGTCAAGCGCCTTGTCCATACCGGCTCGACACTTCGGCCCCGCACCGTCGAGTTCAAGGCGAGCATCGCGACCGCTCTCGAGGCCCAGGTCTGGCCGCTGCTCGGCACCCGCAAGGTCGCTCCGGTCATGGACATGATCTTCCCGCTGACGGAAGCCTGGCGGGCGCATGAGCGGATGGAGGAGGGCGAGCATATCGGCAAGATCGTGCTCGACGTCGGCTAGGCCGGAGTCGATATTCAGTGAGGCCGGCCTGACCTGAATCTCGATCCATCCTGCATCGCTTGCGACAGGTTCAACAATGCTTAATGCTGCATTGCACAAAATGCATTGCCGCCATGCAAAAGCGTCCGTTCAATTCGTAGGCAAGGGTGCCTATTTACGCGGCATCGAAACAATTGATCCACGAATGGAGGACTGAAATGAACCCGATCCGCGCTTTCCGCAACTGGCGCCTGTACAACGAGACCGTGCGTGAGCTGAACCGCCTCAACGCCCGTCAGCTTAACGACCTCGGCATCAACCGCGCCGACATCGAGAAGATCGCCCGCCAGGCTCTTTGATTTCAAGCGCGACCCGGCCGCAAGGCTGGACCGCGGCCTCGAAGCCAGAGCCGTCGCAGACGCTTGCTCGTCTCCGGTTCCGAACCCGCTGGACCCTGTCCAGCGGGTTTTGTCTTTTGGAGCCTACAGCGCGTCGCGATCTTTCAGGTTCGCTCCCTGCGCTTTTAGGCTTCTGATTTTACGCTTGCCGTTCTCCCGAAACCGCTGCGCACCCTCGGGGTCAAGCCCGTGGGCATGCTTTTGGGCGAGATGCATTGGGCCGCTCCTCCCAAAAACATTGCGAAATCGTGAGGGAGCGTTTATACAGGCCGCGAATTTCCCATTTTGGTGGCTGTAAAACCACCGCCCGCGCGGGAACGCGGGCGAACGAGAAGGATTTTTGATATGGCCAATACGCTGCTGATGCCCAAGGCGACCGCCGTCTGGCTGGTCGACAACACCGCGCTCTCCTTCGAGCAGATCGCGCAGTTCTGCGGGCTGCATCCGCTGGAGGTCAAGGCGATCGCGGACGGCGAGTCGGCGCAGGGCATCAAGGGCATGGACCCGATCATGACCGGCCAGCTCACCCGCGACGAGATCGCGCGTGGCGAGAAGGACCCGAACCACCGGCTGAAACTGTCCGATCCCAAGGTGCGGGTGCCGGAATCGAAGCGCAAGGGTCCGCGCTACACGCCGCTGTCGAAGCGTCAAGATCGGCCGAACGCCATCCTGTGGCTGGTGCGCAACCATCCTGAGCTCAAGGACGCGCAGATCGCGCGGCTGGTCGGCACCACCAAGTCGACGATCGAGCAGATCCGCGAGCGCCGGCACTGGAACTCGGCCAACCTGCAGCCGATGGATCCGGTGACGCTGGGCCTCACCTCGCAGATCGATCTCGACATGGAAGTCAACCGCGCCTCGCGCGGTCGCGAGCAGGCACAGCCGGTCGCCGGCGACACGCTGCTGCCGGCGGCGCTGACCGAAAGGCTGACGCCCGCTCCGGAGAAGCCGAAGGACGAGGATCAGGAACTGGACGCCAGCGCCGTCTTCGCCAAGCTTTCGGCGTTGAAGTCGAAGGACAAGAAAGAAGACGACGGCGAGGAGTAAGCTTCTCGAAGTGCAACAAAAAAGCCCGCTTCGAGCGGGCTTTTTTGTTGGACAGTCGCTTGGGAAGGATCATTTCCGCGCCGCGCGGTCGGGCGCCATGCCGTAGTCCTCGCTGCGCTCCACGGCGCGATAGAAGTCGGCGAGCTGCTTGCCGCGCTCCGGCTTGTAGATACGGCCGGCAATCACCACCGAGGCGATGCGGTCGATGCGGAAGGCGCGAAAATCGTCGCGCATCTCGCACCAGGCGACCAGGGTCCACACCTTGCCCCAGAACCACAGGCCGAGGGGCCGGATGTCGCGCGCCGTGCCTCGACCGGCTTCGTCCGAATAGTCGATGGTCAGCACCTGGCGCTTCTCGATGGCGCGCTCGATCAAGTCGATCGCTTCGCGCGCGGCATCGCTCACCACCCACATCGGGGTGTGAATCTCGGTGCGGGCGATGCGGTCCTTCTCGGTGTCGGGCAGCACGGCGCCGATCTTGACCAGCGCCTCGTCGGCTGCCCTTGCCATCGCCGCGCCGCCGAAGGCGCGCACCATGCGGGCGCCGGCTACCAGCGCCACGATCTCGTCACGCGTGAACATCAGCGGCGGAAGGTCGAAGCCCTCTCTCATCATGTAGCCGACACCCGCCTCGCCGTCGATCGGCACGCCGGTCGACTGCAAGTCGGCTATGTCGCGATAGATGGTCCGTTCGGAAACCTCAAGCCACGTGCCGAGCTTCTGCGCGGTGACCAACCGGCCACCGCGCAAATGCTGGACGATCTGAAAAAGCCTGTCAGCGCGGCGCATCGTTTGACCCCTTGGTTTTCGGTTCTATGCATGCCGCGGTCCCAAAACCGGTACCCGCAGGTTCCAGGCCGCCTCAATAACGCAAACCTCCTGACAACATACTGTCAGGAGGTTGCGATGAAACCAACCGGGAACAGCGGCGTCCGTCCTGAAATCCAGCGTCTCAATCAACATTACAGCTAGGCGCCGCATAGCCGCTGTCCAAGTCGTGCGCCCAGAATTTTCAGTTCTTGCGCACGCGGCCATCGTAGAGGTCCGGCCAACCGATGTCCTTGCGGATATCCGCCGGCAAAGTGTTCAGGAAACGCTGGGTGCGGATCTCGTTCCGCACGGTGCGGATCTTGCCGACATAGTTCTGCATGCTGCGCAGGATGGTAAAACCGTTCATGACCAGGCTCCTCTTTTCGATGAGAAGAGTATCTCACACTCCTGCTGACAGCAGTCTGTCAGGAGGTTGGCAGGTTGCCGGAGCCGGCGCCGGAAAGATCGGCGCAGCGTTGAGCAACCGGCTGTTTGTCAGGAGAATGCGGCTGGCCGAAGCGCCAAGAACGGCTTTGACAGCCGCCGGCGATGCTGGTCAAAGGCGGCATGACCAAACTCCTCGCCCTTGTCATCATCGGCATCATGCTGATCCAGATCATCAAGCCGCTCGGCTGGCCGGGGCTGAAGCGCCGCAGCGATTTCTGGAAGCTGGCGCTGCTTGCCATGGCCGCGATCTCGCTGGCGGCCGCGCTTGGGCACTGGGCCTGAGGTCTGTCGATATTGGTCGCGGACGGCTTGCGAATGATGGCCTCCTTCGCTTGCGGTGAATGAAGCCCGTCATTCGCAACAGTCAGGTCGGTCCTTGCCCTTGGCCTGGTATTCGTCGTGCAGGCGCACCCAGTCCATCAGGCCGTGATAGGGTCCGTTCTCGTTGCGGCCCTTCGGCGTCATGTCGAGGTAGTGATAGGCGCCGATCAGAGGGTCGCCGCCGCGGGCGCGCGACATGAAGGTGAGGAAGATGTCGCCGTTTTCGTCGCGATAGAAGACGCTGGTGCCGGGCAGGTCCTTCGATCGCAGCGGGCGCTTCTCGAAATTGTAGACGGTGTCGCCGGCCGCGATCTGCCTGTCGGTGAAGGAGACCTGCATGTCGAAGTTGAAGTCCGATGCGTAGGACGAGACCCAGTCGAATTTCCAGCCCATGCGCTGCTTGTAGGGCAGAATCTCGGCCAACGGCGCCCGCGAGACGACGACGAGCGACACGTCGTGGTGTTTGAGATGCCTGTTGGCCCCGTCGATATGATCGGCGAGGAACGAGCAGCCCTCGCAGCGATGGGCGGAGCCGGGCGTCATCATGAAATGGTAGACGATCAGCTGGCTCCTGCCGGCGAACAGTTCGGCGAGGCGCTTCGGGCCCTGCTCGCTTTCGAAGACATAGTCCTTGCGGAGTTTGAGCCAGGGCAGTTGCCGCCGCTCGGCGGCGACGCAGTCACGAAACCGCGTCAGCTCCTTCTCGCGCTCGAGGTGCCTTCTGTGCGCCTCGAACCAGTCGTCTCGCGAAATCACGGCATTGCGATGCATGACTATCTCCTGTCCTCTCCTGCCAAGGACGTTCGACATCCGCGCGATCCGACATGGCCGGCGCTGTTTCGATGCATCAGGTAGGAATTCGGCCGGCAAAAAACAAAACCCGGCCTAAGCGCGTCGCGCCGGAATGGCCTCGGGCAACGCGCTTTAGGTTACTTGTCTTGATGCATGTCGTTCTCCCAAAACTGCTGCGTACCTTCGGGTCAAGCCCGTGGGCATGCTTTTGGGCGACATGCAATGGGCCGGGCTTCAGCGCTTCGGGGAGCCAGGTATCAGGCGGCTTTCTCCAACGCCGGCCGCCATTTCCCGAGCGCGGCCAGATGGTTCATATGGGCGCGATGGATGAAGGCGGCCTGGCCGGCGGCGACGTTCGATGCCTTGCCGCTCCAGGCCTTCTGCGCGGCCGCCTGCAGGGCACGGCCATAGGAGAAGGAAAGCTTCCACGGATGCGGGCCGATGACGTTGATGGCGTTGAGGTTGGCCGTCGCTTCCTCGTCGTCCTGGCCGCCGGAAAGGAAGGCAATGCCTGGCACCGCCACGGGCACGGTTTCGCGGAACAGCTTTATCGTCTTCTCGGCAACCTGCTCGGGACTGTCCTTCTGGCCCGACTTCTTGCCGGAGATGACCATATTCGGCTTGAGGATGGTGCCTTCCAGCACCACGCGCGCGGCATACAGCTCGCCGTAGAGCTTCAGCAAAGTCGCCTTGCTCACCTCGTAGCAGGTGTCGATCGAGTGGGCGCCGTCCATCAGCACTTCCGGTTCGACGATCGGCACGATGCCGGCCTCCTGGCAGAGCGCCGCATAGCGGGCAAGTGCGTGCGCGTTGGAGCCGATCGAGGTGGCTGAAGGCACTTCCTTGGCGATATCGATGTCGATCACCGCGCGCCATTTGGCGAAACGGGCGCCGAGCTTGTAGTACTCCGCCAGTCGCTCGCGCAGGCCGTCGAGACCCTCGGTGATGGTGTCGCCGGGAAAGCCGGCGAGAGGCTTGGCGCCCAAATCGACCTTGATGCCCGGGATGGCGCCGGAGGCCTTGATGATGTCGACCAGCGGCGTGCCGTCGGCGGCCTTCTGGCGGATGGTCTCGTCATAGAGGATGACGCCGGAGATGTACTTGGTCATCGCCTCCTTGGCGCGGAACATCATCTCGCGATAGTCGCGCCGGCTGTCGGCGGTCGATTCGACGCCGATGACGTCGAAACGCTTCTTGATGGTGCCGGAGCTCTCATCGGCGGCCAAAAGGCCCTTGCCATCGGCCACGATCGCGGCGGCAATGTCTTCGAGACGTTCGCTCATGGTGCTCTCCTTGACGGTTATGTTCCGCGCCTAGCAGAACACTACCGCCAAAGGAATGACGCCGGAAAGCTCGAATCGATTGAAAGTCTTTGAGACGCGGACGGCTCGCCGACTGTTGATCGTGTGATGGCTCCGGCCGGATTTCTGCAACGCCAAGTCCGTCTGGCGGCAGACGCTCAGCGCTTCAGCACCTCGACGCCGGGCAGCGGCTTGCCTTCCATCCACTCCAGAAAGGCGCCGCCGGCGGTCGAGACATAGGTGAAGTCATCGGCGACGCCGGCATGATTGAGCGCGGCCACCGTATCGCCGCCACCAGCGACCGAAACCAGCTTGCCTTCCTTGGTGCGGGCTGCCGCGTGCTTTGCAGCCGCGACCGTGGCGTGGTCGAAGGGCTCGATCTCGAAGGCGCCGAGCGGACCGTTCCACACTAGCGTCGCGGCGCGGTCGATCCAGTCGGTGACGGTCTTCACCGTCTTCTCGCCGACATCGAGGATCATGCCGTCTGCCGGCACGGCCTCGATAGCGACGGTTTCGCTCGCAGCACCGGCCTTGAACTCCCTCGCGACGACGCCGTCGGCGGGCAGGATGATGGCGCAGCCGGCTTCGGCCGCCTCGATCATGATCTGCTTGGCGGTGGAGGCCAAGTCATGCTCGCAGAGCGACTTGCCGACATCGGTGCCGCGCGCGGCAAGGAAGGTGTTGGCCATGCCGCCGCCGATGACCAGCGCATCGACCTTCTTCACCAGGTTCATCAGAAGATCGATCTTGGTCGAGACCTTGGCGCCGCCGACGATGGCCACCACCGGCCGCACCGGATCGCCGAGGCCCTTTTCCAGCGCATCGAGCTCGGCCTGCATGGCGCGGCCGGCATAGGCCGGCAGCCGGTGCGCCAGGCCCTCGGTCGACGCGTGCGCGCGGTGCGCGGCGGAAAAGGCGTCGTTGACATAGATGTCGCCATTGGCGGCGAGCTTTTCGGTAAAGGCCGGCTCGTTCTTCTCCTCGGCCTTGTAGAAGCGGGTGTTCTCCAGAAGCAGGATGTCGCCGTCCTTCATGGCGGCAACGGCGCTTGCCGCCTTGTCGCCGATGCAATCGGCGGCAAAGCCCACCGGACGGCCGAGCACGTCAGCGGTGGCGCGGGCGATAGGCTCCAGCGAGAATTCGGCCGACGGGCCGTCTTTCGGACGGCCGAAATGCGCGAGCAGGATGACCTTGGCGCCCTTGCCGGAAAGCTCGGAAATCGTCGGCGCGATGCGCTCGATGCGCGTGGCATCTGTCACCTCGCCGTCGGCAACAGGCACGTTGAGGTCGACGCGCACCAGGACGCGCTTGCCGCTGACGGCATCGATATCGTCGAGTGTCTTGAAGCCGGCCATGGTCGTTCCCTTTTAGCGAAAAAACGCGGCGACCTTACCCGGCACCGGGGACGATGCAAGGGCTGCGTTGAAGCACGCGCGCAAAAATGATGTCTTTGTGTGACGTCATCCTTCGGTCGCGGCTTTTTGCGCCGCGGGCTCGGACGCCGCCGTTTCGCCTGGTTCGCTTTCGGCGGCTTGCGTTTGAGCGGGCTTGCGCCAGTTACGGAAGAAGGCAACGACGCGGTCGGCGATCTCGCCGGCGCTCAGGAAAACCGGCACACGCGCCACCGGCGCGGTTGGCTCGAAGGACAGACCAAGGCCAGTGATGCGGCCCTTCTCGTCGACGTCGCGCACGATCAGCTCGATCGGGCCGATCATCACCCGGTCGGCATATTCGGCGTGGCCGCCGAGCCGCTCGGTGACCAGCGCTCCGACCGTGAGCTTCTGTTCGACCTCGGTGAGGCCTGGCGCGTAGGCGGCTTCCAGCTCTCCCGCCGGGCGGGCCGGATCGACGGCGAAGGCGCCGAAGAAATCGGCATCCTCGGGGTCGACCACGGCGCGGCTGGCGAACAGCTTGTCGAGCAGGCGCGGATAGCGGTCCGGCACGAAGATGTAGACCTGGTCGCCAGCGGTCAGTCTGCCCATGTCCTGGAAACGCATCGAGCGGCCGTCGCGCAGCACCAGCGAGGGCCTCGCCCAGCGCGGAATGCGCTCGCCGCGCGCCACCGGACTGCCCGGTGCCACGCGATAGGCGAGCAGCTCGTGATGCGCCGAGCCCGGCAACTCGAGCTCGACCTTGTCGAGCGGCCCGAGCCGCGCAGGGACGATGAGGCCCAGGCGGCGTGCCAGCGGGCCGACGGTCCAGCCTTGCACCACCAGCGACACGAGCACGATGATGAAGGCGACGTTGAAGATCAGCCGGCCGTTGGCGAGGCCGCCGAGCAGCGGCGTGATGGCAAGCAGGATCGAGACGGCGCCGCGCAGGCCGACCCAGGAGACGAAGGCCACCTCGGGACGCGGCAGGCGGAACGGGATCAGGCAGAGCCAGACGGCTAAAGGCCGGGCCACGAAGATCAGGAACAGGCCGAGCATGACCGCCGGCGCCAGGATCGCCGGAAATTGCGAAGGCGTGGCAAACAGGCCGAGGATCAGGAACATGATGATTTGCGCCAGCCACGACATGCCGTCCTGGAAGCGCTTGAGGATGGTGACTGCGCGGATGTCTGAATTGCCGGCGACGAGGCCTGCGAGATAGACGGCCAGGAAACCCGAGCCGCCGACGGCGCCGGCGGCCGCGAACACCATCAGCGAAAGCGTCAGCACGAAGATCGGCAGCAGGCCGTGGTCGAGGTTCAGCCGCTCGACAAGGCGAACGATGCCAAGGCCGCCGAGCACGCCGATGACGGCGCCAAGTCCCATATTGATGAGGAAGCCGATCGCCAAATTGGTGGCGAGAACGTTCGCCTCCGGGTTGGCATGCGCGGCGATGATCCCGACCAAAGTGATGGTCAGGAAAATGGCGATCGGGTCGTTGGTGCCGGATTCGACCTCGAGCGTCGAACGAACGCGCTCGCGCAGATGGATCTCGCCGGCACGCAGCAGGAAGAACACCGCCGCCGCGTCGGTCGAGGCGACGGCGGCGCCGAGCAGCGAGGATTCAAGCCAGCTGAGGTTCAGCAGATAAAAGGCGGCGACGCTGAAAATGCCCGTGGTCAGAATGACGCCGACGGTGGCTAGCGACAGCGCCGGTCCGGCTGCCTGGCGCAAGGCGTTGAGCGGCGTGCCGAAACCGGAATCGAACAGAATGATCGCCAGCGCAAGTGAGCCGGCAAAATAAGCCAGCCGCGCATTGTCGAATTCGATGCCGAGGCCATCGACACCGGTGACGAGGCCGATGCAAAGGAAAAGGAGCAGCAGAGGTGCGCCGAAGCGGAAGGCGATCAGGCTCGAAAAGGCGGCGGCGACAACAAGCGCTGTGCCGACCAGCGTCACGAGATAGATCGCATGCTCCATCCGCCGTTGCCCCTCAAATCCGCGTCCCTCCCGCTTTACGGCAGAGTGGGGCGAAGACATGACCAGTGCAAGGCGGCAGCGTGGTTTTTTGCCCCATGCCGCTGATGTCGAACGAAAAACGCCCGGCCGAAGCCGGGCGTTTCACACGATCAAAGGAAGCCTGCGATCAGGCGATGGTCTTGCCGAAGGCGACGGCGGTGTCGCCCATGCGGTTGGAAAAGCCCCATTCGTTGTCGTACCAGGACAGCACCGAGACGAAGTTGCCGTCCATGACCTTGGTCTGGTCGAGCGCCGCGATCGAGGAGTGCGGATCATGGTTGAAGTCGATCGAGACATTCGGGTGATGGGTGACCGAAAGGATGCCTTTCAGCTTGCCCTTGGAGGCGGCGATGAGCGCCTCGTTGATCTCCTGCGGGGTGGTCGAGCGCTTGGCGATGAACTTGAAGTCGACGACCGAGACGTTCGGGGTCGGCACGCGGATCGAAATGCCGTCGAGCTTGCCCTTGAGGTCGGGCAGCACCAGGCCGATCGCCTTGGCGGCACCCGTCGAGGTCGGAATCTGCGACAGCGCCGCCGCGCGGGCGCGATAGAGGTCCTTGTGCATGGTGTCCAGCGTCGGCTGGTCGCCGGTATAGGAGTGGATCGTCGTCATCATGCCCTTCTCGATGCCGACGGTCTCGTGCAGCACGGCGGCCAGCGGCGCCAAGCAGTTGGTGGTGCAGGACGCGTTCGAGATGACGACGTGGTCCTTGGTCAGCTTGTCATGGTTGATGCCGTAGACAACCGTGAGATCGGCGCCGTCGGACGGGGCCGAGACGATGACGCGCTTGGCGCCGGCGGCCAGATGCGCGGCCGCCTTGTCGCGGGCAGTGAAGATGCCGGTGCATTCGAGCGCGATGTCGATGCCGAGCTCCTTCCAGGGCAGCTGGGTCGGATCCTTGATGGCGGTGACCTTGAACTTCTCCTTGCCGACGGAGATCTGGTCGCCGTCGACCGTCACTTCATGCGGGAAGCGGCCATGCACGCTGTCATAGCGGAGCAGATGCGCGTTGGTCTCGACCGGGCCGAGGTCGTTGACGGCGACCACGTCGATGTCCTTGCGGCCGGACTCGTGGATCGCGCGCAGGACGTTGCGGCCGATGCGGCCAAATCCGTTGATGGCAACTCTGACGGTCATTTTTCTCTCCCTAGGGCTGGAAGGCAGATGGAGTCCGCAGCTTCATAACGGCGGGCGGGCAAAGAATCCAGCCACAGAAGTTCAGGTTTAAATCGATTAGGCTGGTCCAGCCGGCGCAACCCGTTGAATGATTTCGCGGACTGGGGTCTTCCTGCTTCTATATGTCGCTCAAAACCGCTGTGCGCTTTTGAGCGACATGCGATGGCTCACTTGCCGTGCAGGCGCGTTTCCACAGCCTTTGCCGCGGCCTCGGCGGTGATGCCGAAATGCGGGTAGAGCTGTTCGATCGAGCCGGAGGCCCCGAAGCCGGTCATGCCGACGAAGATGCCGTCGGTGCCGATCAGGTGGTCCCAGCCTTGGCGGATACCGGCCTCGATGGCGACTTTCACCTTGGCATTGCCGATGGTCTTCTTGCGGTAGTCCTCGCTTTGCCGGTCGAACAGCTCGAAGCAGGGCACCGAGACGACGCGGGTCGGGTGACCATGTTTTTCGAGCAGCTCGCGGGCGCCGAGGGCAACCTCTACCTCCGAGCCCGTGGCGAAGATCGTCACCGCCGCTTCGCCGTTTGCCGCGGCGAGCTCATAGGCCCCGGAGGCGCAGAGGTTCTCTTCGCTGAATTCGGTGCGAACGGTCGGCAGGTTCTGACGGGTCAGCGCCAGCGTCGACGGCGTCTTTTCGGATTTCAGCGCCAATTGCCAGCATTCCGCCGTCTCGACAGCGTCCGCCGGGCGGAACACGTTGTGGTTCGGGATGGCGCGCAGCGCCGCCAGATGTTCGACCGGCTGGTGGGTGGGGCCATCCTCGCCGAGGCCGATCGAGTCATGCGTCATGACGAAGATCGAGCGGATGCCCATCAGCGAGGCAAGGCGCATCGAGGGGCGCGCATAGTCGGAGAAGCACAGGAAGGTGCCGCCATAGGCGATAAGCCCGCCATGCAGCGTCAAGCCATTGATCGCCGCCGCCATGCCGTGCTCGCGGATGCCGTAATGGATATAGCGCTGGCCGTAATCGTCCGACGTGATGTTCTTGGTCTGGCTGGTCTTGGTGTTGTTGGAGCCGGTGAGGTCGGCCGAGCCGCCGATGGTTTCGGGAACCGCGCCGTTGATCACTTCCAGCGCCATTTCCGAAGACTTGCGGGTGGCGACCTTCGGCTTGTCGGCCGAGAGCTTCCTCTTGTAGTCGGCGATGACGGAGTCGAAATTTCCCGGCAGCTTGCCGCCGAGGCGGCGCTCGAATTCGCCCTGCAGCTTGGCGTCGGCCTTGGCAAGGCGGCCGTCCCAATCAGCGCGCGCCTTAGCGCCGCTGGCGCCGACCGCGCGCCAGGCGTCGAGGATGTCGGCCGGTATCTCGAAGGGCGGCGACTCCCAATTGAAGAATTTGCGGGCGCCGGCGATTTCCTCGGCGCCGAGCGGCGAACCATGCGCCTTGTTGGTGCCGGCCTTGGTCGGGGCGCCGAAGCCGATGGTCGTCTTGCAGGCGATCATTGTCGGCTTGTCGGAATGGCGGGCGGCTTCGATGGCATAGGCGATCGCTTCCGGATCGGTGCCGTCGATGTGGCTGGCGTTCCAGCCGCTAGCCTGGAAGCGAGCGACCTGGTCGGTGTTGTCGGCGAGCGAGACCGGACCATCGATCGAGATGTTATTGTTATCCCAGAAGACGATGAGCTTGTTGAGCTTGAGGTGGCCGGCCAGCGCGATGGCTTCCTGGGAAACGCCTTCCATCAGGCACCCGTCGCCGGCCAGCACGTAGGTGTAGTGATTGACGAGGTCGTTGCCGAAGGCGGCGTTCATGATGCGCTCGCCAAGCGCGAAGCCGACCGAATTGGCGAGGCCCTGGCCGAGCGGACCGGTGGTGGTCTCGATGCCGGCGGCATGGCCGTATTCGGGATGACCCGCGGTCCTCGATCCGAGCTGCCGGAAATTCTTGATCTGGTCGATCGTCATGTCCTCGTAGCCGGTGAGGTAGAGGAGCGAGTAGAGCAGCATCGAGCCGTGGCCGGCCGACAGGATGAAGCGGTCGCGGTCGGCCCAATGCGGGGCCTTGGCGTCGAATTTCAGGAAGCGGGTGAACAGCACCGTGGCGATGTCGGCGCAACCCATCGGCAGGCCGGGGTGGCCGGAATTCGCCTTCTCGACGGCGTCCATGGAAAGGAAACGGATCGCATTGGCCATCCGATCATGTTGTTCACGCGAGGTCATGCTTCCTCCGGAAATAGGGGTTGGAGCCTTGGGAGAGCCCTTGGAAAGGATGCCGCGACACATAGCAGGCGCGGCCTTTTAGTCAACAAATCGGTCGAGTTTTGCCGGGGCTTGTGATGGGCCGCGCACGCTACATTAGCGTTAGCGGGGGACAGTCGCGAGAGCTTTATTGACGCGCGCTTCACCCGGCGCCTAATCTTTCCGAGATAACGCGTTCTGAACGCGAGCGATTCGGTGACGGGCAGGGCATAGGACGAAGCCATGACCGGGGAAGCGACCCTCAAAGAAGTCATCGCTAGGCTCGGCAAGGCCATGGAAGGGCTGGAAAACGCCGTGGCGGCGCGGCTCGAGCATGAGCGCGACTATACGGAAGCCGAGGCCGAGGTGCAGCGCATGAACGCCGACCGCTCGCGGCTGGCGCAGGAGCTCGACAATTCCGAGGCCCGCGCCGAACGGCTGGAAGACGCCAACAAGGAAGTGTCGCGCCGGCTGGTGACCGCCATGGAAACCATCCGCGCCGTGTTGGACAGGTAGGGCTCGACGGGTACGCCAATGGCACAGGTCACGGTTTCCATCGACGGCAAGCAGTATCGGATGGCTTGCGACGAGGGCCAGGAAGAGCATCTGATCGACCTCGCCGAGCGCTTCGACCGTTATGTCATGCATCTGAAGGATTCCTTCGGCGAGATCGGCGACCAGCGGCTGACCGTCATGGCCGGCATCATGGTCATGGACGAGCTCTCGGAACTCTCCAAGCGCGTCAAGGGCATGGAAAGCGAGGTGCTGACGCTGCGCAAGACGCGCGACGAGGCGCTGACCAAGGCCGACAAGAGCGACAGCGTGCTGACCACCGCGCTCGCGGCACTGGCGCAGCGCATGGAAGATCTGGCGACGACGCTGGCGGTGAAGAAGGCTTAAAGCGCGTCGCTGAAAAGGATTCAGGCGACGCGTTTTAAGTCTTTGTTTTGATGCATGTCGTTCTCCCAAAACCGCTGCGCACTTTTGGGCGACATGCATTAAGCCTCCCACAGGGACCCGATATCCGCCGCGGAAATTCCTGCTGTCTTTTCCAGGAAAAGACGAAATTTTTCCGCTCTCTCGATCACGCTTGCAGACACAAGCCTTTTGAACCGGACCGTGCGGCGGTATAGAAGGCTGAGCCACGCCGATGGGGTTGGCCCATGGCGGCGACACGTCACAGGGCAGAGGGAGCACGTCATGAGCCTTCGTATCAACGATATCGCGCCGGACTTCACGGCCGAGACCACGCAAGGGACGATCAATTTCCATCAGTGGATTGGTGACGGCTGGGCGGTGCTTTTCAGCCATCCGAAAGACTTCACGCCTGTCTGCACGACCGAGCTCGGCACGATGGCAGGGCTGGAAGGCGACTTCAAAGAGCGCAACGTCAAGATCATCGGCATTTCGGTCGATCCGGTATCGAGCCATGAGAAGTGGCATGCCGACATCAAGACCGCCACCGGCCAGACGGTGAACTATCCGCTGATCGGCGACAAGGACCTCAAGGTTGCCAAGCTTTACGAGATGCTGCCGGCCGGCGCCGGCGAGACCTCGGAAGGGCGCACACCGGCCGACAACGCCACCGTGCGTTCGGTCTACGTCATCGGCCCGGACAAGAAGATCAAGCTGGTGCTGACCTATCCGATGACCACGGGGCGTAACTTCGACGAGATCCTGCGTGTCATCGACTCCATCCAGTTGACGGCCAAGCACCAGGTGGCGACGCCGGCGAATTGGAAGCAGGGCGAGGATGTCATCATCACCGCCGCCGTCTCCAACGAGGACGCGATCAAGCGCTTCGGCGCCTACGAGACGGTGCTGCCGTATCTGAGGAAGACCAAGCAGCCTACTGCGTGAGACTTCCTTCTCCCCGTATAGTGACGGGGAGAAAGGGGGCGCGCCGCGGCTTTCGCCAATTGTAGGCGTTGCAGTGCATATAGAAACGGCGGCGCTAGATGCTGGCGCCCCGTTTTGTTTCGCGAAATGCCTTGAGGTTTACGCCGCCGGCTGCGCTTCGATGGTGCGCAGCGCCTGGCTCTGGCGCTTGGCGGCGGCCTTGACCGCGTCCTGCACCTTCTCGAAGGCGCGCACCTCGATCTGGCGCACGCGCTCGCGGCTGATGTCGAACTCCGCCGACAGCTCTTCCAGCGTCAGCGGCTCTTCGGCCAGACGGCGCGCCTCGAAGATGCGCCGCTCGCGATCGTTGAGCACCGACAGGGCGCCCGACAGCATGGCGCGCCGGCTTTCCAGCTCGTCCTGCTCGATCAGCATCTCTTCCTGGCTTTCGTGGTCGTCGACCAGCCAGTCCTGCCATTCGCCGGATTCACCCTCGCTCGCCCGGATCGGAGCGTTGAGCGAGGCGTCACCCGACAGGCGGCGGTTCATCGACACTACCTCAGCCTCGGAAACGTTGAGGCGGGTGGCGATCTCGGCGATCTGGTCGGGCTTCAAATCACCGTCGTCGAGCGCCTGGATTCTGCCCTTCACCTTGCGCAGGTTGAAGAACAGGCGCTTCTGATTGGCGGTGGTGCCCATTTTGACCAGGCTCCACGAACGCAGGATGTATTCCTGGATCGAGGCCTTGATCCACCACATGGCGTAGGTGGCGAGGCGGAAGCCGCGCTCCGGTTCGAATTTCTTCACGGCCTGCATGAGGCCGACATTGCCTTCCGAGATCACCTCGCCGATCGGCAGGCCGTAGCCGCGATAGCCCATGGCGATCTTGGCGACGAGCCGCAAATGGCTGGTGACGAGCTTATGCGCGGCGGAAGTGTCCTGATGCTCGACATAACGCTTGGCGAGCATGTACTCTTCCTGCGGCTGAAGCATCGGAAAGCGACGGATTTCTTCCAGGTAACGGGCGAGACCGCCTTCACCGGAAACGATACTGGGTAGTGACTGGGCCATGATTGCGCCCCCTCTCTATTGGAGTGATGCCCCCTTGACGCGGCGGGCATGTGACGCGAATGCCAATCGGCTCATCCGCGGCAACTGGTGTATATAGGAACAAAACCAGAAAGGACAGGCATTTGTTCAACACGAAACAGTGTGTCACGCTTAAGTGAACAACGCCAGTCAGGTTTTTGATGGCTGGTTTGAAGCGTCTTAATGGCGGTTCAGAACTTGCGAAAGCCCCACGAGTTCCTCCATGTCCCTCGGCATCGGCGCCTCGAACCTCATCGTTAGATGGGTGGTCGGGTGTCGGAATTCAAGGAGCCAGGCGTGCAGCGCCTGCCGGGAAAATGCCTTGACCTCGCTTTTCAGCGGTTCCGGCAGCCGGTTGGCCTTGGTGCGGAAGGCCTGGCCGTAGTCGGGATCGCCGATCACGGGGTGGCCGATATGCGCCATGTGGACCCGGATCTGGTGCGTGCGGCCGGTTTCGAGCCGGCATTCGACCAGGCTTGCGGTGGTGAATTCCTTCTGCCCCTCGCCGAAACGCTCGACGACGGTGAAATGGGTGACGGCATGCCGGGCATCGTCTCGGCCTTGGGGGACCACCGCGCGGCGGACGCGATCGGCGGCGCGGCCGAGCGGCGCGTCGACGGTGCCGGTCGGCCGCTGCGGAATGCCCCAGACCAGCGCCAGATAGGCGCGTTCGAGATCGCCGGTGCGACCGTGGTCGGCAAAGGCTTCCGACAGCGCCCTGTGGGCGCGGTCGGTCTTGGCCACCACCATGACGCCGCTGGTCTCCTTGTCGAGCCGATGGACGATGCCCGGCCGTTTGACGCCGCCGATGCCGGAGAGACTGTCGCCGCAGTGATGGATCAGCGCGTTGACCAACGTGCCGGTCCAGTTGCCGGCGCCGGGATGAACGACCAGTCCGGCAGGCTTGTTGACGACGATCAGCTCGTCGTCCTCGTAAAGGATGTCGAGAGGAATGTCCTCGCCTTGCGGCTCGGCCGGCTCCGGCTCCGGCATGGTGATTAAGACGCGCTCGCCCGTCGCCATCTTGCGCCTGACCTCCCCGACCGGCTTGCCGGCGATCGAGACCGCGCCCTGCCGGATCAGGGCTTGCACGCGGCTGCGCGAGATTTCCGGACCGAGCCGGGCGGCAAGCCATTGGTCGAGGCGCTGGCCAGCGGCATCGGCGCCGGCATCCAGCTCCACCGCTGCGTCCAACTCATCGCCCGGCAATTCATCCGGTGTCAAAATCGGGGCCCTATCAAAATCGGGGTCTCTTCGTTATGAGCGCTCATCGAAACCCGTTGCGGATTGTTTAGCCATGGCCCGGCCGATCGCCGATGAAGATGAGGAAAAGCCGCTCGACCCTGCGGCGGAAAAGGTGCGGAGGAAGCTTATCCGCTTCATGGTCGTCAATCTCGGCCTTCTGTTCCTCGCCCTTATGGTGGTGATCGGGGCCCTTGTCTACAAAGCCCGCAATGCGCCGATTGTTGGATCGACGCCTGCCGGCGATGTCCAGGCTCCGGCCGGCGCGCCGCTCAGCGGCGACATCGTGCTGCCGGTCGGCGCCAAGGTGGTCAGCCAGGCGCTGTCCGGCAATCGCCTGTCGATCGATGCCGAGCTTGCCGACGGCAGCCGCTCCATCTTCGTCTACGACATAGCCGAGCGCCGCATGATCGGCCAGTTCCCAATCCGTAACAAATGAGCCCGCAACAATGAGCGGCTTTGCCGATAACCGCAGCGTCGCGACGGTGGCGCTCGTCGTCGAAAATTACGACGAGGCGATCGCCTGGTATGTCGAGCGGCTCGGCTTCGTGCTGACGGACGACGTCGACCTCGGCGGCGGCAAGCGCTGGGTGACGGTCGCGCCGGCAAACGGGCAGGGTGCGCGGCTGCTCCTGGCGGAGGCTTCCGGCGAGGCGCAGGCGATCCGTATCGGCGACCAGACCGGTGGCCGGGTGTTTCTCTTCCTGGAAACGGACAACTTCGCGCGCGACCATCAGGCGATGCTTGCCAAGGGCGTCGAGTTCCGCGAGGCGCCGCGCCATGAGGCCTATGGGACGGTGGCGGTGTTTGCCGATCTCTACGGCAATCTCTGGGACCTGATCGAGCCAAAACGGCCCGGTTGACCACGGTCCTCTGGCAAAGTCTGCGAACAGTCCGAAACCCCAGTTGCTTTTTCGCGGCCTTCATCCTATGTAGCCGGTTCTTGAGCGCGCCCATCGTCTAGCGGTCAGGACACCGCCCTCTCACGGCGGTAACAGGGGTTCGATTCCCCTTGGGCGTACCATCTCTCAGACAGGACTTCGCCAGGCTGCCGGCGCTGAAACCTGCGTCCAGGTCTAAATGCCGGCTTGGGTCTTTTCACGGGATGCCTGCTCCAACAACCGCGACAGGTGCTGGAGGTGCATCGATTGGGCATCTTCGAGCAGCTGCAGAAAGTTGGACGCCTTGCCGCGCGGCAACCGGCGGCGCTTCAGCGCAGCGATACGCGCGCGCTGGCGTTTGATGTGCTGCTCGGCTTGCAGAACGTGCCGTTCCGCCATCTGGATATCGTCGGCCAGGGCCATGAGCCGTAAACGGGCGGACCGCCACAGCGGTTCCGCGAGGGGAGCCGTCGGCCAAAAAAGCGGTTGCTTTGACGGAAGTCGGTCCGGGCTTGAGCTGCCGACGAGGCATCGTTTCGGCGAACTCGGCGAAGGCATCGACAATTCCGGCGCCGCTCTTGGCGCTCAGGAACCTGACGCTCGACCGCGCGAGCTGGCCGATCCGTTCGGGGCTTGCGGGCCATGCGACGAGACGGGCTCTACGGCTCAATCATTCGATCTATTCCGGCAAGCCGAAAAGTGTTTGCGCGCCTGCTATTCCTCTGAGCGGATGACTGCCCATGGCGATCATCGGCTCGGTCGTTTCCGTCTCGAACGCCGTCGACGCAAGCACCGTCCGCCCTAACGGCTTGCACAGCCCTTCGATGCGGCTGACAAGGTTTACAGCCTTGCCGATCGCGGTGAAGTCCAACCTGCCGGCAGTGCCGATGTTCCCCCAAAGCATCTCGCCGACATGCAGGCCAATGCCGTATGCGAACTCAGGGCTGCCGTTGCGGCGCCGAGTTTGGTTGAGATGATCTATCCCGGCGCGCGTGGCCTTCACGGCGCGTACCGCCGCGTCACATGCGGCCCTCGCATCGCGCTCGCCAATCGGGAAAATCGCGAGGACGCCATCACCGATAAACTTGAGAACCTCGCCGCCAAATGCATGCACTGCGCCGGCGACGCAATCGAACCAGGCATCAAGTATCGATACGATCTCGCCTGCATCGTGAACTTCGGATAGATCGGTGAAACCTCGAAGGTCCGCGCACAGAAGCGCAGCCCGTATCGTCTCTCCCTTTACTCGACGAGAACGACCGTTGAGCACATGCGCTGCGCTGCGCTTTCCCAAATATGCTTCGAGCAATGCTCGTTTCGCAGACCGTTCCGCGAGTGCGGTCATCGGAGCCGCAGCAAACCGGGAGATTTGCCGCAGCAGCTCCGACTGCGCTTCATCCGGAGTATGATCGAACGCCCATACCAAAGTCGGGGCGACACCGACCGCTCCCTCGCCGAACACGATCGCTTGCGTCGTGCCAAGCCACTCGCGCAGCACGAGCCGGGGATCGGCATTCTGGCGGTCGGCGCCTATCCCCAAAGCCTCGACCACTTCACCGCCAGGCGCTCGCCAGAGCCAGATGCGGCGTGAAATGATCGGGTCGGGAGCATCCTGCGCCAGCGCGCCGGCAATGATCGGCAAGCCGTCTTCGATCAAATGCGTCGAGAGCTGCAATAGAAGTCGCCCACCATCGCCAATATGCGCGGCATCGTCCAGAAGGAATGAAAGCGAGCTTGCGAGAAGCATCGGTAGAGGGTCACTCGGTACCGGCTCATGCTTACGCCTCGAACATTTTCTTGCAACTCCCCACATTCGCTTCAATCATGCACGGCATTTCGATGCGGATGTGACCTGGGCGGATGTGACCTGGAGCGAGCGATGGCGGAATCGGTTTACACAGAGATTGAGGTCGCGGCGCCACAAGCGACCGTGTTCGCGCTTTTGACCGATCCGGAACAGATCGTGCGATGGATCGGGACCGAAGCGAATTTGGATGCAACGCCGGGCGGTCTGTTCCTCGTCAATGTCGGTGGTCGCCATATGGCGCGCGGTGAGTTCACCGAGGTGATCCCGGTCCACCGTCTTGCCTACAGTTTTGGCTGGGATGACAACGCGACCGTGCCGCCCGGCTCCAGTCATGTCGAGATCGACCTGATCGCGAGGGATGCGGGGACATTGATCCGTTTAACGCACAGCGGACTGCCGAACGCCGAGGAGCGTGACAGCCATCGAAAGGGATGGGAGCACTACCTCTCCAGGCTGAAGATCACTGCCGATGGGGGACATGCCGGTCCCGACGTGCCGATGAAGACTATGTGATTTTCATCAAGGGTCGCGGATGCCCGTCATCCGAAGCAGGCGCGGCAAGCGTCAACGAGGCCCTTTGAAACTGTCGTCGCCAAACCGGCCGCTTGGGAACTCAGCGACCCGCGTGCTGCCGCACCTTAAAGCGCGTCGCGATCCTTCGGATTCGCTCCGTACGCTTTAGGCTTTTGATTTTGCGCATGTCCTTGTCCCGAAACCGGTTCCCACTTTCGGGAGACATGCTTTAAGATTGGCCAAGCCGATACGCATGGCGTCCGCAGCTTGCCGGATGAGTGGCGCAACGCCGCGGATTGAATTAGCATTCGTTCATCAAGCTCCAGCCGCGATCCATCGCGATGCAGAAGCGGATGCAGGGGGCGCGAAGCCGGGGCGGCGACCTAATGCCGCGCGCCGATGCAAGCGCAGCCGGGCATCTGGAACGCGTCCGGCGGCAAGGCGCGGCGGGGCCGGGAGGAACCAATGCAAAAACTGCAATCGCAAGGCGTCCATCACATCACGCTGGTCGGCGCCGATCGTCGAACCTCGATCGATTTCTGGGAAGGCGTGCTCGGCATGCCCTTCATCTTCGAACAGCCCAATCTCGACAAGGCGAGCGAAAGCCATCTCTATTTCGATCCGGGCGATGGCCGGCTGATCACCGTCTTCACCGACGAGAGCCGCAGCCCGGTGAAGCGGCGCACGCCGACCGATATCGGCTGCGTTCACCACATCGCCTTCTCGGTGTCGCGGGTGACCTTCCTGCAAGCGGTCGCCCGGCTCGACGAGCGCGGCATCAAGCACAGCGGCGTCAAGGATCGCGGCTTCATGGATTCGATCTATTTCGAGGATCCGCTCGGCCTGCTGATCGAGCTTGCCTCCTACCGCTTCGAGCCGCCAGCCGGTTTCAGCCATGCCGACGTGCTGATGGCGGCGCACAAGATCCGCGTCGCGCGCGGCGACTACAATATCGCCGAGGTGCACCTTGCCGACGCCATCCAGGCGCTGATCGAGCGGTCGCGCGAGACATTGTCCGAGGACCGGGCGGCGAAGAATCCATACTGAACAGGTCAGAGGGAGGACCAAGATGGCAAAGGCATCCACAAAGGGAACGAAGAAGGCCGCGGTGAAGGCAAAGGCAACAACCGCCGCCAAGGTGTCGAACAAGGCAGCCAAGCCCTCGGCGAAGGCGACGGCCAGGGCCGCGCCCAAAGCGACGGCCAGGGCCGCGCCCAAAGCGACGGCCAGGGCCGCGCCCAAAGCGACAGCCAAGGCAGCGCCCAAAGCCAAGGCGAAGCCGGCCAAGAAACCCGCGGTGAAGCTCAGCATGCTGCGGCCGAGCGTCAACAACATGACGGTCCGGGTTTTCGCGCGCGCTGCCGGGCTCGATCATGCCGAGACCGACGCTTGGGGCCAGACACGCGCGCCCGAATTCCTGGCGCGCAATCCGGCGCACCTGACGCCGATGATCGAGGACAAGGGGCTGCCGCGCGGCGTGCTTTGGGAAAGCTGCGCCATCATGCAGTATCTCGCCAACAAGCACGGGCTGGAGAAATTCTATCCGAAAGCGCCGGCCAAGCGCGCGATGATCGACAGCGCAATGTTCTATCTGGTCGGTACGCTCTATCCCTATGTGGCTAGAGCCACCTATCCGGCGCTCGGCTTTCCGCAGTATGCCGGCGAGGTCGGCCATAGCGACGCCCATCCCGACAAGAAATCGGAGGCGCAGAAGGCGGCCGCCGCAGCGATCGCCGAGCCGCTGGAGGTGTTTCACAGCTTCTTCAGGGACGGCAAGCCGTTCATCGGCGGCAACAATCCGTCGATCGCCGACATCCGCCTGGCGGCGACGCTCGAGTTCCTGGCCGTCATCGACTACGCGCTACCCAAATGGGCGAAGGACTATATGGCCGCGATCGAGAAGAAGCTCGGCAAGGCCTATGCGGAGCCGGCTGGCGACGTGCGCGGCTATATTGCCCATGTGAAATCAAAGGCCGTGGCGTAGGTTACAGGCGAGATTAGGAATTCGTTAACCAAAGCCCTGTCTAGTGTCCCAGTTCTCGCCGCGACCACGGATGTACTGGCGCGATGGCGAGGCGAAGGAAAGGTCGGCTCAATGCCGGCCTTTTGCCTTTTCCGGCGGCCGGTCGGCATCGCGCCAACACGAATCCACTGGCGCCGGTCGATTGAAATCCTATTGTCATCCGGCCCGTTGATCGTACCATGCGTCAGGCGAGCGGGCTAAAATGGCGAGGACGCGCGATGAGGAACACAGCAAGATTTGCGGCCATCATTGGGACGATGGTAGCGATGTCTTTTTCGGCCGATGCCGCGTCGCTCAACACCATGAACGAGGTCGGCGACGCCCTGCAGGCCTGCTGGACACCGCCCGCAGATTCCGGAAATGCCACGGTCACCCTGAGCTTCAGCTTCAAGCGCGACGGCACGCTGATCGGCCCGCCGAAGCCGACGGCCATCAAGGTCAACGGTGATGACAAGGCGCGTCAGGCTTATGTCGACGCGGCGACCGCCGCCTTGCGCAATTGCCTGCCGCTCAGCTTCTCGCCCGCGCTCGCGAAAGGGATTCCGGGAAAAGTCTTTACGATGCAGTTCAATTCGCCGAAGAATAACGCCAAAGCGGTTCAGCAATAGAATTGCCGGAGCTGCCCAAATTACCTTGCTTAGTTCCTAAAGCGCGTCGCAATGAACCGAATTCAGGTGACGCGCTTTAAGTCTTCGTTTTGGTGCATGTCGTTCTCCCAAAACCGGCGCGCACTTTTGGGCGACATGCATTAACCGAAAACCGCTATGCTCTATGGGATCGCTCCACGCGCGAGCCGCATCACATTGCGGCCGGCCGGCGGCGGGCGTTCGCGTGCTTTTCCAGTTCGGGCATTTCGAAGACATAGTCGCTCCACGCCGATTCCGGAATTTGCCCGGCCAGATAGCATTCCAGCAGCAGATTTTGCTCAGGCGTCAGATGCCTCGGCGCCCGCTCATGATCCAGTCCGAGCGAATGGATCAGGTTCCTGGTCAGGCCAGAGACGGTGAAGTGAACAGACATCTTCAGTCTCCCTTGCGTTGCGCCGATAACGTCAAATGCTAGCCGAAAGTTTCATCAGCAGTCTGTGATCGCGGTCGCATTCGAGCCGGCCGAAGGCGCGGGACCGCTCAAACTGAGATGGAAAGCGATGTTTCTATTGTACGGCAGGCGGGGCTGCGCACCAGTCGGACAAGGGATCTACATCAGGCCCTAAAGTCGGCTTCAAAAGAGCGAAAGTGGGATCTAGTCGCAGACGACACGATAGCGCTTGCCGGGCCCGCTGACATTCCTGCATGCGAGCGCCTTCTCCGGCTGGGAGGGCGCATCGGGCGAGTCCGGCTGAAAGGACGGCCTTGTCGAAGCCGGCCTGAGATGCCTTCGGCTGGACGGGCTGGCCGGCGCGCTCGGCGGCAGAGGAAATACGTCGGACGCAATCTGCCGCGTGGCGGTTGTTCCTGGCGGGGCCTTGTCCCAAATGCGCCTGACGTCCATCCGGCTTGGAATGATAACCGTGCCGTCGTCGCTGCGCGTGCAACCGCTTGCCGCCAGCAGCGCCGGGCAGAGAACAAAAGTCAGCATTCGACCAAGCATCAGCAATACCCCCACCGATTTTATAGCCCGGCAGCGGTGGGTCCGCCAATGGACGGATTACCGCATCAGGCATGGGACCAGCGTCCTACCGAGGTGCGTCGCCCTGAAACGGAGTGAGGCGACGCGCTTTGGTTTTGTTTCGCGCATGTCGCTCGAAGCCGCCGCATGGTTTTGGGCGACACGCGCTAACGGCACCGGGCGTGTTCGGTCGCGAATCGGTAAGGTTAGCGGATCGTTAATGCTTGTCGGGCACATTCCGCCGACGAACTGGCGAGGTTCGGCCTTGGGGGTAGGAATGGCGGATTCGGACGGGACGGTCGGGGCGGGCGACGCGCGTGATTTTCAAAGGACGATTGCGGTCGGAAACGAGATATTCGCCGCAACGCAGCACGCGGCAGGGGCTTCGGAAGCGCTTACCAATCTTCGCCTGATGGTCGATTCGATGCCGATCGGCGTCATCGTCCTCAATGCCGATCTCAGGGCGGAGATCATCAACCGCGCCTTCTATGATTTCTGGCAGATCGATCCGCTTCGCGCCGCGGTCGGCTGCGGCTTCCGCGAGCTGATGGAAGCGAGCCGCGACGCCGACCCCTACGGGGCCGACCAAGCCACCTGGCAGCGCCACATCGCCGAGCGCGAGGCGGAAATCCGGGCGGGCGTTGCCGGCTCCAGGCAGCTGCCGCGCAATGACGGCCGCACGCTGGTCGCTTCCTTGGCTCCGCTTGCCGGCGGCAAGCGATTGATCTCCTATGTCGACATCGCCGACATGAAGCATCGCGAGACCGAGGCCGAGGATGCGCGCAAGAACCTCGCAACCGTGCTGGAGTCGCTGCCGGCCGGCGTCATCATCTATGACCGCGACGACCGGTTCGTCTTCGCCAATCGCAAGCTGCAGGATACGCTACCGGCTCTGAAGCCGGCCTGGCAGCCAGGCCGCACCTTTCGCGAGGCATTGGCGCTCGGCCATTCCGTGGGCTATTTCCGGTCGAGCGGCGACAGTGAGATCGACAGCCTCTACGGCGTCGATACCGAACGCTGGCTCGACGCGATGCTCAGGCGCTACCGTTTGCCCAATTCGTCCTACGAGCGCCTCAATCCCGACGGGCGCTGGTACCAGGTATACGACATGCGCACCGACGACGGCACGTTCATCGGCGTGCGCGTCGACATCACCGGCATCAAGACCCGCGAGAAGGCGCTGCGCGACTCGATGCAGCAGATCGATCTCTACCGGCATGTGATGGACGAACTGCCGGTGGCCGCCTTCATCAAGGCCGAGGATCTCTCGATCGAGTTCGTCAACAAGGCCTGGTGCGCGCTGACCGGCATTCCCAAGGAAGACGTCATCGGCAAGACGGACCGCCAGCTTTTCGGCGCCGAGGACGCTGAAAGCTATAGCCACGACGACACCGAGGTCGTCGCCACCGGCAAGGGGCGCGAGGTGGAGGAACCCGTCACTCATCGCGACGGCACGGTGCGGCAGCTGATGACGCGCAAGAGCCGCCTCGTCGCCATCGACGGGTCGGTGCATCTGGTCGGCTCCAGCACCGACATCACCGACGTCAAGGCGCGCGAGCGAGCGCTCAAGGAAAGCATGCGCGAGAACGAGGTGTTCCGCAGCCTCATCGACAACGTGCCCGTGTCGATCTACGCCAAGCGCTCGGATCTGAGGCAATTCTACGTCAACAAGGGCTGGTGCGACCTCACCGGCTTCAGCAAGGAAGAGGCGATCGGCAAGACCGATGTCGAGATATTCGGCGCCGACGGCGAGGCCTTCGTGGCGGGCGACCTCGCGGTGCTGCGTACCGGAGAGACGCAGGAGATCGAGGAGAAGGTGACGCTGCCCGACGGCAGCGTGCGCCACCAGTTCGCGCGCAAGGGCGCGATGATCGCGTCCGACGGCTCGCTCTATCTGATCGGGTCGACCACGGACATAACGGAACTGAAACAGCGCGAGGCGGAGCTCAGAGAGGCACGCCAGCGTGCCGTGCTCGCCGATCGTGCCAAGTCGGAGTTCCTGGCCAATATGAGCCACGAAATCCGCACGCCGATGAACGGCGTGCTCGGCATGGCCGAACTGCTCGCCAAATCGGACCTCGATTCGAAGCAAAAGACGTTCACCGACATCATCGTCAAATCCGGCAACGCCCTGCTCACCATCATCAACGACATCCTCGACTTCTCCAAGATCGACGCCGGCCAGCTCGTGCTGGACCCGGCGCCCTTCAATCTCGCCGAGGCGATCGAGGATGTGGCGACGCTGGTTTCGACGCGCGCCAAGGAGAAGGATCTCGAGCTCATCGTCCGCGTCCAGCCTGGGCTCGACGGGCAGTTCGTCGGCGATGTCGGCCGCCTCAGGCAGATCGTCACCAACCTGCTCGGCAACGCGGTGAAATTCACCGACGAGGGCCACGTGCTGGTCGACGTCACCGGCGAGCGGGTTCCGGCCGGCACCAGGCTCACCATCTCGATCACCGATACGGGCATCGGCATTCCCGAGGACAAGCTGAAGCTGGTGTTCGAGAAATTCAGCCAGGTCGACACCTCCTCGACAAGACGGCACGAGGGCACCGGCCTCGGCCTTGCCATCACCTCGCGGCTGGTCGAGCTGATGGGCGGCGAGATCGGCGTCGACAGCGCCGAGGGCAAGGGCTCGACCTTCTGGTTCACCGTGACGCTGCCGCGGGCCGCGCAAAGCGGGCAGCGGATCATGCCGGTCGACGTGACCGGCGCGCGCGTGCTGATCGTCGACGACAATGCCGTCAACCGGTCGATCCTCAGCGAGCAGATGGCCTCGTGGACCTTCGATTCCTGCGCGGCGGAAAGCGGCGCCGAGGGACTGAAGGTGCTGATTGCCGCCGCCGCCTACGGCGTGGCCGTCGATTGCGTCGTGCTCGACTACCAGATGCCGGGCATGACCGGCGCCGAAATGGCGCGCATCGTGCGCAACACCGCCGGCCTCGCCCACACACCGATCATCATGCTGACCTCGGTCGACCAGTCGCTCGCCAGCGCCGCCTACCGCGATCTCGGCATCGATGCGCAGCTCATCAAGCCGGCGCGCTCCTCCATCCTCTTGGAGACGCTGGTCGCCACCATCCAGCGCCATCGCCACAGCACGACGGCCATCCACGCGCCTTTGGCCGGCGGCGTCGGATCGGCACCCGGCGCGCCGCCGGCGTCGACGGCACAAGCGACGGCGTCGGATCGCGTGCTGCTGCAGCCACCACCGGCGCGGGCCCGTCCGCGCCCGGCCGGCGTGGAGAGCGGGCTCGACATACTCGTCGCCGAGGACAACGAGGTGAACCAGCTGGTGTTCACGCAGATCCTTGGCGAAACCGGTTATCATTTCGAGATCGTCGCCAACGGCCGCAAGGCGCTCGACGCTTTCGGCAAGCTCAACCCGCGCATGGTCCTCATGGATGTGTCGATGCCGGAGATGAGCGGTCTGGAGGCGACCGCGGCCATCCGCAAGCTTGAAGGGGAGACGGGCACACATGTGCCGATCGTCGGCGTCACCGCGCACGCGCTGAAAGGGGACCGCGAACGCTGCCTGGAAGCCGGCATGGATGATTACCTGCCGAAGCCGATAAGCCCGAAGGCGCTGCTCGAGAAGCTCGAAAGATGGCTCGGTCCCGGCGCCGAGGTCCGCCGCAGCGCCGGCTAGATCGGTTCATCGTTTCACGGAACCGCCGAACCGCTCTAACTCTTTGTTTTTACGCAATTCCGGGCGAAAAACCGCTCATACTTTTCCTGGAACTGCTCTAAAAGCAAATCCAGGAAAAATGCGCGGCGGCTGGACTTTTTCTACCCGGTCGACCGCCGGCGCGCTTCCGTCAGCGGGCCGTCTGATCGCTTGACGCGGACGTATGGTGTGATCGCACCATACCAAAGCGGAGGCCAAGCCAAGACAATAGCCCTTGTCGATTCCGCCCCTCGGTTACGGGCGGGAGCAGCGACCGCCGGCAAGGAACAGCGTCGACTCTACCCCAACGGACCTGTTTTCGGCGATGGCTATGCCATGATCCGCTCTGGCATTCGGCAACGCGCTCTCGTCCGGATTTTATTTCCCGGCGGCCGATATTTAGGCCGCCGGGATAATTTTTGTTTCAAAGGTCAGACAAGTTACTGATTCCGGCGGCAAACTCCGACTGGTCCGCGAAGCGAGCCGGAACTCCTCTTAAATTCGTCCAATCAGTCGTTACGCGGCTGACACGAAACTGTCATCCAACTGTAATAATCGAGGGCTATTGCGCTCACCGGGCGCCGTCAGAAGGCGGTGCCAAGAGACCATATTCCGAACAGGAGCAGGCCACATGAGACATTTCATCCGCTCGGCGGCCGTTGCGATTGCAATGGCTACGGCGTCCACGCTCACCTTGTCCGCCGCTTGGGCTGCGGACATCTCGGGTGCCGGCGCCACCTTCCCCTATCCGATCTATGCCAAGTGGGCCGACGCCTACAAAAAGGAAACCGGCATCGGCCTCAACTATCAGTCGATCGGTTCCGGCGGCGGCATCAAGCAGATCAAAGCCAAGACCGTGACCTTCGGCGCTTCCGATGCGCCGCTCGGCGGCGACGATCTCAAGTCGACCGGCCTTGCACAGTTCCCGATGGTGATGGGCGGCATCGTTCCAGTCGTCAACCTCGAAGGCGTCAAGCCGGGCGAGTTGGTTCTGGATGGCCCGACGCTGGCCGACATCTTCATGGGCAAGATCACCAACTGGAACGACGCGGCGATCAAGAAGCTCAACCCCAAGATCAAGCTGCCCGACCAGGCGATTGCGGTCGTCCACCGTTCCGACGGCTCGGGCACCACGTTCAACTTCACATACTATCTCGGCGACGTGAGCGCCGACTGGAAGGCAAAGGTCGGTGTCGACAAGGCAGTTGAGTGGCCGGTGGGCATCGGCGCCAAGGGCAATGAAGGCGTTGCCAACAACGTCTCGCAGACCGGCGGTGCCATCGGCTATGTCGAATACGCCTATGCCAAGCAGAACAAGCTCACCTATGCCGACATGGTCAACAAGGACGGCAAGAAGGTCGCGCCGACCGGGAAGGCGTTCTCGGCCGCCGCGGCCAACGCCGACTGGAGCTCGCAGCCGGGCTATGGCGTCATCCTCGCCAACCAGCCGGGCGCGGAGTCATGGCCGATGACAGCAGCGACCTGGATCCTGGTCTACCAGAAGCCCGACGACGCGGCGGCCACGACCGAAGCGCTCAAGTTCTTCGCCTGGTCTTATGCCAAGGGCGACAAGATGGCCGCCGAGCTCGACTACGTTCCGATGCCCGACAAGGTCGTGAAGAGCGTCGAGGAAATGTGGGGCAAGGACATCGTCGACAGCAACGGCAAGCCGCTCTACTCGGGGATGTAATTACCGGAATCGAGGAGGGCGCTTCCGGCGCCCTCCTGTCTACCTTTTGAAATGCGAGGGGCTCGATGAGTGCCGTTTCCGAAGCCGTGACATCGTCTGCCATGCGGACCAGAGAAGCGACGGTGCGGCGCTTTGCGCTGACCGACACGATCTTCCGGACGGCCACGCGTCTTGCCGCGATCCTCGTCCTGGTTATCCTCGGCGGCGTCGCGATTTCATTGTTTGCCGGCTCATGGGAAGCGCTGTCGAAGTTCGGCGTATCCTTTCTGACTACGGAGGCGTGGAACCCGGTCACCGAAAATTTCGGCGCCCTTGCGCCAATCTACGGCACCATCGTCACGTCGGCGATCGCCATCATCATTGCCGTACCGATCGGCATCGGCATCGCCGTCTTCCTGACCGAGCTTTGCCCGCGCCCGCTCAGGCGTCCGATCGGAATCGCAGTCGAGCTGCTCGCCGGCATTCCCTCGATCATCTACGGCATCTGGGGCCTGTTCGTGTTCGCGCCGTTCCTGCAGACGACGGTGCAGCCCTTCATCATCGACATTTTTCACGGCATACCGGGGCTCTCCAGCCTGTTTGCCGGCCCGCCCTACGGCATCGGCCTTTTGACGTCGTCGCTCATCCTTGCCATCATGGTGCTGCCGTTCATCACCTCGATCACCAAGGACGTGTTCGACACGGTGCCTGCGGTGCTCAAGGAATCGGCTTACGGCATCGGCTGCACGACCTGGGAAGTGACGCGGCGCGTGGTCATCCCCTACACGCGCGTCGGCATCATGGGCGGCGTCATGCTCGGCCTCGGCCGCGCACTCGGCGAGACGATGGCCGTCACCTTCGTCATCGGCAACGCGCATCGCATCAGCGCCTCGCTGTTTGCGCCAGGCACGACGATCTCGGCGACCATCGCCAACGAATTCACCGAGGCGGACGGCGAGCTTTATACGTCCTCGCTGGTGGCGCTCGGCCTGATCCTGTTCATCATCACCTTCATCATCCTCGCCATCGCGCGCTACATGCTGTTGCGCATCGATAGCCGCACGGGAGCATGACCGATGTCGGTAGCCATGTCGCTTCACCAGAGACGCAAGCGCAAGAACGGCGTGATGATGGCGCTGTGCGTCATCGCCGCGGGCATCGGCCTTGCCTGGCTGGCGCTGATCCTCGGTGCGCTGATCTACAAAGGCCTGTCCGGCGTTTCGCTGGTGGTCTTTACCGAGATGACGCCACCGCCCGGCGATGCCGGCGGCCTGCTCAACGCCATCTACGGCAGCATCATCATGACCATCATCGGCATCGTCGTCGGCACGCCGATCGGTGTGCTCGCCGGGACCTATATGGCGGAGTACGGGCGCTTCTCGCGGCTCACCACGGTGGTGCGTTTCATCAACGACATTCTGCTGTCGGCGCCGTCCATCATCGTCGGCCTGTTCGTCTATGAGCTGATGGTGCGGCCGATGGGCCATTTCTCGGCGATCGCCGGCGCGGTCGCGCTGTCCATCCTTGTGATCCCCGTCGTGGTGCGCACCACCGAGGACATGCTCAACCTGGTGCCCAACGCCTTGCGCGAAGCCGGCACCGCCATCGGCGCGCCGCGCTGGGTGGTGATCCGTTCGGTCGCCTATCGCGCGGCGCTTTCCGGCATCGTCACCGGCATATTGCTGGCGATCGCCCGCATTTCCGGCGAGACGGCGCCCCTGCTCTTCACCGCGCTTAACAACCAGTTCTGGTCGAGCAATCTCAACGCTCCGATGGCCAGTCTTCCGGTGACCATCTTCCAGTTCGCCCTAAGTCCCTATGAGGAATGGCAGCAGCTGGCCTGGACGGGCGCGCTCATAATCACCCTGACGGTTCTCGGGCTGAGCATCTTCGCCCGCAGCCTTACCGGACGCAGAGAGGACAGATGAAACCTATGTTGTCCACCGACCTTAACGTAGCCGACACGGCCGTCGAGAAGGCCAAGATCGAGGTCAAGAACCTCAACTTCTACTATGGCCAGTCGAAGGCGCTGAAGGACATCAACCTGTCGCTGCCCGAGCGCAGCGTCACCGCCTTCATCGGGCCGTCGGGCTGCGGGAAGTCGACGCTGCTGCGCGTGCTGAACCGCATCTACGAGCTTTACCCGAAGCAGAGCGCGGAAGGCCAGGTGCTGCTCGACGGCAAGAACATTCTCGACCGCTCGCAGGACCTCAACCTGCTCAGGACCAAGATCGGCATGGTGTTCCAGAAGCCGACGCCGTTCCCGATGTCGATCTACGAGAACATTGCCTTCGGCGTCAGGCTGTACGAGAAGATCAGCAAGGCCGAAATGGACAACCGCGTCGAATCGGCGCTGAAGCGCGCGGCGCTCTGGAGCGAGGTCAAGGACAAGCTCAACGCCAGCGGCCAGAGCCTTTCCGGTGGTCAGCAGCAGCGGCTTTGCATCGCCCGCACCGTGGCGGTGAAGCCGGAGGTCATCCTGCTCGACGAGCCGGCCTCGGCGCTCGACCCGCTGTCGACCGCCAAGATCGAAGAGCTGATCGACGAGCTGCAGGCCGACTACACGATCGTGATCGTCACCCACAACATGCAGCAGGCGGCGCGCGTGTCGCGGCAGACGGCGTTCATGTATCTCGGCGAGCTGGTCGAGTTCGACCGGACGGAGAAGATCTTCACCTCGCCTCGCGAGAAGCGCACGCAGGACTATATCACCGGCCGCTTCGGCTGAGTTCATACGAGGACATAATCATGGCCCATACGGTCGCTTCCTTCGACGAGGATCTGAGGCAGATCAGCCAGCTTATCCGTGATATGGGCGATCTCGCCGGCTCGATGGTCGGCGCGTCGACCAAGGCCCTGCTCAATTCCGACAACGCGCTGGCGCAGCGCGTGGTTTCCGACGACGCCATCATGGACGCACGGCAGCGCGAGCTCGACGATCGCGCTATCACGTTGATCGCCAAGCGCCAGCCGATGGCCGACGACCTGCGCAGTGTGGTCGGCGCCATCCGCATGGCCGGCGACCTCGAGCGCATCGGCGACCTCGCCAAGAACATCGCCAAGCGCGTCGGCTCCGTCGGCGTCAGCGCCGCGCCGCGCGACCTGTCGCACTCCATCGACTCGATGGCGCAGCTGGTGCTGATCCAGGTCCAGGGCGTGATCGAGGAGTACACGGCGGGCGACGCCACGGCGCTCGCCAAGCTCCGGAACGACGACGAGCGCATCGACGTCAAATACACCTCCGTCTTCCGCGAGCTTCTGACCTACATGATGGAGGATCCGCGCAACATCACGGCCTGCACGCATCTCCTGTTCTGCGCCAAGAATCTGGAGCGCATCGGCGACCACGTCACCAACATCGCCGAGAACGCCTATTATGTGCTGACCGGCACCCAATTGCCCGCGAACCGTCCGAAGCAGGACGAGACGGCGATGTCGGCGCCGGCGGCCTGACAGCGAAGGTACCTGCTAAATGATCGCGCCACGTATCATGGTGGTGGAGGACGAGGAGCCGCTGGGGGTGTTGCTCCGCTACAACCTCGAATCCGAAGGCTATCAGGTCGAGGTGGTCACCCGCGGCGACGAAGCCGAAATCCGCCTGCAGGAGAACGTGCCCGATCTCCTGGTGCTCGACTGGATGGTGCCGGCGGTTTCCGGCATCGAGCTTTGCCGGCGCCTCAGGATGCGGCCCGAGACCGAACGGCTGCCGATCATCATGCTGACGGCGCGCGGCGAGGAAAGCGACAGGGTGCGCGGCCTCTCGACGGGCGCCGACGACTATCTGGTCAAGCCGTTCTCGACGCCTGAATTCATGGCCAGGGTCAAGGCGCTGTTGCGCCGCGCCAAGCCGGAGGTGCTTTCGAGCGTGCTCAAGGTCGGCGACATCGTGCTCGACCGTGAATCGCACCGCGTCTACCGCAAGAAGAGCGAGATCAGGCTTGGCCCGACCGAGTTCCGGCTGCTCGAGTTCATGATGCGGCACCCCGGCCGGGTGTTCTCGCGCAGCCAGTTGCTCGACAACGTCTGGGGCGAGACGATCTATATCGACGAGCGCACGGTCGACGTGCATGTCGGGCGCCTGCGCAAGGCCGTCAACAACGGCCGCATGCCCGATGTCATCCGCACCATACGCGGGGCGGGGTACGCGATCCGCGAGGATTAGTCTTCCTGTGGAGGCGGTAACAGGTTGAATCCGATCGTATGCGCCGGCGATTGGCTCAGACGCTTCTGACTTCGTCATCCACGGGCGGAGCAAGGAGCGAAGCGACGCAGCGCAGACCCGAGGATCCATTCCGTGACGTCGACGCGCCACTACGGTGCAGAATTCCGTTCCGCTGCGCCCTGCGTCCGAGGTAACGGCACGGATTCCAAGGTCTTCGCGACGGAGCTTCGCTCCTGCTTCGCCCTGGTATGACGAAGCTTCGGGACCTTCGCAAATCTCCGACGTCTAGCAGGACACGATCACTTCAAAGCTGTTCAGGCGACGTGCTTGCCCGCTCTTGTCTGCACGCCCGGCGCGAAAATCTCCTGGTCGACGAAGGTCAGCGCGCGCATGGCGCAGCCCTCGCGGATCAGCGGCAATTCGTTCGGCTCGGTGTCGAAGGAGATCGATTCCGAGTGCTGGCCACCGGCGGTTTGGGCGATGGCCTCGCGCAGCGACGGCTCGATCAGGTCGAAAGCGGCGGCGCTGACGCCGACCATGGCGACCGGCGCCGGGTCGATCAGCGCGAACAAGCTGCCCAGGCCGAAGCCCAGCGCCTCGCCCGCCCGGCGGTATGCCTCGCGCTCCGGGCCGTCCTTCTCGCGCGCCTTGGCGGCAAGCGCCCGCATGTCGGCGTCGCCGACATCGACCGGCTCGGCGTCCTCGCTCATCTTCATGGCGCTGCGCCAGATGGCGTAGTTGCCGGCATAGGCCTCGACGCAGCCGCGGCGTCCGCAACGGCAGAGCGCGCCGCCCGGACGATGGATCATATGGCCGAACTCGCCTCCGGAAGAATGCGTGCCGGTGAACAGCTCGCCCTTCAGCACCAGGCCCATGCCGATGCCGTGCGAGAGCAGGATGGCTATGAAGTTGTCGCGATAGCGGTTGGGGTCTCGCCATTGCAGCGCCACCGCCATCATGTTGCAGTCGTTTTCCATGGTGGCCGGGATGCCGAATTCCTTTTCCAGGATGTTGGCGAAAGGAATGTCGGTCAAAGGCGTGATCGGCGACCACAGCATTGCCCGCGCATGGGAATCGGTGATGCCTTGGATACCCATGGCGATGCGGGCAACGCTGCCGACATCGAGGTCGGGATCTTTCAGCCGGCGCCGGACGATCGCCACACATTCGCCGATCAGCTCGTCGCGCGGCATGGTCAGCGTATCGAGGCGCCGTTGCTCCTCGGCGATGACCTGCCCGGCATAGTCGATGACGGCGACGGAAAGGAAATTCAGCGACAGCACCACCGTCACCACCGCGGCCGCCTCGGGATTGAGGGCGAGGCCGACCTGCGGCCGGCCGCGCTTAAGCGATGCCGCCTCGCTCGGCTTGCTCTCGGCCAGGATGCCTTCCTGGATCAGGTCCGAGGAAATTGCCGAAATGGTCGAGTGGCTAAGCCCCGTGGTCGCGGCGATCTCCGTGCGCGACGGCTGGCCGGCGCGGCGCACGGCCGAGAGCACCATGGCGCGGTTGCGCCGGCGCAGGTCGTCATGGCGGATCCCGACCGACATTTTTCTCCTCCCGGTCAGCGCGGCCTCTTGATAATGCATGGGCCGTCGGCGACGCGCCAGATCGGTTCAGTCGCGGATGCACCACCGAACCGCTCTGGATTTTTTGTTTCATTCAGTTCCAACGGGGCAACGCTTCCGCGCTTCTGTGCAACTGTTTTGGAATAGTGGCAGAAGCGGACGGGGCTGTCATTATTTATTGCGGGCCTCGAAAAAAAGTTCGCGGCACCTCAAAAACCATCAGAATCGCAGTTGACAGCGCTTCGGCGTTGGATCAGTATTTTTTCGAGGCTCGAAAAAAAGCCTCTGTGCCGGCCTTCGGGCCAGTCTGGGTAGCGCCGCGATGGCGCAGGGAGGAAATCATGAAGAGATTCGCAACCGCCATGCTGGCGGGTGTCGCCATGTCGTTGACGCTGGCGTCGGTCGCAGAGGCGAAGGACAAGGTGATCGGCGTTTCGTGGTCGAATTTTCAGGAAGAGCGCTGGAAGACCGACGAAGCGGCAATGAAGAAAGCCATCGAGGCCGCCGGCGACAAATACATTTCGGCCGACGCGCAGTCCAATCCGGGCAAGCAGCTGACCGACGTCGAAAGCCTGATCTCGCAGGGCGCAAACGCGTTGATCATCCTGGCGCAGGATGCCTCGGCGATCGGCCCGGCGGTGCAGAAGGCGCTCGACGAAGGCATTCCGGTGGTCGGCTACGACCGCCTGATCGAGAACAAGGACGTGTTCTACCTGACCTTCGACAACAAGGAAGTCGGCCGCATGCAGGCCCGCGAGGTGTTCAAGGCCAAGCCTGAAGGCAACTACGTCTTCATCAAGGGCTCGGGTGCCGATCCGAATGCGGATTTCCTGTTCGCGGGCTCGATGGAAGTGCTGAAGGAAGCCATCGACAGCGGCAAGATCAAGAATGTCGGCGAAGCCTATACGGACGGCTGGCTGCCTGCCAACGCACAGAAGAACATGGAGCAGTTTCTGACCGCCAACGACAACAAGGTCGATGCGGTCGTGGCGGCCAATGACGGCACTGCCGGGGGCGTCGTCGCGGCGCTGACGGCTCAGGGTCTGGCCGGCACCGTTCCGGTCTCGGGCCAGGACGGCGACCACGCGGCGCTCAACCGCATCGCGCTCGGCACGCAGACCGTGTCGGTGTGGAAAGACGCGCGCGAGCTCGGCAAGAACGCCGCCGAGATCGCCTCGCAGCTCGCCGACGGCAAGAAGATGGGCGACATCGCCGGCGCCAAGGACTTCACCACGCCTGGCGGCAACACCGTCAAGTCGCTGTTCCTGACCCCGATTGCCATCACCAAGGACAATCTCAACATCGTCATCGACGCGGGCTGGATCAAGAAGGACGAAGTCTGCGCCGGCGTCGCGGCTGGCGCGGTCGCAGTCTGCAATTGAACCGGGCCTAAGACGGTCCAAAGCAAACGCCGCGGCCGGAAAGCCGCGGCGTTTGCCAAAGAGCTTCTCGCTCGAATAGAGCCGGGAAAGCGAATGGAGCAGTTCAGCGTCCAGTAAGATCGCCAAGCCGCTCCCAACGGTTCGTTTCCACGCAATTCCGAACGGAAAGCGGTACACACTTTCGCTCGAATTGCTCTAGCATCGTGGTCCGGCATCCGCGCCAGACGGCAGCCGGTGGGAGGATATCATGACCGATACGACCTCTGATACGCCGGCCAACCCGGCCGCGGATCGCGCACGTGCTTCCGAACTCAGCGCGATCGGCCGTTTCCTCAAGGCGACCGAACTCGACACCCGTATGCTCGGCATGGTCGGCGCGCTTCTGATCATCTGGATCGGCCTGCACGTCATTTCGAGCCTGCGGCTCGGCGTCAATCCGCTCGATTTCGACAGCCGCACGTTCCTTACGCCGCGCAATCTGTGGAACCTGTCGGTGCAGACCTCGGCCGTGGCCATCATGGCCTCCGGCATGGTGCTGGTCATCGTCATGCGCAACATCGACCTCTCCGTCGGCTCGGCCGAGGGGCTGATCGGCATGGTCATGGGCTTTGCCCAGGTGCATTTCCTGGTGCGGATGGTTGGGCTCGAGCTCGGCAATCCGTGGATCTGGGTGCTGGCGCTGGCCATCGGCCTGGCGCTCGGTCTGCTGATCGGGGCGTTCCAGGGCTTCGTCATCGCCTATCTCGAGGTGCCGGCCTTCATCGTGACACTGGGCGGGCTGCTGGTGTGGCGCGGCGCCGCCTGGTGGGTCACCAGCGGCCAGACGGTCGCGCCGCTCGACGCCACCTACCAGCTGATGGGTGGCGGGCCGGCCGGCTCGATCGGCGCCAGATGGAGCTGGGTGGTGGGCGTCGTCGCCTGCCTGGCGGTGGTGTTTGCGCTGTTCCACGGCCGGGTGCAGCGCAAGCGCTTCCGTTTCCCGCTCCGGCCGATCTGGGCCGAGACGCTGCTCGGCGCGGTCGCCTGCGCGATCATCATGGGCGCGGTGTGGCTGGCCAATTCCTATCCCTGGCCGGTCGGCATCGTGAACCGACACGCCGCCGCCAACAACATCACCGTTCCCGAGGGCGGGTTGTTCATTGCCCATGGTATCGCCATTCCGGTGCTGATGGCGGTCGCGGTCGGCCTGATCATGACCTTTATCACCAAGCGCACCCGCTTCGGCCGTTATGTCTTCGCCATCGGCGGCAATCCGGAAGCGGCGAACCTTGCCGGCATCAACACCCGCTGGATCACCATGAAGGTGTTCATGATCATGGGCGTGCTGGCAACGATCGCGGCGGCGATCTCGTCGGCCAGGCAGAATTCGTCGACCAATGCGCTGGGCACCCTGGACGAGCTCCTGGTCATCGCCGCGGCTGTGATCGGCGGCACCTCGCTCGCCGGCGGCTCGGGAACCGTGCTCGGCGCCATGCTGGGCGCGCTTTTGATGCAGTCGCTGCAGTCCGGCATGGTGCTGCTCGGCGTCGACTCGCCGCTGCAAAGCATCGTCGTTGGCGCCGTGCTGGTTGTCGCGGTTTGGCTCGACACCATCTACCGCAAGCGCGTCTGAGCATGATCCCGCAAAGTGGAAACCGGTTTGCGGAAATTATCATGCTCAAAGGTTACAACTAGGGAGGAGACCATGCCAGACAAGAATGCTTCCGCCGGCGTCCCGCTGGTCGACATGCGCAACATTTCGATCGCCTTCGGCGGTATCCGCGCCGTCGACGACGCCTCCATCGATCTCTTCCCCGGCGAAGTGGTGGCGCTGCTTGGCCACAACGGCGCGGGCAAGTCGACGCTGATCAAGATCCTGTCCGGCGCCTACAAGCGCGATGCCGGGCAAATCTTCGTCAACGGCGAAGACGCATCGATCTCCAATCCGCGCGATGCAAAGAAATACGGTATCGAGACGATCTACCAGACGCTGGCTCTTGCCGACAATGTCGACGCCGCCGCCAATCTTTTCCTCGGCCGCGAACTGATGACCGCCTGGGGCACGCTCGACGACGTCGCCATGGAGGCCGAGGCGCGCAAGGTGATGGGACGGCTCAATCCGCGTTTCCAGCGCTTCAAGGAGCCTGTGATCAAGCTGTCTGGCGGACAGAGGCAGTCGGTGGCGATCGCCCGCGCAATCCTGTTCAACGCCCGCATCCTGATCATGGACGAGCCGACAGCCGCGCTTGGTCCCCAGGAGACGGCCCAGGTCGGCGAACTGGTGCGGCAGCTCAAGGCAGACGGCATCGGCATCTTCCTGATCAGCCACGACATCCATGACGTGTTCGAGCTGGCAGACAGGGTCTGCGTGATGAAGAACGGCCAGGTCGTCGGCACGGCGCGCACCGGCGACGTGACCCAGGACGAGGTGCTCGGCATGATCATTTTGGGCAAGTGCCCGCCGGGCGCCATTCCGGGTCCCGGAGCGCTGAAAATCGCAGCATGATGCAACAAGTTAGTCGGCTAATTTACGATTGGTTGATGTGCCAGCGACCGTGATGGATTGGCCTCGCCATTGTGTTGGCGTGGAGACTTGCCCATAAAGGTGATCAATGATCACGGGCCGCACCCTGCGTTGAAAAAACTCTTTCCGATCGTCGCTTTCATCGCCGTCGCGCTGATCAGCCTGACAATGGCGGGGTTCGCCTACTTCGCGACCCAGGAGGCGGCGCGCATCAAGTTCGAGGGAACGGCGGACGACGCGCTCAACCGCATCGAGAGCCGCATCGACCTGCATCTGTCGCTGCTGCGCTCGACGCAGGCGCTGTTCGACGCCCGCAACGGCGACATCACGCGCGGCGAGTTCAACGCCTTCTTCACCGCGCTCGACATCGACGACAATTTCGCCGGCCTGCGCGGCATCGGCTTCCTCAAGCTGGCCAAGACCGGCGACGAGGCCGCGGTCGAGCGCGACATCCTGCGCGATCACGGTTCGGCCCATCCGGTCTATCCGGCCACCAGCGAGCAGCAATGGCGAACGCCGATCGTGCTTTTCGAGCCGCTCGATACGTCCAGTCAGTCGATCATCGGCTTCGACATGTTCAGCGAGCCGGTGCGGCGGATGGCGATCGAGAAGGCCATGGCCGACGACCAGCAGCATGCCAGCGGGCTCGTTCAACTTGGCCAGGGACAAGGGCAGGAGCAGACCTTCCCTGGATTCTTGGTCTTCGTGCGGCTGAACGTGGAAACGGCGCCGGACGTCATCAATGCCAGCCGTTCCTCGACCGCGGGCTTTCTCTACGCCGCCTTCCGGGCGCGCGACTTGTTCCAGGTGGCGCTCAGCAAGGCGCCGCTGCTGCCGGTCAATGTCGAGATCTATGACGGAAAGCCGAATGCCGACAATCTCTTGTTCCGTTCGGAAGCGCCGCCGGCCGAGTCCCTGGGCGCGAAGCTTGTGGCGCGGCGGAATATCGTCGTCGCCGGCCGACCCTGGACCGTCCTGTTTAGGCCGACGAGCGCTTTCTCGCTGCCTTCCTCGCGCGCCATTCCGGTGATGCTCGGGCTGTTCGGCCTGCTGCTTGCCGGGGCGATCGCCCTGGTGGCCCGCTATCAGGAGCGTGCCTATGAGGCGAAGTCGCTGTTGCATGAGGCGACGGAGAAGAGCCTGCTGGAGAAGGACCTGATCCTGCAGGAGATGAAGCATCGCATCAAGAATTCGATCACTAGGGTTTTGGCGATCGCGCGGCAGACGGCCTCCCAGGCCACCGACGTGAAGGAATTCTCGGCATCGTTCTCGGCGCGTCTGCAGGCGATGGCCGCTTCGCAGGACATGCTGACACGCTCGCGCTGGCAGAAGGCGGATCTTGGCGACCTCCTGCGCATCGAGCTCGGGCAGGTGTTCGGCAAGGAGCTCCCGGCAGGCGTCTTGTCGGGGCCGGAGGTGCTGCTTGACGAGACGACCACGCAGGCGCTCGGTTTGACCTTCCACGAGCTTGCCACCAATGCGCTGAAATATGGCGAGGCAGGCAGCTCGGTTGGCGCCTTGAAAGTCGAGTGGTCGGTCGAAGGGCGCAGCCGGGAACGGACGCTGGTGCTCAACTGGCAGGAGGCAGGACAGAAACGGCTGGAAGAGCCGGCAAAGACCGGTTTCGGCACCAAGCTGATCGATCTCAACGTCACGCGCGAACTGCGCGGCACGATCAAGCGCGATTTTAAGGCCGACGGGCTGAAGGTGGAAATAAGGATTCCGCTGACGGGTTGAACCGCGCGCTATGCCAGCGCGCGGCCATGTCCCCAGGCAAAGAAATGGAGGCCGGCAGACCGGCCTCCAATCAAAATTTTAGTTGCAGCGGGCGGTGTAGATCCGGCCGCGATGATCGCGATACTGACAATAACCGTTGCGCAGGTTGCGGACCAGGAGGCCCGATCCGGCGCCGACAGCCGCGCCGATCAGCGCGCCCTTGCCGCCGCCTACCAAGCCGCCGACACCGGCGCCGATCAGGCCGCCGCCGACCACATCCTGCTCGGTTGTGGTGCAGCCGCTGACGGCGACCACGGCAACCATGGCAATGATCATCTTCCGCATAAAATTGCTCCTCACTTCTGTCCACACTTTCGGCAGTGCCAGCCGCCATTTAGCACGAAAAAACGGGCTTTGCCTGCACGATCTTACTGTTGATTAAGATAGTCTTTTTCAGGGCGCGCGCCGTTCGACGCGACAAGCGTGCCGGAGACTTCCAGCGACGCCTCGAGCGAGCCGTCGGGGCGCACGGTCCAGACGATCTGGTCGTAATCGTCCTCCAGCGCCGGATCGACGATGAGGCACTCGCCGACGACGTGTCGTGCCTGACCCCGGACGTCGGTCAGCGCGAAGGGCCGTTCGGCGGTGCAAGCCTCAAAGGTCTCGAAGACGCTGGCCGGGACAGGCAGCTCGCGGCATTCGGTCATGGTGTCCGAGCAGCCGATGACGAGGAGCAAAGCGGCGATGTGTTCCACGGGTGAACCCCCTCCGCGGCAAAGAACGATTCTCGCCGCTCAAAGGTTCCTGCCGCCGCGATGCCGCGAGCTCTTGCCGACTAAAGCGCGACCGGGAAACTGTCGGATCAGGTCAGCTGCCACGCTGCCGCCAGCACCAGGGCAGCAAGGAGCGCGATGGCGCCGAGACGAAGCGAAAGGTGGGAGGAACGGGGCAAGGGCGGCGTCTCGGCGTCCTGGAAGCCGCTCATCGAGACGCGCGCGGCCTGCTCCAACCTGTTCATGTCGGAAACCATCATTCAGTCCTCCCCAAATCGCGTGCCAATTCGTGTGACTCGGCGCGGCTGGGGCTTTCGGCGCGGTTTTAGCCAGGAACACAGAATCGGGCTTTATGGTGAACAGCCGGTTAAGCCGGCGAATGTTCGTGTGTGGCGGTCAATCCGTCTCGAAATTGCCGTGCGGGATCGTCAGGCGGTATTCGAGCCGACCCTCATCGATCTCGAGGATGGCGGAGCCGCCGAGCGACGTCGGCACGACCCGTTCCAGAGCGACGCTGCCAAAGCGCTTTTCGTTGCGCCTGCCGGCGCCGATCCTTTCCGTCCACATCAGCAAAAGGTCGGCCGAAGTCCCGCTGCCGGGTGCGAGTTTGGCGCTTACCTCGACACGGCCGTCAGGCTGCGACAGAGCGCCATAGCTTACCGAATTCACGGCCAACTCATGCATGGCCAGCCCGATATGCAACGCGGCGTTTGGGTTGAGGTAAGGGTTTTCGCCATCGAAACGCAGACTGCGGCCCGGGTCGGCGCTGTAGCGGCCGACCTGGCCGGATACGAGCTCTCGAAGCGCCGCGCCGCGCCAGTTGGAGGATGTCACCAGATCCTGGGACGAGGCGAGCGACTGAATGCGGCCGCGAAAACGGGTCAGGAAGTCGCCAAGCGTCTCGGAGTAGCGTCCGGTCTGGGTGGCTATGCTCTGGATGATGGCCAGAAGGTTCTTCGAGCGATGGCTGACCTCACGCAGCAGCGTCTTCAGCGTCTGCTCGCGACGTTTCTGCTCCGTGGTCTCGACCATGGTGGTGACGATGCCCTGGACCTCCCCGGTATCGCTATGATCGGCATCGACCCAGATTTGGAACCAGCGCACACCGTCACCGCCGCGAATGCCGAGTTCGAGGCGATCAGCATTGCCGGTTTCAACCACCCTGTGTTTGGCCGCACTTAGGCGCTCGGCCTGAGCAGGGGAGAGCAAATCCTTGCCGTCGGCCGTCTCGGCTGCCCAGGGCGCGCGCATGTTGCGCGCCCAGACGGTCTTCATTTCCCGATCCTGATAAAGCACCGAAATTCCGGCATTGTGAAGCGCGTGCAGCAACGCGCGCCCCAACTGCATCCCGCTTTCCGCCGGATGCATCGCGATCACCTCGTCGCTGCGCTTGCCCGGATCGTCCTTTTCTGAGGCCTTGGAACGCATCCGATAATACTTTCCGCATCCAGGCTGAACGGCTTTACGACAGACTGCTGCTTCGGCCTTGACATACCGAGGCTGCGCGCAGCCTCAAAAACGGTCCGCCGGACGACGTCCTTTGGGGACACCGCCCGGCGGTGGCTGGAAACCGTTTGAGGGGTGCGGCTTCCAGTGTCCGGTGCTCCCCGCGTCAGGCTCTTCTGAAGAGGCCGGCGATGAGCGAAATCACCAGGAAGGCCAGGAAGATGAAGAACAATATCTGCGCGATGCCAGCCGATGTGCCGGCAATGCCGCCGAATCCAAGAGCGCCGGCGATGATCGCGACCACAAGAAAAACGAGCGCCCAGTAAAGCATGATACGTCTCCTTCTAACGTCCTGAAAAAACGTGGCTGAATGCCGTTTGTTCCACCATTTGCGGAAAAAGACGACCCCCGGAAACGCTTTCGCGGATCAGATCCCGCACTGCATCGTGCGAGGCGCGGGAGCCTCGCATGGAACCTCGATGACCGGACATCGGTGCGGTCAGGCTGCAGCTTTCGCCTGGCGGTCGAAGAACAGCGCCTGGCTGATCAGAGCCTTGACCATATCGGGGTTGAACGGCTTGGTCACCAGAAACGCCGGCTCGGGGCGCTCGCCGGTCAACAGGCGTTCGGGGAAGGCGGTGATGAAGATCACCGGCACCGGCGTCGAGGACAGGATTTCATTCACGGCCTCGATGCCCGAGCTGCCGTCGGCGAGCTGGATGTCCGCCAGGACCATTTTGGGGCGCGTCCTGCCGAACATGGCGACCGCTTCCGCATGCGTGCGCGCGGTGCCGACAACGCGATGCCCAAGGCTTTCGACCATCTCCTCGATGTCCATGGCAATCAGCGGCTCGTCCTCAATGATCAGCACATCGGTCGCGACCTGGCGGGAAATCTCAGCGCTTGCCTGGGCAAGCAATTCGGAAAATTCCTGCTCGTCGGCGTCGAGAATCTCCGCTGCTTCGTCCTCGCTGAAACCTTCCACGGCGACAAGCAGGAACGCCTGCCGCGGCCGCGGCGCGATCGCATTCAAATTGGCGGCGGCCCGCTGCTCCCAGGCGGTCTGCGCATGCTCTTGCGGCACGCGGATGGCGATCGAGGTGAAAAGCCTGGCAAAAACCTTGTACAATGCGATGCGATCGCTCGATGCATTGGGGAAGACTTCGGTGTCGGCGATGATAGCTTCCAGCATGGCGGCGACCAACGCGTCACCGCTTTCCTGCGATCCCGACACGGCGCGCGAGAAACGGCGAAGGAACGGCAGGTGAGGAGCGATGGTTGCGGATAGACTCATATTTGACGTCTCCCTCAGATGACGTTGCTCTTTTCCATCAGGCCAGATGCTCGCAAACCCCGGCAAACCAACGTCGGTTTTCTGAAAAAGTTCCGCCGGCTGTGGAACTAAATTAGAAAATGGGCGTTTGGCGGTTTCGGGATGGGCAACCAGACAAGGGTGCCGCTTGCGTTGTGGTCTGCAGTTCCAGAGCGGTTCGAGTGCTGGGAATTAGGGCAAATATGAAAGAAATGTCAAAGAATTCGACGACTGGCGCCGCGAGGCACCGGAATGGGGACGGCAATCCGCTCGGACCAAACTCCGAAATCGCCCGCAAACTCAAACAATACTACGACGAGCTGGTCTCCGATCAGGTGCCAGATCGATTCGCTCAGTTGCTTAGCCAACTGGAAGAGGCCGAGCCCGCCGAGAAAAAGGACTGAGGCATGGCGGCGGTCTCCCAGAGCTTCAAGACCGAGCTGCTCGGCGCAATACCGAGCCTGCGCGCCTTTGCGGTGTCGCTGACGCAGAATGCCGACAAGGCGGATGACCTCGTCCAGGAGACCTTGGTCAAGGCGTGGGACAAGCACGAGAGCTTCCAGCCGGGCACCAACCTCAAGGCCTGGCTGTTCACCATCCTGCGCAACGAATTCTATTCGCAGATGCGCAAGCGTGGCCGCGAGGTGCAGGACAGTGACGGCATCATGACCGCCAGGCTTGCCGTTCACCCGGCCCAGCATGGCCAGCTCGACCTGAAGGATTTCCGCGGCGCGCTGGAGCAGTTGCCGGAGGATCAGCGCGAAGCCATCATCCTGATCGGGGCGTCCGGCTTCTCTTACGAGGAGGCGGCCGAGATCTGCGGCTGCGCGGTCGGCACCATCAAGAGCCGGGTGAGCAGGGCGCGCGCCCGGCTGCAAGATATCCTCAAGATTTCCGGCGAGGACGAATACGGTCCCGATGCGATCTCGGCTCAAGTGACTGGTTCGAACGCGGCCTGACACCGACATCCGGCATCCTGGGCCGCGACGTCATCAAGCCGCCTTCGCGCGGCCGCAGGCGAGCGCCACGGCTTCGATCAGATCGTCTCCCGAATAAGGTTTGGTGACCAGCCGGATTTCCGGGAAAGAGCCCCCAATCTCTTCCGGGTCGGCGTAACCGGAGGCAAAGATGAACGGAACGCCTGCGCCCCGCAGCCGGCCGGCGAAGTCGAGCGTCGAGACGCCGCCAAGCATCAGATCGACAATGGCGGCGTCGAACGACGACAGCCCATCCCGCAGGTCGGTTTCGGCCAGATCGCGGACAATCGTGACGTCGGCGGCACCCTGGTCGCGGCACAGCTGCTCGACGTCCATCGCGATCAGGAATTCGTCTTCCAGGACCAGGATACGCAATCCGTCTAACAAAGGGGGCACGTGTCGGCAACTCCTACAGTCGCCCCAGTCATGCGCGGTATTCGGCTCTCTGTCATTTAAAAAGATATGACCGGCGATGCATCCCGTGATCGGGTGGAACCTCGATCCGTGTGGAGCGTTTCCAACAACCCCACCGGGGCAGGGATTTCGAAGAGGGGTCGAAATGTCCGGCCAGAGTACACGTTCCGCCGCCCGCCAATATCCCTGCGAGAAGTGCCCGCTGCGGCCGCTACCGGCCTTCGCGCGTTCGAAAGCCGTGAAGACCTTAAGGGAGGGATGGACGGGGAAGAGGGGACGTCTGATCCGAGAGAATTTGACAGCCGTCAATGTACCCGCCCTTCAGTCTTGCTAAGGGGCGATCCAGCTTCGGAACTCTTGACGTAGATCGAGCGTTTAAAGGTAGAAAACACAAGGAGTTACGCGATGGCGACCGCCACAGGCAAAACCGCAACAGATGCCCCCTCCACCTCCGATCTGGAAGCCGATATCCGGCAGCTGAAGGCCGATATAGAGGAGCTCACAAGGCAATTGGCCAAGACGAGGGACGACGGTTACGGCGCGGCGCGGCGCGCGGCGGCCGAAGGCGTCGAACAGCTGCGGACACAGGGTGAGGCCGCGTTCGAAAGCGTGCGCGGCAGTGCCCAGGATATCGAAGCGCAGCTCATAGCCAGCGTTCGCGAAAAGCCGGTAACGTCGCTGGCGATTGCCGCCGGCGTCGGCTTCCTGTTTGCGCTGCTGTCCCGCCGCTAGCCCGCAGATGGAGACGCTGGTCTCGCTGATTTCGACCCTTGCCTCCGGCGAGGCGCTGGCTGCTTTGCGACGGGCGCGCATGACGGCAGTCCTTTATGGACTTGCCGGCGTTTTCGCCTTGTGCGGCATCGGTTTCCTCATTGGGGCCGCCTATATCTGGCTGGCGGAGCGCTACGGGTCGTTGGCGACTTCCCTCGGCTTCGGCGTGGGGTTCCTGGTGCTTGCCGGGCTCATTCTCGTGATCCACAAACTGACCGCCGGTACGCAGGCGCGACGCCGGGCGCGAAGACGAAAGGCCGACATGACCGCGGTTGGCGTCACCGCAGCGCTCGCGCTGCTTCCGGCGCTTGCGAAAAGCAAGGGGGGCATGGGCGCGCTTCTCGCGCCCGCCGTCGCGCTCGTCGCTTATGCAATCTACCGCGAGAATGCGAAGCCCGGGCCTCAAGACAAGGATCCCGGCGCAAAGCCGTAGGCAAACCGATCCGCATCCTCAATGAAAGTGGCTGATGTCGACCGTCGATTTTGCTGTCTTGCTACCCATCAATCTCCTATGTCCCACGTCCAGGGGGCCCGATCGTCACCCAACCTCGCCGTCGGATTCGGAACCTTCGCGGAAAGGGCCCGTTACCCGACCGTGCCGGAGCGCACCGCCGCCACGCAACATGGAGGCCGATATGCCCAAGACCGTTCCTGAAGACAAAGCCCGCCAGGGGCATTGGGGCTGGCATGCGCTGAGAATCCTTATCGCCGGGCTGTTGCTTGCCTTCATTGCGTGGGGTGCGGTCGAGGTCTACGGCGAGCTAATCAAGAGCCAGACGACTGGACAGAGCGTGCCTCAGGCGCCGGCGACCGGGCAGAAGCCCGCGCAGGGCGGCTGACGGCTTAGGCTGCTTTTGCCTGCGCATTTCTTGCCGGAACCAGCACGTTCAACGCGCCGGGATGAATCTCGATAACCGTCTCGCGTTCCAGCCCGAACAACTCACCATCCATGACCGCACTGAACTTCTTCGTCGGCGAGCGGATCTTGAGGGTCGCCTTGTCGGCTTGGTGGATTTCGACATGTTGGCTGTCGCGCCACTTGCCGCGCAGCATAGCGAGGAGCAGCCTCACCAGATCGCGCCGCCTGCGTGCGACGCTGACATAGATGCCGAGCAGGCCGCCCGCCGGATTGTCCGCGTAAGGCAGATGGCCCTCGCCGAACAGATTGTTGCTGATGCTGATGCCGGTCGCGCGGGTGATGATCTCGGTCTTGCCGATGGTCAAGGTCACCTTGAGAGTGCGCGGGTTCTTGATCGTTGCCCATGCCGCACGAACGGAAGCCGTCATCTTTCCCAGCCGCGAGCCGAAATCCATTTTCTCGCGGAGCTGAACCATCCTGGCATGCATGCCGATCGAAAACTGATGCACGAAGGGCCGGCCGTTGGCGCTCGCCATGTCGACGGCCGTCACCTCGCCTTCGGCGAAGGATTTCAGCGCCCCGTCCAGCGTCTGCGGGATGCCGAGACCGCGCGCGAAGAGGTTCATCGTGCCGCCCGGCAATATGGCCAAGGCTTTCTTCTTGTTCATGAGAAGGGACGCTGCCGTCGAAACAGTACCATCGCCGCCGCCAGCGATCACGACGTCGACATTCCGCTTCGCCACGACTCTTTCCAAGGCTGCGGCGACTTCGCGGCGTGCAACGATGTCGATCTGAACCGAATGGCCTGCCGCTTCGAGTGTTTGGCGCAGACGTTCGGCAAAAGCTGAAACATCGGTGGTACGCAATGTGCCGCCGTCCTGATTCAGCACCGCAGCAAACCGCATGCCCCGCTCCGCCTTCCTTTCCTCGCAATTTTCTTGGCCGGCAATTCCTTGGCCGAAATGGCCCACAGCCGCTGGCTGAACGAAACGATGGCCCCAAAGGTTCCTTGGCCAGTCAGGATTGATGCCGGGCGCGCTCCGCTTTTGGGAACAAGGCACCGGTCACGACGTTGTGAAAGCGTCGGACAATTCCGCGCCCGGTCCGGTTCACCAAGGCCGGCCGCTGCGTTACCGAAATCAGGCAGGAGGAAAGACGATCATGACCCGCACTCTTTTCGCGACGACCGCGCTTGCGACGCTGCTTGCAACCGGCGCTTTCGCACAAACGGCGACGCCGACGCCGGCACAGCCGCCCGCCGCCGAGAACCCCGTGATGCGCGCGGAGGGTTCCCTCATGACCAACATCATCGGCGAGTCCGTCTATAACGGCACTGGCAAAGACGCCCAGAACATCGGCAAGGTCGACGACATCGTCTTCGACGCAAGCGGCAAAGCCAAGTCCGCGATCATCGGCGTCGGCGGCTTCCTTGGCGTTGGGACCAAGGATGTCGCCTTCGACTACAGCAAGATGGAATGGGCCGAGAAGGACGGCGACCGCTGGCTGGTGGCCAAGACGAGCAAGGAGGAGCTGAATGCCCAGCCGGCATTCGACCGCAAGCCCTACGATCCGGCACCGGCGCAGTCTACTGACGCCACGCAACCCTCACCCACCGGCACCGGCGGAGCCCAGAAGCCGGCGGACCTCAATGCCAAGCCGGCGGAACCGGTGAAGAAGGCTGAAGGCAATCTCGCCACCAACATCATGGGCGAGTCGGTTTACAACGGCACGGCCGATGATGCCCAGAAGATCGGCGACGTGAAGGACATCGTGCTTGCCAAGGACGGCAAGGCCGAGTCGCTTGTCATCGGCGTCGGCGGCTTCCTCGGCATAGGCACGAAGAACGTCACCTTTGACTTCGCCAAGGCAAAATGGGCGGAGAAGAATGGAGACCGCTGGCTGGTTGCCGAGACGACGAAGGAGCAGCTTCAGGCGCAGCCGGATTTCAACCGCAAGGCCTATGATCCTGCGTCGGCCTCGACCAGCACCGCGGCCTCGAGCGAGACGCCGCCTACCACCACGCCTACAGTGGCCTCGTCGGACACCACGGCCGACAAGGGGAGCAAGCCTACCCAGCCGGCACAGACAGCCGAGAACAAGCCCGCGGCGCCGGCTCCGGCCACGGCCGAAAACAAACCGGCGAACACGTCCGCCACCGACGAGACCAAGACGGCCTCGATCGACAAGTCGACGTTGACCGAAATGCCGATGGGCAATATCCGCGGCGACGAGCTGAAGGGCGCGACCGTCTATGGCGCCAACGACGCCAAGATCGGCGAGATCGGCGATGTCGTGCTGACGCCGGACAAAAAGCCGGATGCGGTGATCGTCGACGTCGGCGGCTTCCTCGGCATCGGCGCCAAGGAAGTGGCGGTCGGCATGGACAAGCTCAAATTCATGACCGACAAGAGCGGCAAGAAATATCTCTACACCAACTTTACCAAGGAACAGCTGCAGGCGCAGGTGGCCTATGACAAGAGCACCTATGCCACCAAGCGCGACCAGCAGCGGATGATTCTGAAGTAAGGGAATAAGGCAGTAGGCAGTAGGCAGTAGGCAGTAGGCAGTAGGCAGTAGGCAGTAGGCAAATATGTTCGAGGCCGGTTCTTGTGCCCTATTGCCTATTCCCTACTGCCTTGGCTACGTGGCCAACCACGCCATCGCCCGTCAGCTCCGCCAGCGCCAGCGACTGGTCGAGATGCCTGGCGCGCCAGGCGAGCATCTTCTCGGCGAATTCCAGGCGCACCGGCAGATAGGCAGCGTCGTTCGCGACATTGCTCAGCTCGCCCGGATCCTTCGCGAGGTCGAATAGCAGCGGCGGCAGACCGCCGCCGAAATGGACATATTTGAAGTCCTCGGTGCGCAGGACGGCCAGGTTGCAATCGCGCGGACCGATGCCGAAGTGCCGCTCGGTCTCGCCGTCGGCGATTGAGCGGAAATCGAACTCCCAGTGCACCGCCTCGCGCCATTCCGTAGGCTCCTTGCCATCGAGCCACGGCGCCAGCGACCTGCCGTCGAGATGTGGCTCGGGTGCGGCACCGATCAGGTCGAGCAAGGTCGGAAAGATGTCGACCGCCTCGGTGAAACGGTCGACCGTCATGCCGGCGGCTGCTTCGCGACTCGGATCGCGGATGATCAGCGGAATGTGGTAGCTGCCATCGAAGAAACCGCCTTTGCCCAGCATGAAGTGATCGCCCATCATCTCGGCATGGTCGGAGGTGAGCACGATCACGGTATCGTTCCAGGCGCCGGCCGCCTTTACCGCTTGCCAGACGCGGCCGAGCTGTATGTCGACCTCGGAGATCATGCCGTAATAGATGGCACGGATGCGGCGGAAATTTTCCTCGCTCCAGTCCGTCACCTTGCCATCGGCGCCGGGTATGAATTTCGTCCGCTTCTGCTGGTCGAGATCGCAAGCGAGATAGGGGTGGCTTTCCGCCTCGGCCTGCCAGCTTGCGGCGCGCCGGAAAGCCGGGCCATCGGCCGGGTCATACATGGTGTTGTAGGGCTCCGGCACGACGAAGGGCGGGTGCGGACTGATGAAGGAGATGTGCGCGAACCACGGCGCAGCCTCGTCCTGCTCGCCGAGCCAGCGGATGAATTCGCCGGCCAGGAAGGCAGCCGGGGTCTGGTCCTTCGAATAGACCGGCGGCGCGTTGCTCACATCGCGCCGGGGCTTGTCGTGCTCCCCAGCCGGACGGAGGATGTCAGGGCTGCCGGCGCTGGTATCGATCCCCTGCATCCTCAGCCAGGACAGCCATTGTTTCTGGTGCTCGGGCAGGAACTGCCGCACGGTGAAGCCCGGCAGCACGCCTTCGTAGCTCTTCAGCCGTGGATCGGCTGCCGAGAGCTGCCGCGGATCCGGCGCGACATCGGTGTAGCCGAACAAGGTCGGGTCGTAGCCGACCGCCCGTGCTGAGAGCGCGATGTTGCCGTGACGCGCATCGAGCGGCGTGCCGTTGCGGCAGACGCGGTTGTTCATCTGGTAGAGGCCGGTGTAGAGGCAGGCACGGCCCGGAGAGCAGGGTGCGGCGCCGCCATAGTGGCGCCGGAACAGCACGCCCTCGGCGGCAAGTGCATCAACGTTCGGCGTCCTGACCACCGTATGGCCTGCGGCCGAAAGGCAATCGCCACGCCATTGGTCGCAGGTGATGAGGAGAACGTTCGGGCGGCGGGTTCGGTTGTCCAAAATCTTCCTCCTCAAGAAGGCGTGCCGCTCATGGAGCCGAAATTCGCCGGCGTTGCAAGGCAAGCCGGTTTGTCAATCGGTGAACATAAACCTTAGGTCGTTCACTTTTATGACACAGTCCATCCTGTGTTTGCCCGCTTTGCCGCCGACGGGCCTATCCTCATATTGGCGTGGACAGCGGCGAGGGCCGCAGCAAGGACAGGGAAGGAGCAACACCATGCTCAATCAGATCAAGGGCCTGCATCACGTCACCTCGATGGCGAGCGATGCTCGTCGCAACAATGAGTTCTTCACCAGGAAGCTCGGCCTGCGCCGAGTGAAGAAGACCGTCAACTTCGACGCGCCTGACGTCTATCACCTCTACTACGCCGACGAGTTCGGCACGCCCGGCTCGGTGATGACCTATTTCCCGTTCCCCGATATCGGCAAGGGCCGGCATGGGGTGGGCGAGGTCGGCACCACGGTCTTCTCGGTGCCGGAAGGCACGCTCGGCTATTGGGACAAGCGTTTCGCCGACGAGGGCGTGGGCGGCGTCGCCCGCTCGACGAGCTTCGGCGAGAAGCGGCTCACCTTCACCGGTCCCGACGGCGACAGTTTTGCGCTGGTGGAGGACAAGGCAGACAGCCGCGCGCCCTGGGTCAAGGGCGGCGTTCCCGGCGATGAAGCGATCCGCGGCTTCCACTCGGTCGCGCTGAGACTCAAGGATGGCGGCGCCACCGAGGAGCTGCTGAAGTTCATGGGCTATGAGGAAGTCGACAAGTCCGGCAACGTCCGTCGGCTCGCGATCAAGAACGGCAATGGCGCCGACGTCGTCGACATCGAGTCGCTGCCGGGCGCAGGCTTCGCCAATCTCGGTGCCGGCTCGGTGCACCACGTCGCCTTCGCGGTCGAGGATCGCGCCAGGCAGCTCGAGGTGCGCAAGGCGCTGGTCGACACGGGCTACGGCGTGACGCCGGTCATCGATCGCGATTACTTCTGGGCGATCTATTTCCGCACACCGGGCGGCGTGCTGTTCGAGGTGTCCACCAACGAGCCGGGCTTCGACCGCGACGAGGACACCGCGCATCTGGGCGAGGCGCTGAAGCTGCCGACGCAGCATCAGCATCTGAGGCCCTATCTCGAACAGCACCTGCAGAAACTGGAAGACTGACGCCATGAGCAAAGACGCTTACATCCATAAAGTGCTGCCCGGTTCGCCGGGCAGTCCGTTGCTCTTCGTCTTCCACGGGACCGGAGCCGACGAGAATCAGCTTCTGTCGTTCGGTCAGGAGCTTGCGCCTTCGGCGACGATCGTGTCGCCGCGCGGCGACGTCTCCGAGCATGGCGCCGCCCGCTTCTTCCGCCGCACCGGCGAGGGCGTCTACGACATGGACGACCTCGCGCGGGCGACGGCCAAGATGGCGGGCTTCGTCAAGGCGCATGTCGATGCGGCAAAGCCCTCGGCGGTGTTCGGGCTCGGCTATTCCAACGGCGCCAACATCCTGGCCTCGGTGATGTTCGCGGAGCCTGCTCTGTTCGATGCCGCGGCCCTCATGCATCCGCTGATCCCGTTCGAGCCGCAGGTGCAGGGCAGTCTTGCCGGCCGCCATATCCTGATCACGGCCGGCAGGCGCGATCCGATCTGTCCGCCCAACCTGACGTCGCGGCTGGAAGCCTATTTGCGCGCCGACGGGGCCGATGTCACAGTGGAGTGGCACGACGGCGGGCACGAGGTGCGGCCGAATGAAATCGAAGCGGCGCGGCTGCTGTTCACTCGCTCGCCGACCGCCGAAGGAGGCAAGAACAATGGCTGACCAGCTGCCCGAGATCGAACTGGAAGACCACGGCTCCAAGGGGCGCTATGTGCTGCGCGGGCCGGGCGGCGCCGAGGCCGAGATGACCTTCACCAAGATCGGCGAGCATCAGCTCATCATCGATCACACCGAGGTGCCGGACGTCTTCCGCGGCCAGGGCGCCGGGCTTCGCCTCGTCACCCGCGCGGTCGAGGATGCGCGTGCGGCCGGCAAGAAGATCATCCCGCTCTGCCCCTTCGCCAACGCCCAGTTCCGCCGCCACCCAGAATGGGCGGATGTGCTGAAGCAGTGAGATCTTTCCTTCTCCCCTTGTGGGAGAAGGTGGCCGCGAAGCGGCCGGATGAGGGGTGTTCCAGGGAAAGCCGACGTCTCACTTCGCTGGAGCACCCCTCAACCGTCTCGGCGCTGCGCGCCGATCCCCTTATCCCACAAGGGGAGAAGGAAAAGAGCCACCCAGCCACAACCGCGAACACGTCACTGGCATTTGCGCAGTTCGGCCATCTTGCCTAAGTAGACAGTTCGCTCGGACGGGATTTCGTCCCGCCTCGCCCCGTCACCGAAATGAATGGCTCCCCTGATGACCGAGACCGACCTCATCCCCGTTTTCGACGGCCACAACGACACGCTGCTTCGACTCTATCAGTCGAAGGAAACGGATGTCGAAAAGCTGTTCATCGAGGGTACGCCGGGCGGTCACATCGACCTGCCGCGCGCCAGAGAGGGTGGCTTTGCCGGCGGCATGTTCGCGATCTTCCCGCCGCCGATCGAAAAGACCAAGCGCAGCGCCGTGCCGCCGGCGCCGAGCGACAATGAACCTCTGCCGCCGGAACTGCCGCGCGCCGAGGCGATCACGTCCACCATCGGCATGGCCTCGATCCTGTTCAGGCTTGAGCGGGCAGGCGCGCTGAGCGTGTGCCGCAGCGCCGGCGACATCCGCGATGCGATGGCGAAGGGTTCGATCGCGGCCGTCTTCCACATCGAGGGCGTCGAGGCGATCGATCCGGAGCTTGCCATGCTCGACGTGCTTCATGCTGCCGGCCTGCGTTCGCTGGGTATCGTCTGGAGCCGGCCCAATGCTTTCGGCAACGGCGTGCCGTTTCGCTTTCCCTCCTCGCCCGACACCGGGCCCGGCCTCACCGATGCCGGCAAGGCGCTGGTCAAGGCCTGCAACCGGCTAAAGATCATGATCGACCTCTCACATCTCAACGAGAAAGGTTTTCGCGACGTGGCTGAATTGAGCGATGCGCCGCTGGTCGCGACCCATTCCAACGTGCATGCGATCTGCGGCCATTCACGCAACCTGACCGACTGGCAGCTCGGCGCGATTCGCGAGTCTGGCGGCATGGTGGGCCTGAACTTCGCCACTGGCTTCCTGCGCGAGGACGGCCGCATGAACGCCGATACCGGTCTCGACATCATGGTGCGCCATATCGATTCGCTCTTGCAGGCGCTGGGCGAGGATGGCGTCGGGCTGGGCTCGGATTTCGACGGCGCCATGATCCCGGCCGTCATCGGCGACGTCGCCGGCCTGCCCAAGCTGATCGAAGCGCTCGCCGCGCGTGGTTTTGGGCGCGCGCTGATTGAGAAGATCGCCTATCGCAATTGGCTGAATGTGCTCGAAAGAACCATAGGGTAGGATATGCTATTGCGCGTAGCCGATCCGCATCAGCCATTCCTTGCCGACGCCGCGGTCGCGGATGATCGGCAGGGGGTCCTCGTGGTCGAGCCTCGCGCAGATGCGGTAGACCTCCAGCGTCTCGGCATTCATCTCGCGGCGCTTGAAGAAATACATCGCCGCCGCATAACGAGTGCGGCCGGACCACATCTCGCCGAGCGGCGTGTTGACCAGCGCCCACTGCTCGGCGGCTTCCGCGTCCAGGTCGCCCGCGTCGCTTGCCATCTCAAAAATCCGCAGGCGGGTTGGCGGTGCGGCGGTCGAGCTTGATGAAAGGCCGCGGCACCACTTTCGCCCGCTTCATCAGCTTCTGGTACTGCAGCTCGCGCATGGCGTATATCTCGACCCAGAGGTCGTCGACGACTGTGTCTCCATAGGGCCGCTGCAATGAAGCGATGGCGATATTGCGCTTGGCCATCGGCGACCACATCGCAGCGCTCACCAGCCCCACCTCCTGGCTTTTGCGATAATAGACTATGGCGTGCTCGGCCGGGATGTTGCCTTCGATCTCCAGCCCGACCAGCACATGGCGCAGCTTCTTTCTTGCCCGGGCTTCGAGGATGGCGCGGCGGCCGTTGAAGTGGCCCTTCTCGGGATCGATCATGAAGCCGAGGCCGATCTCGTCCGGCATGCGCAGGCGGTCGGCGCGGATGGCATGCTCGGCGGTGGTGAAGTCGGCATTGGCGACGATCAACCCGGCTTCCAGCCTGGCGCGGTTCAGCGCCGTGTAGCCGATGGCGCGGATGCCGCGCAGCTCGCCCGCCGTCATCAGCCGATCCCACAGGCTGAGCGCCTTGTCCGCCGGCACGAACAGCTCATAGCCGAGATCGCCGGTGAAGCCGGTGCGCGAGACGGTCACGGTAGCGCCGTCATGCGCGAACTCGGCGTGGTCGAAAACCTTCAACCGCTCGATGCCGGCGAAGCCCGCGTCACGCAGGATTGCGAAGGAGGTCGGGCCCTGCAGCGCAAGCCCGGCGACGGCTTCGGTCTCTTCCTCGATGCTCACCTCGAACCGAAAAGCGCTGTCGAGCAGCCAGGGCAGATGCCGTTCCTGGGAGCAGAGGCGAAAGCGCGTCGGCGACAGCCGGAAGAGCGTGCCGTCGTCGAGCACGAAGCCTTCGTCGTCGCACCAGGCCGTGTAGTGGACACGGCCGGGTTTGAGCTTGGTCACGTCGCGCAGCGTGACGCGGTCGAGATAGGCTTCGGCGTCCGGACCCTCGACCCGGTATTTCGTCATCGGCGAGATGTCGAACAGCGCCGCCTGGCTGCGGATGGCGAAGTATTCGAGCTCCTCGTCCCACAGCGAATGCGGCGCGCGGTAGCCGGCCCAATTGTACCAGTCGTTTGTCAGCGCCAACGCGTCGATGCACGGCTGGAAGGGCGTGCCGATACGCAGCGTGCGGAAGTGGGACTGGGCGATGGCGCGGTCGGTTGATGGTTTGATGGTGGGATGATGGTTCATGACGGCGTTCCTTCGCGCCCCCCTCTGTCCTGCCGGACATCTCCCCCACGAGGGTAGGGCTATCGCATATGAGTGAAGATGCGGAGCAGATCTTGGTCAGCCCATCGTGCCTTGAGACGTTTGTGGCT
>NZ_JARTVO010000014.1:0-166690 GCF_029625675.1 Mesorhizobium sp. WSM4884
CAAGCGATTCGTGTGTCATCCTCAGCGTAGAATCACAACCGATTCCGCGCCGCAACACCTATCTTAGCGCATATGCCCGCAAGGGGGGGAGATTGGCAGTTCCGCTCGCAGCGCTCCTTCCTGCAACGCTGGCGATTGGCGAAAGCCGAAGAAACATTTGATCTCCCCCCTTGCGGGGGAGATGTCCGGCAGGACAGAGGGGGGGGGGGAAGGAACGAGACGTTTGTGGCCTGGGGTTCCTCGCCGTTCCCTTGAACCATCAGCGGAAGTCCATTGATCCATCAGCAATTTGCGATGGTCTTAGGTCGCCCGCTGGGCCATAGCGTTGGGCCATGGTCACCGAAACAGCTCAGCTCGATCCCGACGCCAAGGCCCGCCGCGGCTTCCTTCTGGCGCTCGGCGCCTATTTCCTGTGGGGGCTCTTACCCTTCTACATGAAGGCGGTGGCGCATCTGCCGCTCGCCGAGGTGATCGCCAACCGCGTCGTCTGGTCGGTACCGATCGCCGCCTGCGTGCTGGTCTGGGCCGGCCGCACGGCCGATTTCAAGGCGGCGATCCGCACGCCGAAGAGCATCGCCATGGCGGCGCTGACGGCGGTGCTGATCTCGATCAACTGGGGCATCTATGTCTGGGCGATCGCGGTCGACCGCACCGTCGAGACCGCGCTCGGCTATTACATCAACCCGCTGGTCAGCGTCGTCGTCGGCGCCGTGCTGCTCGGCGAGCGGCTCGACCGCCTGCAGATGGCGGCGGTGGCGCTGGCCGCGATCGCGGTGGCGGTGCTCACCGTGGAGGCCGGCAAGCTGCCCTGGGTGTCGCTGGCGCTCGCCTTCTCCTTCGCCGCCTACGGCTTCTTTAGGAAGACGCTGCCGATCGGCCCGAGCCAAGGTTTTCTGCTCGAAGTGCTGCTGCTCTCTGTGCCGGCGCTCTGCTACATCGCCTATCTGATCGCCACCGGGCAGGACCATTTCATCTCCAGCAGCGCAAAAGACACCGCGCTGCTGATCGGCTGCGGCCCGATCACGGCGGTGCCGCTTCTGCTCTTTGCCTTCGGCGCCAGGCTGCTGCGCCTCTCCACCATCGGCATCATGCAATACATCGCGCCGACCATGGTGTTCCTGATCGCCGTGCTGATCTTCGACGAACCGTTCGGCACCATCCAGGCCATAGCCTTCGCCCTGATCTGGACGGCGCTGGCCATGTATAGCTGGTCGATGTTCAGGGGCCGCGAGGTCCGGCAGCCGGCTCCCGCGACGAGGTAGGGCATTCGTCCTCAAACCCGCCCCAGTCGCCGCACGATCATATAGACGATGCCGGCGATCACGACCGACATCGCCGTCACCACCCAAAAACCCATCGGCGTGTCGACCAGCGGCAGCCCGCCGACATTCATGCCGAACAGGCCGGAGATGATGGTCATCGGCAGCAGCACTGCCGTCATCACGGAAAGGATGTAGAGCAGTTGGTTCGACTGCTCGGTCAGCTTCGCCATCAGCTCGTCCTGCAGGAGCCTTGTTCGCGCCTGCAATTGCTCGCCCTCGTGATGCAGCGTGTGCGCCCGGTGCGACAGGCGTGTTGCCATGTCGTTGATCGGGTCCGGCAGGTCTTCGCGGTGCGAATGGTCGAGATGGCGGAAGAGGTTGGTGAGCGTCGCCATCTGCCGATGGATAATCACCAGGTGTCGGCGCGCGTCGACCAGGGCTTGCCGTTCGCTGTGCCAGGCATCGCACACAATGCGGTCCTCGATGCCGTCCAGCGTGTCGCCCATCTTGTCGAGCTCGCCCGACATGCCATCGAGCGACTGGCCCATCACCGCCTCGATCAGCTCGGCCGGCGAGCGGAATCTGCGCGTGCCGCTCTCGACCAGCTTGCGGATCTTGTCGACCGACTCCAGCGGCTGCTTGCGGGCTCCGATCAGCATCTTGTCGTTCAAGGCGAAGCGGAAATGCGTGAGCCCGCGCGCCTCGGCGAAGTCGTGCCTGAGGTCGGGCAGGTCGCCGTAGAGGAAGTCGTCCTCGAAATCGATGTGACAGCCGTGGCTGGGCGACAGGAAGGCCTCGCGCGCAGCAGCCGGCAGGGCCTGCTCGGCGGCGATCTCGTGGCGGGCGCGCATGTCGGTGATCTGGTAGCTGCGCCACGTCCAGAGCGCCTCGGCGGGGTCCTTGGTGCGCAGGCCCTCGGCGGTGAAATGATAGATGAAGAACAGCCCGTGCTCGTCGGGCAGATAGGGCGAGAGGTCGGTGCCTTCGTTGGGGACAGCGATGTTCATGGCGGCTTCGCCGGTTCTTGGTGCGGTCGGGTCGCGGGGGCGGCCAGGCAGCGTTTCTAGCATGCGCAACTCCGCTTGCGTGTGACAGTTCGATGACGACCGGCGCTCCGGCGGTCTCGTTTCCGATTGCGTGCTCTCCAAAAAATCTTCCGCGCCCCGGGAATAAAGCCCGGTCCTTCCTGGTCTTGGCTGTAGCGAGGCGAACCTTTCCCGGGCCTAGCGCCGTCAGCTCGGAGGAATGCCCACGCCAGGGAACCACCGCTACACGCAGCCACTAGAGGAGACTTCTGATGTTCAACATGACACGCCGTATGGTGCTCGGATCCGCCGCCGCCGCGGCCGCCTTCGGCATTGCCGGCAGACTGGAATTCGCGCCGGCCGCTCGCGCCGAAACCCCGATCGAGCCGCTGGTCGGCTTCTACAAATACAAGGTGGGCTCGCTCGAGGTCACCGCCGTCTATGACGGCATCTGGCGCAAGCCCCACGACCCGGCCTTCATCAAGGACGTTTCGGTCGACGACACCAAGGCCGCTCTCGCCAAGGCCGGACTCACCACCGATTTCATGCCGATCCCGCTCACCGTCGTCGTGCTCAGGATGAACGGCCGCACCATTATGATGGATGCCGGTTCCGGCGTCGGCCAGTGGCAGGCCAACGCCACGCATTTGCCGGCCAACATGAAGGCCGCCGGCATCGACTACAAGGCGATCGACACCATTATGATCTCGCATTTCCACCCGGACCATGTCTGGGGGCTGATGGAGAAGGGCACCAACGCGGCGGTGTTCCCGAATGCCGAGCTGATCGTCAACGCCGCCGAATACAATTGGTGGACCGACCCCAGCCGGCTCGCCAAGCTGCCCGAAGGCCGCAAGCCGGCGGGCAAGCGCATCGCCGAAAACTTCCCGAAGTGGAAGAACTGGAAGCTGGTCGAGGACGGCACGGAAGTGGTGCCCGGTATCCGCATCATGGCGGCGCCGGGCCACACACCCGGCCACTCCGTCTACCACGTCGATGCCGGCTCCGAGCAGTTCCTCGTCTCGGCCGACACCATGTACGTGCCGGCGCTACTGGCGCCGCATCCCGAATGGCAGGGCGCCTACGACCAGGACGGGCCGATGGCGATCGCCACGCGCCACAAGATCATCGACCAGGTAATTGCCGACAATGTCCGCATCTGCGGCTCTCACTTTCCGTTCCCCGGCACCGGCAGCTTCGTCAAGGACGGCAATGCCTACGCCTTCACCCCAACCCAGATCTGAATCGGATCCTGAACAGAAAGAGCCAACTCCCATGAAACACGCACTTTTCGCGGTGCTCGGCGCCATTGCGGTGCTGACCGCGGCCCCGATCGCCATCGCCGTGCCGGCCTATGCCGTGGACGACATCGAAGGCGCCGACGCGCCAGACCTGACGGCAGTGAAGGCCAAGATCGACGCCAAGGACTATAAGGGCGCGCTGGCCGAGCTGCGCGACCTTGCGCAGGACAACCAGCAGGCCGACGTCTACAACCTGCTCGGCTTCACGCTGCGCAAGACCGGCGACTACCAGACCTCGCTCACCTACTACGCCAAGGCGCTGGAGCTTAAGCCAGACCACAAGGCCGCGCATGAATATCTCGGCGAGCTCTATGTCGAGACCGGCGACATGGCCAAGGCCAAGGAGCAACTCGCCTCGCTGCAAAAGCTCTGCCCGGCCGGCTGCGAGGAGCTTTCCGATCTCAAGCAGGCCATCGACACCAAGGTGACGAAGTAAGGCTTTTTGAGCGCCGGTGATCGCCCTGACTACTGCCGCGAAGCGGCCGACGAAAGGGGCATTCGAGAAGCGCAGACATCGCCAATGTATGCGCCGCCCCTCATCCGCCTGCCGGCACCTTCTCCCCGTATAGTGACGGGGAGAAGGTGGCTGGTCGCGACCCTCGGCGCCTTTCCTGCAACGTTGGCGATTGGCGAAATCGTCGGCGACAGCGCCCCTCTCCCCGTCACTATACGGGGAGAGGATGCCGGCAGGCAGGTGAGGGGCGGCGCGGCGCTGGGGGGAGTCGTCAAATGCGATTGCTTTGTTCCCGTGAAGGTACCGCCTCGGGCAACGTCTCGAAATTTCTCCTGACGAAAGAATTCTAATGGAGCCGACCCATGACACCGACCAAACTTGCCGAGAAGCTTCATGCAAAGGACGCGGTCCTGCTTGCCGGCCGCCTGCTCCTGTCCCTGATCTTCGTGCATGAAGGGCTTGAGCTCGCGACCCATTTCGAGGGCGCTCAAAAGGCGATGGCAGCCCTCGGCGTCGGCACGCCGCTGCTTGTCGCCACCATCGCGCTGCAGCTCGGCGCCGGCCTGTCGGTGGCGCTCGGCATCTGGGCGCGGCTCGGCGCGATCGGGCTCGGCCTGTTCTGCCTGATGACGGCAAGCCTCTTCCACACCAACTTCGCCAGCCAGAACGAGCTCCTGCATTTCGAAAAGGATTTGGCGATCGCAGGCGGCATGTTCATCCTGGCGCTCGCCGGTTCCGGCAGGCTGTCGGTGGATGGGGTGCTGGCCAGATACGTGAAAAGCCTGCCGGTTCGAGGGGCTCTCACAACACGCTGGTGATCCCGCCATCCACCAGCGCGTCTGTCCCGTCACGAAGCTCGCCGCCGCGTCGGACGCCATGAAGACCGCTGCACCTGCGAGTTCTTCCACGTCGCCCCAGCGCCGCATCGGCGTGCGGCCGGTGAGCCAGTTCGAGAATGTCTCGGGCTTGGTTCGCATTCGGGAATCTGCTGCAGTGGCTCGGCAGCCAATGGGGGACCAATGCTCAAGTGGGGCGCTATACTCGGCATCGTCGGCTTCGTCGGTGGTTTCGTCGGCCCGGTCATCTTCACGCCGGAAGCAAACCAGGGACCGCTGCTCGGCATCTTCATCACCGGCCCGCTCGGTTTCGTCCTGGGCCTCGTCGTGGGCTCCGTCCTGCGGTTGCTGCCTGGCCGCCGCTTGGCTTCCGATGGGTCGCGCCCGCTGAATGAGCTGTCACAGCACAGTCATTTCGGCGGCCGACAATTCACGGCCGATTCCCAGCGAGGCTGCCGGTGACCGAGACGACGAAGGCTAGGTATGATGGCTCGATCCTGAGCTTCCAGCAGAAACGCGGACAGGAATCGTCTGCCTTTTTCCTGCCTTTCCTGAAACCCGACATGCGGCTGCTCGATATAGGCTGCGGACCGGGAAACATCACGGCGACGCTTGCCGTGCATGTCGGCGCCGCGGTCGGGATCGACATCCAGCCTCGCTCGATCGCGGCGGCGAATGAACTCGTCGAGCGAACCAGGATCGGCAATCTGTCGTTCCGCGAAGCCGACATGACGGCCTTGCCGTTCGACGACGAAGCCTTCGATGCCGTCTTCTTTCACGCCGTGCTCTATCATCAGGATCACCCGACGCTGGCCGGCACCTTGGCCGAGGCGAAACGGGTGCTGCGTCCGGGAGGCCTGATCGCCACGCGCGACGCCGATGTGGGCGGCAACATCCTCCATCCCGACCTGCCGGGGCTGCGCATCGCGCTCGATCTCTGGCAGCGATGGTATGAGCATGGCGAGCCCGACGCCCTCCATTTCGGCCGGCGGCAGGGCGCGATCCTGAGGGCACATGGTTTCGTGCCGGTCTGGACGGGCGCGAGTTTCGTCAACCACAGCGCCGACGCGGAAACCCGCGAAGAGACGGTGCGGGATGCTTTCCGAAGCTTGAGTTCCCTTGGCCCGAAACTGATCGAGCGGGGGCTGGCGACGCAAGTCGAACTCGATGCGGCGCTGTTGTCCTGGGAAGCGTGGGGACGCGAACTGAACGCCGTCTATCTGAGGTGTCGTTGCGAATGCGTTGCCAGAAAGCCGGCGCCATAACCTCTGCCGCGATCGATGGGTTGACGTCGAGCAGCCGGGAAAACGCGACATCGCATGGTTTCCAAGCAAACGGAGTGCCTGGCCGTGAGGCCGCCGAGCACAAGGCGGCCTCAGCCAGCCGTCCTCAGCGCTTCGGGCCGAACCCCGGATAGGGATTGAGCGGCACGATGGCCGCGATGTCCATCATGCCGGCCTCGACCAGCGGCAGGGTAGCGAGATGGCCGCGCACCTCCTTGTCGTCGGCCGCCTCGAACATCATGCCGCTGCCGGGAATATCGCCGCGGTTCCAGATCTGGCGCACGGCGCCCTGCGCATAAAGGGTCTTGCGTTGCTCGGACTCATTCGGAAGCAGCGGCGCGAAATCGGCGTCGCTGAACTTCTGGGTGTTGCGGGCGAGAAGGGCAAAGAACTGCATGGCGGTCTCCTTTGTGGCCGGTTGATGCAGGAGATATCGCGCCGGCTGGTCAGACTGTCCAAGACTGATTAGGCTAAAGTTCAGACCTGTTAGGACTTGAAGTCAAAGGGGCAAAAAATGCTCGACCTGCGCCAGGTACGATATTTCGTCGCCGTCGCCGAGGCCGGCAATGTCGGCCGCGCGGCCGAGCAACTGCACATCTCGCAATCGCCCTTGAGCCGGCAGATCATGCAGCTCGAGGAGCAGCTCGGCGTCACGCTCTTCGAGCGGGCGAAGCAGCGCGTCCATCTCAACGCCGAGGGCAGGGCTTTCCTGGCGGAGGCCCGGGCGCTGCTCGCCAATGCCGCGCGGCTGGAGGAGCTCGGCCGCAATCTTGCCAGCGGCGCCGCCGGCAGCCTCGCCATCGGCTATGTCGAGGGCGCGGTGCATGCCGGGCTGATCGCGGCGATGCTCAGGGAATTCCGCCTCGAGCGGCCGGATTTCCATCTGCAATTGCGCAGCCGCCGCACGGCGGCACAGTTCGAGGATCTGCGAAGCCGGGCGCTCGACCTCGGCTTCGTCTATTCGCCGGCGCCGCAAGGCGATCGGGATATCGAGAGCATGCTGGTCCGTCGCGAGCCGCTGGTGCTGGCAGTCCCCGAGGGCGATCCGCTTGCCTGTATCGCCGACATCTTGCCCAGCCATCTCGACGGCCGCGTCTGGGTCACCGTCGTGCGTCAACCCGACGACACCAATCGCGCCCAGTTCCTGGCGGCCTGCGTCGAGGCCGGCTTTGTGCCCAATATCGCCTATGAGACGGCCGATCCGTTGAGTTCGCTCGGCCTGGTCAGTGCCGGCCTCGGCTTGGCCACCGTGCAGGAAAGCCTGCGCGGCGCGGCGCCGGCCGGCATCGTCTTTCGCGATATGCCCTGGTTCAAGCGCAGCGTTGAAGTCCATCTCGCCTGGCGCCGCAACGATCGGAGGACGGTGATTCGGGATTTGAGGACGGCAGTAGGGCAGTAGCTGCCGTTCTTCCCTATTGCCTATTGCCCAACGCCTATCGCCTTACATCTTGTCTATCACCGCCTGCACGCCTTCCGTCGGCGCGTCCACGGACGATCCCGCCACCATAATGGCGGCCACGATAGCCTCGGGGTCGTTGACCACCAGCGGTTTCACGCGATGCGCGGTGTGGATGAAGCCTTCCTCCGCCATGTGCTCGATGAGCGCCATCATCGGGTCCCAGAAGCCCTTGATGTTGGCGAAGACGATTGGCTTGCGATGATGGCCGAGCTGCGCCCAAGTCATGACCTCGACGATCTCCTCGACCGTGCCGATGCCGCCCGGCAGCGCCACAAAGGCGTCGGATTTCTCGAACATCCTATGCTTGCGCTCGTGCATGTTGTCGGTGATCAGAAGCTCGTCGAGCTTGTCGAGAGCGGTCTCGGTCGCCTCGCGGTTGATCAGGAAGCGCGGGATGATGCCGGTCACCTTGCCGCCGGCCTTGAGCGCGCCTTCGGCGACAGCGCCCATGATCCCCTTGGTGCCGCCGCCATAGACCAGGCGCAGACCGGATTTCGCCAGCGAGCGGCCGAGCAGATGGCCAGCCTTGACATAGGCCTCGTCGCGGCCCGGAGACGAACCGCAATAGACGCAGACGGATCGAATCGTGTTCATGGCAATGATTGGTGATGGGGTCGGTTGGCGCGGTCAAGCCCAGGGACGGGCTTTTTCTTGTGAGCTTGCCGAAAACACGCTAGACCGGCGTTAGGTGGCTAAGGGGGCAGTAAAAGATTATGGCTATCAATCCTTCCAAGGCGTTTTTGTTCGCGGCGGGCGGCGTTGCCGTCGTCGCGGCGGTCGCCTACGGGTCGGGCGCGCTCGACCCCTACATCAACAAAGACAAGCCGGCACAGGTCGCGGCGCTTCCGCAAGCGGACACCAAGCAGGCTGGATCCAACACCACGTCCACCGAGGGGCGCCTGCCGCAGGCTCCGGCCAACACGATGGCCCCCGCCAACACGATGGCGCCGGCCAAAAAGATGGCGCCCGCCAACGACGCGACGGCCCCGGCGGCATCCGCGCCGGCCGTTCAGGCGCCCGCCGCCGGTCCGATATTGCCGACCTTCGACGTCGTGCGTGTCGAAGGCGACGGCTCTATCGTGGTGGCCGGCAATGCCGCGCCCAAAGCCAAGGTCGAGATCCTGAACGGCGGGACGGTGCTCGGCTCGACCGATGCCGGTCCCGACGGCGCCTTCGCCATCGTGCTCGACGATCCGCTGAAGCCGGGCGACTACACGATCACGCTGCGCGCCACCGCCGGCGGCGTCACCGTCGCCTCGGCGCAGACCGCCGTCGTCTCGGTGCCGCAGAGCCCGACCGGCCAGGTGCTGGCGATGGTCGAGGAGCCGGGCAAGCCGTCCGAACTGATCACCGTTCCGCAGCCGGAGGCGAAACCGGCCGCGCCGGCCGCCGGCCAGGCTGCCGCTCAGGCGCCGGCTGGTGCCGCAACAGCGCCGGCGGCGTCCACCGCAGCGCCAGCCACTCAGGCCCCGGCCACCACCGGCCAGGCTTCCGCCCCGGCAACGCCGGCGCCCGCGACCGCCGCGGGCGAACCCAAGATTGCCGTGGAGGCGGTCGAGATCGACGGCAGCAAGATCTACGTTGCCGGCACGGCCGATCCCGGCCGCAAGGTTCGCGCCTATGCCGACGACATGCTGCTCGGCGAGGCCAAGACCTCGCCTGATGGCCATTTCCTGATCGAGGCGAAGCGCGACATACCCGTCGGCAACTACACCATCCATGTCGACGGCCTTGCCGATGACGGCGTGAAGGTCGTCGCCCGCGCCGCCGTGCCGTTCGAGCGCGAGCCGGGCGAGTCGATCGCCGCCGTCGCGCCCAATGAAGCCAAGCCCGCCGAGGCCAAGCCTGCCGCCGAGGCGCCGGCCAAGGTCGCGGAAGCGACGCCTTCGGCTGGTGCGGCCGAGACGGTCGCGCCCAAACTCGAGCATGCCGACGGTTCCGTCATCATCCGCCGCAACGATACGCTCTGGCGCATCTCGCGGCGGGTCTATGGCCATGGCACGCGCTTCTCGACCATCTACCTCGCCAACCAAGACCAGATCCGCGATCCCGACCGCATCTGGCCCGGCCAGGTCTTCAAGGTCCCCGGCAAGTCGAAGGAAGGCGAGCCTGCCGACATGAAGGCCATGGGCGACCAGATGAGCATGCCGAAGGCGGAGTAGGGGTGGCGATTGGCTAATCTCCCCCGAGGGGGGAGATCGGCAACTCCAGCCAGCTACCCAACAGCCTAGCTTGCCCTCTCATCCGCCATCGTCTATCGCCGATGAACGATGATCGAATCCCTTTCTGAAAACCGCGCTCTCGACAGCCGCGCCATCGCCGCGCGGTTTGCCGCACTCTCGCATCCGGCGCGCATCGAGATCCTGAGGCATCTATCGGCCAGCCGCTGCTGCTCCTGCCGCGAGGTGGTCGACCATTTCGAGCTCGCACAATCGACCGTTTCGCAACATCTGAAGATACTGGTCGAGGCGGGGCTGGTCCGCTTCGAGCCCGACCGCCAGCGCTCGCGCTATGCGGTCGACCACGCCGCGCTCGCCGGCGTTGCCGGCTTGCTCGATCAACTCGTCAACTCCTGCTGCTCCAGCCGCTGACCCTCTCACCCAAAAGGCAAGACTAGTGGCCGACAAGACCGTCTCCGCCGAATCCGGCACCCTCACCACACTGCGCAATCTGTGGCCCTATATGTGGCCGGCCGACCGCGCCGACTTGAGAGCCCGCGTCACCTGGGCGACGCTGCTGCTGGTCGTCGCCAAGCTCACGCTGGTCGCCGGTCCCTATTTCTTCAAATGGGCGACCGATGCGCTCGCCCACGGCTCGAAGACGCCGCCGCCGCTGCCCGCCTTCATGCTGGCGCCGGTGATGCTGGTCGTCGCCTACAACGTGCTCAGGCTGGTGCAGCTCGGCTTCAACCAGCTGCGCGACGCGCTGTTTGCCCGCGTCGGCCAATACGCGGTGCGCCAGCTCGCCTTCCGCACCTTTGTGCATATGCATCAGCTGTCGCTGCGCTTCCATCTCGAGCGGCGCACCGGCGGTCTGTCGCGCATCATCGAGCGCGGCACCAAGGGCATCGAGACGATCGTGCGCTTCGTCATGCTGAACACGGCGCCGACCATCCTCGAATTCGCTCTCACCGCAGGCATCTTCGCCTACACCTATGGCTGGAAATATGTGGCCGTGGTGGCGGTCACCGTGTGGATCTATGTCTGGTTCACGGTCAAGGCCAGCGATTGGCGCATCTCGATCCGCCGCGACATGAACGACAGCGACACCGACGCCAACACCAAGGCGATCGACTCGCTTCTGAACTTCGAGACGGTCAAATACTTCACCAACGAGCGCATGGAGGCCGAGCGCTTCGACCGCTCGATGGCGCGCTACGAGATTGCGGCCACGAAAACCTGGACATCGCTTGGCTGGCTGAACTTCGGCCAGGGCTTCATCTTCGGTCTCGGCACCGTCGTCGTCATGTGTATGTCGGCGCTGGAGGTGCAGGCCGGCACGCAGTCGGTCGGCGATTTCGTCTTCATCAACGCCATGCTGATGCAGCTTTCGGTCCCGCTCAACTTCATCGGCTTCATCTACCGCGAGATCCGGCAGGGCTTGACCGACATCGAGCACATGTTCGACCTGCTCGACGTGCCGCAAGAGATCGTCGACAAGTCGGACGCCAGGCCGCTGAAAGTCGGTCCCGGCAAGGTCGAGTTCCGCGACGTGCACTTCTCCTACGATCCGAACCGCAAGATCCTGAAAGGCGTCTCCTTCGAGGTGCCGGCCGGCAAGACGGTGGCGATCGTCGGCCCCTCCGGCGCCGGCAAGTCGACCGTCTCCAGGCTGCTGTTCCGTTTCTACGACGTCCAGGGCGGCCAGGTGCTGATCGACGGCCAGGACATCCGCGATGTCACGCAGGAAAGCCTGCGCGCCGTGCTTGGCATGGTGCCGCAGGATACGGTGCTCTTCAACGACACCATCGCCTACAACATCCGCTACGGTCGCGTCGGCGCCAGCGAGGAGGAGGTGCGCAAGGCCGCCGAGCTCGCCCAGATCGGGCCGTTCATCGCCAAGCTGCCCGAGGGTTATCGCTCAATGGTCGGCGAGCGCGGCCTGAAGCTCTCGGGCGGCGAGAAGCAGCGCGTCGCGATCGCCCGCACCATCCTGAAGGCACCGCCGATCCTGATGCTCGACGAGGCGACTTCGGCGCTCGACACCCAGACCGAGCAGGAGATCCAGGCGGCGCTCGACCTCGTCAGCAAGGGCCGCACCACCATCGTCATCGCCCACCGCCTGTCGACGGTGATCTCGGCCGACGAGATCATCGTGCTCAAGGACGGCCAGATCGCCGAGCGCGGCACCCATGCCGCCCTGCTTGCCAAGCATGGCCTCTACGCCTCGATGTGGGATCGCCAGCGCGAGGCCACCGAAGCCGAGGAGCGCCTGCGCATCGCCCGCGAAAGCGACGAGCTTGGGGTCGTGGTGCGGCGAAGGATATCGGAGGTGAGCTAAGCGCCTCCTTCTCCCCTTGTGGGAGAAGGTGGCCGCGAAGCGGCCGGATGAGGGGTGTTCCAGCGGAGTGAGACGCTGGCATTCCCTGGAACACCCCTCATCCGTCTCGGCGCTTCGCGCCGATCCACCTTCTCCCACAAGGGGAGAAGGGAAGAACAAATTCCCCTTGACCTCAACCTAGCTTGAGCTTGCAAACTGTCAACGAGCTTCCTGCCAAGCAACCTTCCAAGAACGGAGACAGATCGAAATGAGCAATAAGAATCAACGCGATGGCAGTGTCTTCCGGGTCGACAAGTTCGTCGTCCCGGCGTCGGCGCGCGACGAAATCCTGAGCAAGGTCTTCATGACGCATGAATTGCTGCGCCAGCAGGAGGGCTTCGTACAGGACTTCCTGCTCGAGCAGTTTTCCGGCCCGGGCGAATTCAATATCGTCACGATGGTCGAATGGGAAAGCCAGGCGGCGGTCGACAAGGTGGTGCCGATCGTCAAGGCAGCCCACGAGCGCATCGCCTTCAGCCCGCAGGAAACGATCGCCCGCCTGGGCGTCAAGGCCGACATTGCCAACTATCAGCGCGTGCCGGAGGTGTAGGACGGCCAGCCCGCGCCGGGCGCAGACGCGGCGACGCCAAGCACCTGGCCGGTGCGGGCGTCGCTGACCATGTTCTCGAAGCCGCGCCATTCGGCGGCGGCGATGAACAGCGTCCTGCCGTCGGCACCGCCCAGCATGCAGGCAAAGCAGCCCCGATCGACCTCGACCCTATCGATTTTCGCACCGCCCTCGCGCACCCTGATGCAGTGCCGGTTTGGCACGTCCGCATACCAGACGCAGCCCTCGGCATCGAGGCAGATGCCGTCCGGATAGTCATTGCCGAGATCGGCCCAGACGCGCCGGTTGGAGAGGCTCCCGTCCTGGCCGATATCGAAAGCAGTCAGCCGCCTGGCGTGGGATTCGGCGACGATCAGCGTTTTGTTGTCGGGCGTTACCGCCATGCCGTTGGCGAAGGCGATGTTCGCTGCGACCTGCCGCACCGCGCCGTCTGGCCTGACCAGCACGATGGTGCCCGGTCCGAAATGCTCGCCCGGCGCCGGCGCCGGGCCGCCGCCATTGACATAAACGTTGCCGCGCCCATCGACGACGATCTCGTTCCACGGGTTTTTCGACAGTTGCCTGAGATCGGCATGGGTCACGAGCGTTCCGTCCGCTTCCTGCTTGAGCAGAACGCCCTCTCGTCCGGAGATCACGAGCAGCCGCCCGTCGGGCAGCCAGTCGATCGAATAGGGCAGGACGGCCGGCACCGTGAGCATGACCTCGCTCTTGCCGTGTTCGTCGATGGCGACAATTTCACCGGTGCCCCAGTTGCAGAGCCAGAGCCGCCCCGCTCGCCAGCGCGGTGACTCGCCAAAGGCGAGGCCCTCCGTGATGATCTTTGCTGTCCCAGCGGCGGATTTCGGCGACGGCATTGGCTGGCTCCTTGGCACGTTGTCTAGCCAAGGACGGATGAGAGGGCCGGGTTCCGACAGCCGGCGATGAAAGTCATGGCCATGAGCCGCGACACCGCCCGCCCATCCTCCCCCCATTGTTGCGTTGCGGGGAGGGGGGCTTTCGGCTATTGAGGCCGGACCTGAAACAGGGACCGCCCCAAGCCCGATGACGCTTCTCGATACGATCAAGAATACGTTCGTTCCGATCCATCGCGAGGGCTACCCCTTCATCGCCGCCTTCGGCGCGGCAACGTTGTTCCTCGGCTATTTCTCCTCGATCCTGTTCTGGGTCGGGCTGATCCTCACCGGTTGGTGCATCTATTTCTACCGTGATCCGGAGCGCGTCACGCCGGTCGACGACCGGCTGGTGGTGAGCCCCGCCGATGGCGTGATTTCGGCGGTCGGCCCTGCAGTGCCCCCGAGCGAGCTTGGCCTGGGCTCGGGCGACATGATGCGCATCTCGGTGTTCATGAATGTCTTTGCCTGCCACATCAACCGCGCGCCGGTCCGCGGCAGGATCACGCGGATCGAGCATCGCCCAGGCAAATTCCTCAACGCCGAGCTCGACAAGGCAAGCTCCGAGAACGAACGCAACGGTCTGGTCATCGACAGCCCCAACGGCACGATCGCCGCCGTGCAGATCGCCGGCCTGGTGGCGCGCCGCATCGTCTGCTGGGCCGAGCAGGGCGGCTCTATCGGCACCGGCGAGCGTTTCGGGCTGATCCGCTTCGGCTCGCGCGTCGACGTCTTCCTGCCGGTGAGCGCCGTGCCGCGCGTCGCCGTCGGCCAGACGGCGGTGGGTGGCGAGACCGTGCTTGCCGAATTCGGCGGCATCGCAGTGACGCCGTTGGTCAGGGTTTCCTGAACGGTGGGCGCGCCCTTCAAGAAATTCGAAGCCCACGCCAGCGGCGGCCCGCGTATCCGCGAGATTCCGATGCGCATGGTGCTGCCTAATCTGGTGACCGTGCTTGCCATCTGCGCCGGCCTGTCCGGCATCCGCTTCGCCTTCGAGGACCGCTTCGAGCCGGCCGTGGTCATGGTGCTGCTCGCCGCCTTCCTCGACGGCATCGACGGGCGCCTCGCCCGCATGTTGAAGGCGACCTCGAAATTCGGCGCGCAGATGGATTCGCTGGCCGATATCGTCAATTTCGGCGTGGCGCCGGCCCTAGTGCTCTATGCCTTCCTGCTTGATCGCGCCGGCTCGCCGGGCTGGATCGCGGCGCTCCTCTTCACCATCGCCTGCGGCATGCGGCTCGCCCGCTTCAACGTGCTCGCCGACGACACCGACCAGCCGGCGTGGCAGACCGAATATTTCGTCGGCGTCCCGGCGCCGGCCGGCGCGGTTCTCGTCATGCTGCCGCTCTATCTCTATTTCCTGCGGCTCGGCTTGGAGCCCAGCCGGCCTGCGGCGTTTGTCGCCACCGGCTTCACAGTGCTCGTCGCTTTCCTCTTGGTCAGCAGGCTGCCGGTCTATTCGGGCAAGAGCGTCAAGGTGCCGGGCGACAGGGTGCTGCCGGTCATCCTGGGCGTCGTGCTCTACATCCTGCTGCTGATGACCTATCCCTGGTACACGCTGACAGCGTCGGTCGCCGGCTATCTCCTGTTCCTGCCGTTCTCGGTCCGCGCCTATTCGAAGCGGGCCATGCGCGAAGGCGAGAAGGTTCCGCCTTCGGACATAGGGTAGCATCCTCGTCATCCTAAAGCGCGTCGCGATCTTTCAGATTCGCTCCCTGCGCTTTAGGTTTTTGATTCTACGCATGTCTTTGTCCCGAACCGGTCCCACTTTCGGGAGACATGCTTTAGGGCGGAGCGACGCGAAGCGGAGCGCAGACCCTAGGATGCCGTTACCTTGATCGAGGGACGCAGGCGGTCCAAAACTCGCAGCCCGAAGTTCGCAGCATTGCTCCAGGTCTTGCACCGCAGCGGCGCGGAGATGTCACACAGGATCCTAGGGTCTGCGCGCGCGTGTCGCTGCGCTTCGCCCTAGAATGACGAACCAACCTACGCCGCCACACCCAACCCCAGCCGGTCGATCGCCAGCTTGCGCGCCGAAACATAATCCGTCTTGCCGGAACCCAGCACCGGGATTTCTTCCACCTTGATGATGTCGTTCGGCACCATCAGCTCCGCCGCGCCCGCCTTCTTGCCGAACTGGCGCAGCTCCTCCGCGCTGGCGTCGTCGGCCGTGGTGACCAGCACGATGCGTTCGCCGCGCCGCTTGTCGGGCACCGCTACTGCCGCGTGGCGCTCCTCCGGCCACAGCGACTGCACCAGCATCTCGACGGCGCCCAGCGACACCATCTCGCCGGCGATCTTGGCGAAGCGCTTTGCCCGTCCGCGAATGGTGATGAAGCCGTCGCGGTCGACCGAGACGATGTCGCCGGTGTCGTGCCAGCCTTCGAGCGGCTGTAATTCGCCGGGGCGGTCGGCGGTCATGTAACCCATCATCATGTTCGGCCCGTCGAGCCACAGCCGGCCGGCGTCGCTGATGCCCTCGACCGGCTCGAGCTTCATGCGGATCGCCGGCAGCAGCCGCCCGACCGTGCCGTCGCGATTGTGGATCGCGGTGTTGACGGCAACTACAGGTGCCGCCTCGGTCAGCCCGAAACCTTCGATGATCGATGCCTGGAAACGGTCGCGGTAGACGCGCCTCGTCTCCGGCTTCACCGCCTCGGCGCCGGCCACCACGAAGCGCAGGCTGGAGAAGTCGCCGTCCTTGGCGGTGCGGGCATAGTTGGCAAGGAAAGTGTCGGTGCCGAACATAACGGTCGGCTTCACCTTGCGCGCGATCTCCGGAATGATCTTGTAGTGCAGCGGCGAGGGATAGAGGAACAGTTTCACGCCGGTCACCAGCGGCAGGATCGTGCCGCCGGTCAGCCCGAAGGAGTGGAACACCGGCAGCACGTTGAGCAGGATGTCGGACGGCGAGATCGTGACGCGCGCCTCGGCCTGCATGGCGTTGGCGTAAAGATTGCGGTGCGACAGCACCACCGCCTTCGGCGTGCCTTCCGAGCCCGAAGTGAACAGGATCACGGCCGGTTTCGACGCCTGCTGCCGCTGCAGCGGGACGCGCCAGAACAGCGCCGCCGCGACCTTGTCCAATGTCGTCACGCTTTCGCGCACGTCCTCAAGCCAGAGCATCCTGGCGCCGCCCGCCTCTACGGCGGCGACGATGTCGTCGATGCCGGCCTTCTCGATGAAGCCGCGGGACGAGATCACGGTGCGGATTACGGCCGTGCGGATCGCCGCCGTCACGCTCGCCGGGCCGGCGGTATAGTTGATCATCGCCGCCACGCGCGCCGCCGAGATCAGACCGACGAAGGACAGCACCACCCCATTGGCGTTGGGCAGAAGCAGGCCGACCGCCTCGCCGGGCGCCGTCACCGCCTCGAAGCGGCGGCCGAGCACACGCGCGCCGATGAACATCTTGCGATAGCTGAGCGCGCCCGAGATGACGTCCTCGATGATCGGATGCGAGGCGCCGACGCGATCCGCCGCATCGCGCATGCCGAGGAACAGCCCGCGGTCGAGATCAGTGCCGTAGAGCCGCGCTTCGGCGAAACGGTCGAACAGCGCGTTGGTGTTGGAGGCCATGTCGGGATTGCGGGCCACCAGCTCGGCGATGGTCATCGGTTCCAGCACGCTGAGCGACAGGCGCGGGAACCAGTGGCGCGGCGCCTTGTCCTTGGGCGTCAGCGACACAGGCAGATCGCGCGAACCGGCGACGAAGATCGGCACGATGCGGGCGTCCGCCTGCATGGCGATGCGGGTGATGGCGCGGAACAGCCGGAACGACTTGGTGTCGGGCTCGACCGTGTCTGGCAGATAGACGGCAAGACGGCCCTTGCCTTTGAGCACGCGCACCAGCCGGCGGCTGACGAAGACATGCTCGGCGTTGAAGGCGATGGTGCGGCCAAGCTCGCGCCACGGCTCCAGCCATGGCGAGCGCGCCGAGGCGTCGTCCAGAATGTGCAGCGTATCGTCCGGAAGCAGCGACAGCATCAGCGCCGGCTCGATCCGCGACTGGTGCGAGATGACATAGATGACCGGCGTCCGCGCATTGCGGGCGATGCGGATGCGATCGTCGGCAATGCGATAAGCAAGCTTGAACGGCACGTAGAGCAGCGCCTGGGTGAAGCGCAGGTCGAGCCGGAACGTCTCGATCACGCCGATCAAAAGCCAGGCGAAGACAAGGCCGGCAAGCAGCGCCAATGTCAGGATCATGCCGCTCTCTCCCAACGTCCTCCAGGGCGCGGCTCTTGGCGACCGCTTCGACGACAGAGGGTAGCGGAAGTGGAGGGAAGGTCAATGTGGCGAGCGCACGGGCCTTGCCTTCTCCCCTTGGCCCCTAGGCCGCCTTCAGCCTCCCGCTGATGAACCGGAACTCTTGGCTCTTGCCGCCGTAGCCGTAGGCAGCGGCCGGCACCTCGTGCACGAACGCGTAGCTTTCCTCATGCACGCCGCCGAGCAGGCGGCCGAAGGCGTCGAAGATAGCCTTGAGATAGGCTTCGAGCTCCAGCTTGGTGTTGGTGCCGTCCACCACTTTTATGTCGAGCCAGAAGCTGTTGACCCCATGCTCGGCCAGCGACCTGCCGCCGGCGAACCAGTGCTGCGGATCGATGTAGTTCACCGCGACCGCGGTGATGGTCGGGTCCTTGCGCAGATGCGTGGCCGTAATCCCGGCGATGTCCTTCGCGATTGCGGCGGAAAGCTTTGCGTCCGGCTTGCCGGTGACGCTGACATTGATGATCGGCATTTTTCTCTCCTTCGGATTTTGGCGCGTCGCGCATTCGATGAAAGGACCATGCCACTATTTACGCATCAACAAAATCGAATTGTTTTGTACATATACTTCGGTAATATCGAAGTATGGACACGCTCGATCCCGACCTGCTCAAAACCTTCCTCGCCTTCGTCGATGGCGGCTCGCTGGCCAGGGCGGCGTCCGCTGTCGGCCGTTCGCCGTCCGCGGTGACGGCGCAGATGCAGCGACTGGAAGAAATCGTCGGCGAGCCGCTGCTCGTCGTGCAGGGCAGGGGGCGCGGCCTGACGCCGGCCGGCGAAGACCTTGTCGGCCATGCGCGGCGTATCCTTGCCGTCCACACCGAGGCCTGGCTGGCGCTGAAAGGGGCGCGAGCCGGCGGCCGCATCGCCATCGGCACGACGCAGGACTTTGCCGATCACGGCTTGCCGGAGCTGCTCAGGGCCTTTGCCGCCAGCCACCCGCGGGTGAGGATCGAACTGCGCGTCGGCCGCTCCCTGGAGCTCGGGTCGGCGCTGCAGGCAGGCCAGCTCGACCTCGGGATCACCATGCGCCATACCCCATCGCCCGATGAAGTGGCGCTGATCAGCGAGCCGATGCTGTGGCTCTGCTCCGAAAAAGGCTTGGCGACCCGGCAGGAGGCGGTGCCGCTGGCGCTGCTCGACCCCTATTGCGGCTTCAGGGAGGCCGCGCTCAACACGCTCGACGCCGCCGGCCGGCGCTATCGCATCGCCGCCGGCAGCGCCAGCCTTGCCGGCCTGCGCACCGCGGTCAATGCCGGCATAGCGCTGACCCTGCGCACACAGCGCTTTGCCCATTCCGGCATTGTCGAGGCGCCGCGCGAGCTTGGCCTGCCGCCGGTGCCTGTCGCCAGCTTCGCCATCAGGCTTGGCCGCGAGGCCGACCGGCCGGCGCGCGATCTGGCCGAGCTTCTCGCCGGCGGCCTGGCGCTGCCGTCCTGAAGTCGCTTCGCGCTTCCAAAGAAAAGCCGACCTTTTTGCGGGTCGGCTTCTAGTCGGACGGGTCGAGGGGTTTGGGGGGACTTGGGGGGTGACCCGTCGATCTAACAATGCTTGAGTCTGATGATGGTTCCGTGACCGCGAAAATAATTTTAAGAACGCGCCGATTTCGCCTTCATCCAGTCGCGCCCGGCATGCGCGAAAACAGCGCAAAGCACGATGGCGCCGCCGATGATGCTGGCGATCGGTGGGATTTCGCCGAGGAACAGCAAGGCGAACAGGATGGCGAAGGGAACTTCCGCCGAGCCGAGCAGGCCGGCTTCGGCGGCGGGGATGAGCCGCGAGCCCTCCGTCCACAGGATCGAGGCCAACGCGAAGGAGCAGCTGAAGGTGGCAAGCAGCACCACGTCGCGGGTCGACACGGCGAGCGGATCGGTGACGAACCAGCCGAGCACGAAGAGCAGGAAGGCGGACACCGCGCCGGCCCAGACGACGGGCGTGTCGCGGAAGGCTCGCACCATGATCATGTAAAGCGCGCTGCCGGTGGTCATCAAAAGCGCCAGCGCGTCGCCGAACAGATGGCCGCTGCCGAGGCCGCCGCCCACCATGATGGCGACGCCGCAAAGCGACACGGCCGCCGCCAGCATCGTCTGCAGCCGGAATTTTTCCCGCACCAGCAAGAAGGCGAGCAGTGCCGCGATGAAGGGCGAGGTCGCATAGATGACCGCCACGTTCGCGACATAGGTGAACTTGAAGGCCGAGATGAAGGCGATGCTGGCGGCGGCGCCTTCCACCGCCAGCAGCCAGCCGCGCCAGCCGAGCCGCAGACTCTCGCGCCCGCCCGAGCGGCGCCGCCGCCACAGCACATAAAGGGTGATCAGGATCGAGCCGAAGAAACCGCGCCAGCAGGTGATGGTCAGTGGATCGGCATGGATTGACTTGGTCAGCACGCCGGTGAGCGCGAAGGCGACGGCCGACGCCGAGACCAGCGCGATGCCGAGCGTACGCTCGGCTGCAGTATCGGCGATGCCGCCCTCGGCGAGCTTTTCCGGTATGTCGAGCGTATCCGTCATGGCCCCAGACTATCTCGTTGCTGCTGACAGCTCTCTGTCATGAGCCCTAAATGCGTTTGCGAAAATGCTCGTTGACGACGATCACCAGCCCGGCGCCGATGATCAAGGCCGCGCCCACGAACACTTGCGCGCGCGGCACGTCGCCCCAGATGGCAAAGCCCAGCGCGAAGGCCCAGACCAGCGAGGTGTACTCGAAAGGCGCCACGATCGACACCGGTGCCCGCTTCATGCCCTCGAAGAGCAGGTATTGCGCGACGCCGCCGAGCGCGCCGACGCTGGCGAGAAGCACGAGCTGCAGCCCGCCGGGCATGCGCCACCAGATCAGCGCCGGCACCGCCGAAAACAGCAGGAAGTAGAAATTGTTGAGCACCAGCTGGATCATGGTGCGCTCCTGCATCGCCGTCTTGCGCAGGAGCACCACGGCGATGCCCCACAAGACGGCCGCCGCCAGCACCAGCATCACCGGCATCGACAGGCCGAGACGCGTCGGGTCGCAGGCCACGAAGACGCCGGCGAAGCCGATGAACACCGCGACCCAGCGCGGCAGCGGCACGGTCTCGCCCAGGATCACCACCGATAAAACGGTGACGATGATCGGCGCGGCGTAATAGATGGTGGTGAGCTCGGCGAGCTGCAGCGAGCGCGCGGCGTTGTAGTAGCAAAGCCAGGCGGCGAGCGTGAAGGCGCTGCGCACCAGCATCGGCCGCACGATGGGCGAGCTTGCGGTGTCGGCGAACAGCTTCCGCCCGCCGATCGCGCCGCAGGCGGCAAGGACGGTGATCGAGCGGAAGAACATGATCTGCCACACCGTCATGCCGGCGACGAGCAGCTTGATCGAGGCGTCCTGCGCCGAAAACAGGAAATAGGCGCCGGCAGTGATCAGGATGCCGGCCAGCACCCTTTCGCGGCTTTCGAGGACGACGACATCGACCATGTGTATCGGTTGCTTGCACGAAGGCGGCTCCGCCCCAAGGGACCGCTGCGCCAGCTATACGGGCGAAAGCAAATGCCGCGCTGCTCCAGCAGAGCGCTAGCGTTGGGGCAGGGGCCTGCGGAGCGGACTGGTCAGGCGCTCAGAGACTGTTTCGAAATTCGCTCTGGCGAGTCATATGGTGGTGTTTTCGAGAACCGTAGCGCAGCGGACATTTGGTCCGTGAGCAACGGAAGCGCAGAAAACGCCATCAGATGGCCGCCGGAGTAGAATTTCCAAACAGTCTCTCACTGCGTTGCCTGGTAGAGCTCCGACGCGGCCTCCTTCAGCGCGCGCCTTCCATCCGGCCTGAGATACATCATGTGGCCGCCCTCGACGACGTCGAGGCGGATCGGCTTTGCGTCGGCGAGCGAAGGGATCTGGTTCACCAGGTAGCGCGTGGCGAGATAGGGCGTGACGAGGTCGGTATAGCCGTTGACGATGACGACCCCGAGCGAAGGGTTGAGCGAGCGCGCCCGCTGCAGGTCGTTCATCACCCCGGCATAGCCTTGCCCCGAATTGCCGTAGTCCCAGTTGCGGCTGACTTCGCCGTTGAGCAGTCGGTAGCTGACATCGGTGCGGTAGTTCAGTTCGTCGCGCGCATAGGCGACGAAGGCCGAGGTCAGCACCGGCACGCTGCGGTCGAGCACCGGATCGGGGCCGGCGATGCGGGCGCTTTCCGGCGCGATGTCGCTGGTCGCGACCATGGCATCGTAAGGGCTGAGCACCTTGCCCTTGGCGCGTCGGAACTCGCGGGCGAAGAGGCCGGTCGGGACGCGGGCGAAATTGCGCTGCACAAGGTCGAGCGGCAGACCGGTGATCTCCGCCACGCGCCCGCTGGCGAGCTTTCCGCCTTGCTCCAGCCCACTGGTGAGCGCCGTCAGATAGTCGCCCAGCGCGTAGTGCTCGACCTCCGCCAGCCTGTCGCGCAACGCCTCGCCGCCGACGCCGTCGGCCTTCAATCGCGTCGCCGCCAGCGAGGGCAGTTCGAGCGCCCAGTGCAGCTGGTCGAACTGGTCCGGCCGCACCAGCATGAACTCCAGCGCCGGCGAGATCAGCACGATGCCGCTCGGGCTCAAGCCGACATCCTCCTGCAGCGTCCTGGCAAGCAGCGCCGCGCGAAAGCCGCCATAGCTCTCGCCGGCGAGGAAGAGCGGCGAAGCGGTGCGGCCGTTTTGCGCGAGATAGAGCCGGATGAAGGCGCCGACCGAGCTGGCGTCCTGGTCGACGCCCCAGAATGCTTTGGTGTCCTGGCCCGGTGCCTCGCGGCTGTAGCCGGTGCCGACCGGATCGACGAAGACGAGATCGCTCATGTCGAGCCAGCTGTCCGGATTGTCGATCAGCTTTTGCGGCGGCGGCAGGAATTCGCCGTCGGGCGCGGTCGCGAGGACGCGCGGGCCAAGCGCGCCGAGATGCAGATAGGCCGAAGCCGCGCCAGGCCCGCCGTTGAAGACGAAGGTGATCGGCCGCTCCTTCGCCGGGGCGGGCGATTGCTGCGTGTAGGCGACATAGAAAATCTCGGCCGTGACCTCGCCCTTGCCGGACAGCAGCGACAGCGTGCCGGCCTTGGCCTGGTAGTCGAGCTTGCGCCCGCCAAGGGTGAGCGAATGTTCGGTCACCTGCGGCGGCGGCAGAAGCGACAGCACGCCGCCGGCCGGCGCCGGCCGTTCAGCTGTTTGGGCGGCGGCCGGCTGCGCGAAGGCTGTGAGCGCGAGGAGGACGATGGAGACGAGCTTCAACTTGGACCGCATGAGACCTCCGCGCGAACGACCTCCGCAAAGGTATGGCCGGAGCGGGCGAAGTCAAAGGGAATTGCTGGCAGCTTTCGCGCCCCGTTCACTCCTGAGGCGCCGGAGATTGGCGAAAGCGGGCATGACAGCTGATCTCCCCCCAAGTGGCCCCAAGTGGGGAGATGTCCGGTCCACCTCCGCAGCTGCTGCGGAGGACGGGCAGGACAGAGGGGGGCGCTGTCCCGCCAGCCTTTTGGCTACTTGACGACGTTAACTTTGGCCGGCGAAGTCCGGCTCCCCAAACGCCCTCTCCAGCGCCGCGACATCGATCTTCACCATCCCGAGCATCGCCTCGGTGGCGCGTTTGGCGCGCTCGCGGTCGGGATGCGCGGCCATGTCGCCGAGGATTTTCGGCACGATCTGCCACGACAGGCCCCAGCGGTCCCGCAGCCAACCGCATTGCTCGGGCTTGCCGCCATCATCGAGAAAGGCGTCCCAGATCCGGTCGATCTCGGCCTGGCTCTCCAGTTCGACGAGGATCGAGAAGGAATGGTTGAACGGATCGAGCGGACCGGCTTCGAGCGCGATGAAATTCTGGTCGTCGAGCACGAATTCGATGATCTTGACGCTGCCGGCGGGGCCGCTCGGATTGTCGGCCGCCACGTCCGTCGTGCGGCCGATCGCCGAATTTGGAATGGTGGAGACATAGAACTCCACCGCTTGCCGCGCGTCCTTTTCGAACCACAGATGCGAGGTCACCTTGGCCATCATGGATCTCCTTCCTGTCTGACAACGGCCGAAGGACGTTCGAGTTTCGTCCGATCCGACAGCGGCGCGCCGCATGGTGACTCGGACCGCCAGCGCCTCGTTCCTTTGCCGCCAGCATACCAAGATCTGCCCATGCGCCCTCGGACAATGCTATCAACCAACAAAAGACCATTGAAAGGACAGGAAGATGGATGCGACCGCACTCAAGGCCATGCAGGCGCCGCTGAAGGAGGCCTATCGCGAAGATGCCGCCAAGGCGCTGATCACGCTCAGGGCGCGCGGCAGCCTCGACGACCAGTCGATCGCCTGCAAGGTGGAGACGGGCAGGGCGCTTGCGGTTGCCGGTCTTCATCCGGCCACCGGTGGGTCAGGCCTGGAGCTCTGCTCCGGCGACATGCTGCTCGAAGCGCTGGTCGCCTGCGCCGGCGTGACGCTGAAGGCTGTGGCGACGGCGCTGGAGTTCAAGCTCGGCAACGCCACTGTCGAGGCCGAGGGCGACCTCGATTTTCGCGGCACGCTCGGCGTCGCCCGCGACGCGCCGGTCGGCTTTCGCGAAATCAGGCTGAAATTCCACCTCGATACCGACGAGCCGCAGGAGCGCATCGATTCGCTCTTGAAGCTCACCGAGCGCTACTGCGTGGTGTTCCAGACGATCAACAACAAGCCTGTGCTGTCGGTGAGCGCACGACGTTGACGCTGCCAATCTCCCCCACGAGGAGGGAGATCAGCTCGCGCTACTGCGCGGAGGGCTCTTCGGCATCCCCCTCGTCGGTGAAGGGCGAAGCGCTCGGCACGCATTGCACGGCCCAGCCCTGCGGTGTCGGCTGCTTCTGGTATTCGGCAATCGCGTTGGTGCACTGTTCGCGGGTGTCGAAGGTGCTGGGCAGCACCACCATGCCGCCTTGCGGGCCGGCGATCACCAGATACCAGACCAACGCTACGCTGGGAGTGGCAGCCATGGAAATTCCTCTTTGCTGGATGTGGGAGTCGCGTCGATCCTAGCAACTCCCCTCGGATGGCGAAAGCAGGGCGGCGGAACACGCTTCCGCCGCCGCGTTCACAGACCCGTGAACCAAAAGCAATTCCCGGAAAAGTGTGAAGCGGTTTTCCGGTCAGGAATTGCGTCAAAACAAGAAGATAGATCTGTACGTCGTTCCCGTGAAACGACGAACCGATCTGGAGCGCTCAATTGGCGGCAAAGCAGTAGAACAGGCCGTCGCCGCCGGTGCCTTTCAGCGCCTCCTGGCTGCAGCCGCCGCGCGAGGCATGCGAGGAATTCCACGACTTCGCCGCCGCAGAATCGTCGAGGCCGGTGCGGTCATGATGACCCATCATGGCAACCCCCTCCGCGCCGCTCATCGTCCAGTCGCCGCAGGTCTGGTCGGCTATCTTCGTGCCGTCGGGCTTGGAGCCGGCCAGCATGTCGTGCCGGTTGGGCTTGTCGCCGCGGCCGTTGACCACTTCGCCTTTCTCGTCGAGCGCCGTCTGCTTGGTGATGCCGTTGGCGTCGCTGTGCAGCGAGGCAACGTCGTCGGCGATCTTCTCGCCCTTTGCGTTGAACCAGGGACCCTTGCCGATGCGGTCGCGCGCATCCTCGGCGCTGGAGGATAGATAGGCGTGCCAGGTCTTGCCGGTGACGCCGGCCGCTTCCGCCAGCGAGGCGCAATGCGCGTCGGCACCCTTCAAGCCGCCGAGATCGGCGCCTTTGCCGGAGCCGACACTGGTGACGAAGAAGCTCATCCTGGCGTCTTGCGACAGCGCCGAACTTGCAGTGGCGGCAAGTCCCGCGGCAGTGACGGTGGCGGCAACGAGAAGAAGTCTGCGCATATCGGTCCTCCGGTTTCGAATGTTCCACATTCGAGGAACGTTGCCGGAGGCTTGTTTAATCCGTCTCGAGGCGGGTTTATTCCGGCTGCCGGTAGGCGACGAACCGATTGCGCCTGGCCTGGAAGATCAGCCCGGTTTCCTTCAGCGTAGGGCTTGCCAGCGGCACGATGCGCTTGGCGATCTCGGAAGGATGCGGCAGCGTCTCGGGATCTTCACCGGGCATGGCCTGCGCGCGCATCGCCGTGCGGGTGGCGCCCGGATCGGCAGCATTGATACGGAGCGGCAGACTTTCGGTCTCATGCGCCCAGGAGCGCATCATCGTCTCGACCGCGGCCTTTGAAGCCGCGTAGGGGGCCCAGAAGGCGCGCGCCGAATGGGCGGAGGAGGCGGACATGATGATGGCACGGCCGGCGTCGGAAAGCCTGAGCAGCGGGTCGACCGAACGGATCAGGCGCCAGGTCGCGGTGACGTTGATGGTCATCACCTTCTCGAAGGTCTTTGCCTCGACATGGCCGATCGGCGAGATCACGCCGAGGATGGCAGCGTTGGCCACCAAAATGTCGAGCTTGCCCCAGCGCTCATGGATCGCGCCGCCCAGCCGGTCGATGCCGGACATGTCGGTAAGGTCGAGCGGCACCAGCGTCGCCTGTCCGCCGCCATCGGCCTTGATCGCATCGTCGAGCTCTTCCAGGCCGCCCACGGTGCGGGCAACCGCGATCACATGCGCGCCGGCGGCTGCCAGTTCCCTGGCAATGAAATAGCCGATGCCGCGCGAGGCGCCAGTGACGACCGCCACGCGGCCGGAAAGGTCGAGGGAAGTCAACGGGCAACTCCGAAGATTGGCAGTTCATGTCCGCCGTGCTGCGAGATCCCGCTCGTCAGCTTGGGCGATTGGCGAAAGCCGCGATGAGAGCGCAATCTCCGCCCTTGCGGGGGAGATGCCCGGCAGGGCAGAGGGGGGTGTGAAGGATCGCCAACCTCTGAATTGGTCCATTCGGCGTGTGCAAGAATTACCTGCAGGTCGGCGGGACAGTACCCCCCTCTGTCCTGCCGGACATCTCCCCCGCAAGGGGGGAGATCGGATGTTGCGCCGGCTTCGCCAATCGCCAGCGGTGCAAAGCTGGGCCATGCGCGACCCGCAAATCGCGGCGGTTTTTGCGAACCTTCGAGAATCACAGTTTCGACAAAGCCCTACGACCCGCCGCTCGCCAGCAGCGACAGCGTGCGCACATTGTCGTGGCCTTCGAAGTCGAGCAGGCGGGTCGGATATTGGCCGGTGAAGCAGGCGTCGCAGAATTGCGGCTGGTCGCTGTCGCGGCGCGCTTCGCCGACGGCGCGGTAGAGTCCGTCGATCGAGAGGAACCCAAGCGAATCGACGCGGATGAACTCCGCCATCTCCTCGACCGACATGCGCGATGCGAGCAACTTCGACTTCTCCGGCGTGTCGACGCCATAGAAGCAGGAAGCGCTGGTCGGCGGCGAGGCGATGCGCATATGCACTTCCCTGGCGCCGGCGTCGCGCACCATCTGCACGATCTTCTGGCTGGTGGTGCCGCGCACGATGGAATCGTCGACCAGCACCACGCGCTTGCCCTCGATCATGCGGCGGTTGGCGTTGTGCTTGAGCTTGACGCCCATATGGCGAATGGAATCGACCGGCTGGATGAAGGTGCGGCCGACATAGTGGTTGCGGATGATGCCGAGCTCGAAGGGAATACCCGCGGCCTGGCTGAAGCCGATCGCGGCCGGCGTGCCGGAATCCGGCACCGGAACGACGATGTCGGCCTCGACCGGGCTTTCCTGCGCGAGTTCCGCGCCGATGCGCTTGCGCACCTCGTAGACGTTGCGGCCTTCGACGGTGGAATCCGGCCTCGCGAAGTAGACATATTCGAAGATGCAGAAGCGGGTCTTCTGCGGCTCGAACGGGAACAGGCTCTCGATGCCCTTGGAGGTGACGACCACCATTTCGCCGGGCTTGATGTCGCGCACGAAGCGGGCGCCGATGATGTCGAGCGCGCAGGTCTCGGATGCGAGGATCCAGGCGCCGTCGAGGTCGCCGAGCACCAGCGGCCGGATGCCCAGCGGGTCGCGGCAGCCGATCATCTTCTTGGCCGTCATCGCCACCAGCGAGAAGGCGCCCTCGACCTGGCGCACCGCATCGATGAAGCGCGAATTCAAATCGCGCTCCTTGCTGGTCGCGACCAGGTGCAAAAGCGTTTCAGTGTCGGAGGTCGAGGAGAAGATCGAGCCCTGCTTTTGCAGCGCGCGCTGCACGGTCAGCGCATTGGTGAGGTTGCCGTTATGGGCAACGGCAAGGCCGCCTTCGGCGAGTTCGGCGAAGAAGGGCTGGATGTTGCGTATACCGGCGCCGCCGGTGGTGGCGTAGCGCGTGTGGCCGATGGCGCGGTTGCCCTGCAGGCTGTCGATGACGCGCTGCTTGGTGAAGGTGTCGCCGATCAGGCCGACATGGCGCTCGACGTGGAACTGGGTGCCGTCATAGGAGACGATGCCGGCCGCTTCCTGGCCGCGATGCTGCAGGGCATGGAGCCCGAGTGTGACGATGGCCGCGGCATCCTGCCGGCCGAAAATACCGAACACGCCGCACTCGTCGTGGAAATGATCGTCGGCCTCGGCGGAAAGGACTTTGCCTGCATCTGCCGTTGAGTCTGCCATTGGGGGCTCAAGCTCCGCTAAAACCGCCATATAAGGCGATCGCCCGTCGAACGCAACGCACGCGATGCCGCATTCATAAAATGCCTCGGGCCAGCGCTGGCCCGAATTTCAGTTTGCCGGCGCCGGAGCGGGAGCCGGGGCAGGCGCTGGAGCCGGCTCGTTGTCGGCCGGCGCCTCGCCTTCGCTGTCGTCGGGTACCGGCGCGTTGTCGTCGCCGGTGGCCGGCGGCTCGGCCGCGGGCTGGTCGTTCGTCGCAGGCGCGCCGGCCTGCGGCGTGCCTTTGTGCGTATATTTGTTGACGAGCTCCTCGGTGTTCTCGGGCAGCACGCTTTCGAGCTTGGCGCCGATCGTCTCGAGCAGCGGCCGCGACTTGGCGTTGGCGACCCAGGCGGGCGCCTTGGCGCCGGCCAGCCAGTTGAAGAACAAAAGCGCCACCGCGACGACCAGGATGCCGCGCGCGGCGCCGTAGAGGAAGCCGAGCGTGCGGTCGAGCGCGCCGATGCGCGAATCGATGATCCAGTCGGCGATCTTCATCGTGATCACCGAAACGACGATCAGCGCGATGACGAAGACGATGCCGGCGGATGCGGCCATCGCAATCTTGTCGTTGTCGACATAGGGCTGAACGTAGGGTAGGACCGGCTTGTAGAAGAAGAAGGCCGCCGCCGCCGCCGCTGCCCAGGACACCACCGACAGCACTTCGCGGGAAAAGCCGCGCACCATGGCAAGCATTGCCGAGACCAGGGTGAAGCCGACGAGAATTCCGTCAAGCAGCGTAATCGGCATGTCTTTCGCCCCACATCATGAGCCGCATCACTCCCCTTCGTCGGCGCGGCTGCGTCGTGAGCCGGCTATGCGCGCCACGAGGTCGGAAAGCTCGGTGGGCTGGAAAGCGCCGGCCCCGATTCCCCCGGCAAGTTCCTCGCTGCCGAGAGGCAGCACCGCGCTTCCGAAACCCAGCTTTTCGGCCTCTTTAAGGCGCTGCTGCGCATGCGCAACCGGCCTTACCGCGCCCGACAGGCTGATTTCGCCGAAATAGACGCAATCGGCGGGAAGGGCAAGACCGGTGAGCGAGGAAACAAGTGCTGCGGCGACCGCGAGATCGGCCGCCGGCTCCGAGATGCGATAGCCGCCGGCGACGTTGAGATAGACATCATGCTGGCCGAAACGGACGCCGCAATGCGCTTCCAGCACCGCCAGCACCATCGAGAGCCGCGCGCCGTCCCAGCCGACCACGGCGCGGCGCGGCGTGCCGAGTGAGGAGGGCGCCACCAGCGCCTGGATCTCGACCAGCACGGGCCGCGTGCCCTCCATTCCCGCGAAAACCGCCGCGCCCGGGGATTTCGCGTGACGCTCGCCGAGGAACAGCTCGGATGGATTGGAGACTTCGCGCAGGCCCTTGTCCGACATCTCGAAGACGCCGATCTCGTCGGTCGGCCCGAAGCGGTTCTTCACCGTGCGCAGGATGCGGAAGTGGTGATTGCCTTCGCCCTCGAAATAGAGCACACCGTCGACCATGTGCTCGACGACGCGAGGGCCGGCGATCTGGCCTTCCTTGGTGACATGGCCGACGAGCACGATCGCGGCCCCCGTGGATTTCGCATAGCGGATCATGGCTTGAGCGGCCGCCCGCACCTGGGTGACGGTGCCCGGGGCCGAATCGGCAAGGTCTGTCCACAGCGTCTGGATGGAATCGAGGATGACGAGGTCCGGCCGCTTGCCGTCCGCGATCGTTGCCAGGATGTCCTCGACATTGGTCTCGGCGGCGAGCTCGACCGGCGTCGAGGCGACGCCGAGGCGCTGGGCTCTCAGCCTGATCTGCGCGACCGCTTCCTCGCCAGAGACATAGACGATGCGGTGGCCTTTCGAGGCGAGCGCTGCGGCCGCTTGCGTCAGCAGCGTCGACTTGCCGATGCCGGGGTCGCCGCCGACCAGAAGCGCCGAGCCGCGCACGAAGCCGCCGCCGGTGGCGCGGTCGAGCTCGCCGATGCCGGAAACGATGCGCGGCGCGTCCTCGATGTCGCCGGCCAGGCTGGTGAGCACCACGGCGCGGCCCTTGCGGGCATTGCGCGTGTTCGCAGGTCCCGAGCCGATGCCGCCGGCCGTGCCTTCCTCGACCAGCGTGTTCCACTCGCCGCAGGCATCGCATTTGCCCGCCCAGCGCTGATGCACGGACCCGCAATTCTGGCAGATGAACTGGACGCGGGGTTTGGCCACGCTGTTACCTTCCCGCCAGTTGGCGAGCGCCGCGATCCTTCGCGCCCCCCTCTGTCCTGCCGGACATCTCCCCCACAAGGGGGGAGATCGGATTGCGCGACGGCTTTCGCCAATTTTCAGCGCTGCAGAAAAGAATGCCGGCGCGAGCGAGAGCCAATCTCCCCCCAAGTGGGGGAGATGTCCGGCAGGACAGAGGGGGGCGCCGTAGAGCGCGATCATCCGCCATTTGCGGTGCGGTCACGAACACGCCTACTCGAACCTTTCCGGCAGATGATGCTCTTCCGCCAGATCGGAGAAGCGCGTGAACTCGCCGTGGAAGGCGAGGCTGACCGAGCCGGTCGGTCCGTGGCGCTGCTTGGCCACGATGACCTCGGCCTTGCCGCGCGCCTCGTTCATCTCGTTTTCCCACTTGATGTATTCGTCGGTGCCGAGCTTCGGCTCGCGGTTCTTTAGGTAGTATTCCTCGCGATAGACGAACAGCACCACGTCGGCGTCCTGCTCGATCGAGCCCGATTCGCGCAGATCCGAGAGCTGCGGCCGCTTGTCGTCGCGGCTTTCGACCTGGCGCGACAGCTGCGACAGCGCGATGATCGGCACGCCGAGCTCCTTGGCCAAAGCCTTCAAGCCCGTGGTGATCTCGGTGATTTCCTGCACGCGGTTCTGCGAGGCGCGGGCGCTCGAGCCCTGCATCAGCTGGATATAGTCGATGACGATGAGGTCGAGGCCGCGTTGGCGCTTCAGCCGGCGCGCGCGCGCGGAGAGCTGCGCGATAGAGATGCCGCCGGTCTGGTCGATGAACAGCGGGATCTTCTGCATCGTCTGCGAGCAGGCGACCAGCTTCTCGAAGTCCATCTCGGTGATCTCGCCGCGGCGGATCTTCGATGACGAGATTTCGGTCTGCTCGGAGATGATGCGGGTGGCGAGCTGTTCCGACGACATTTCAAGCGAGAAGAAGCCGACCACGCCGCCGTTGGCGGCCTTGAACGAGCCGTCGGCCTGCTGCGCCGGTTGATAAGCCTCGGCGATGTTGAAGGCGATGTTGGTGGCCAAGGAGGTCTTGCCCATGCCCGGGCGTCCGGCAAGCACGATCAGGTCGGAAGGCTGCAGGCCGCCCATGCGGCGGTCGAGGTCGCGCAGGCCCGTGGCGATGCCCGACAAGTGGCCGTCGCGCATATAGGCGGCGTTGGCCATGTCGACGGCGGTCTTGACGGCATCGTTGAAGCTTTCGAAGCCGCCGTCGTAGCGGCCGGTCTCTGCCAGCTCGAACAGGCGCCGCTCGGCGTCCTCGATCTGGTCGGAGGGCGACATGTCGACCGGCGCGTCATAGGCGATGTTGACCATGTCCTCGCCGACGGTGATCAGCGCGCGGCGCGTGGCGAGGTCATAGATGGCGCGGCCGTAATCGGTGGCGTTGACGACGGTGACCGCCTCGACGGCCAGCCGCACGACATATTGCGCCACCGTCATGTCGCCGACCTTCTCTTCCGCCGGCAGGAAGGTCTTCAGCGTGATCGGCGTCGCGATCTTGCCCATACGGATGAGCTCGGCCGCGACCTCGAAGATGCGGCGGTGCAGCGGCTCGTAGAAATGCGCCGGCTTGAGGAAATCCGAAACCCGGTAAAAAGCGTCGTTGTTGACGAGGATGGCGCCGAGCAGCGCCTGCTCGGCCTCGATGTTGTTCGGTGCCTCGCGATAGAGCGGTTGCTCCGCGACGCCTATCTTGGGCGCTGCTTCTGCCATGATGTCCCCGATTCCGATCCCGCTTCCTCGATATCAGAACTGGACAAGCCGGTGCTGACTTATATGCAACACTGGGTTTCGAACCGGCCTTGATGCTCGCGATTCACAGCCAAAATTTTTTCGTGGAAAGAACGGGATTGACTCGAATCGAAGACAACAAGGCTAGCTGTTTTCGACCGTGAACAAAACAAGAAAATGCATCGCTCGTTCCGCGCTGGGTTAGGTCAGCGTGTCGCCCCAGTCCGCCCGCCGCGCCGCCTTGAACACATCGCCGTCGCGTTTGCTGAACAACTGCTCGCCGGCGCTGCCGTCGGCCTGGCAGAGTTTGAGCACGACCTTGCCGGACCCGATCTTCGGCGGCGCGATCACCCGCGCCGCGCGCGTCGGCGCCGGCTGTCGCGAGGCGGCGAGATAGATGAATTTCTCGTCCTCCCACGGCACGTCTGCCTCCTTGGTCAGCCGATGCAAGCGCGAGCGGGCGACGCGGCGCGCAAAATGGCACCAGTCGGGCGGTGCGAGCGGGCAGGGCGCCTCGTGCGGGCAGGGCGCCGAGACATGCGCGCCGGCTTCGATGAGCCGTGTCCGCACGGCGAGGATGCGCTGCCAGCCGGCCGGCGTGCCTGGCTCGACGATCATCAGCGTGTCGGAGGTCAACCGCCAGAGCCGGTCGACGAGCTTCGGCAGCGAGGCCGGCGCGATCTCGTCCAGCACATAGGCCGCGCTGACCAGGTCGGCGGGCTCGAAACCTTCGAGATCGATGGTGGCGTCGCCAGCGACCCAGCTCGCGCGAACAGCGACCGTGCCGGCCGCCAGCGACTGCCCGATCTTGCGCACCGCAGCGCTCGCCTCGACCAGAACCGCCCGTTCGAGCTCAGGCCAGGCGTCAGCCGTGGCCCAAAGCATCGTGCCAGGCCCGGCGCCGACATCGAGCAGGCTTTTCGGCTGGAAATCCGGGCGGGCATCTGTCAACGCGTCGAGGCTGGCGCGGACGGCGGCGTAGGTGGCGGGCAGCCTGGTCGCCAGATAGGCCCTCACCGCCATGTCTTCGCCCATGTGCAGGCGGCCGTCGCGCAGCTCGGCGCGATAGCGTTCCGAAAGCGTGCGCGCCGCCTGTTTCAGCGCCGGCAGCGGCACCTTCTCGAGCAGGCTGTCGACGCCTTGCCGGAGTGGAGCGGGCAGTTCCATCTCAGGCTCCCTTAGAATCAAAGAGATAGAGCATGATGTCGTCCGAAAGCCGCTTCACACTTTTCGGCATCATGCTCTGGGCGCGAGCAGGATAACCGAGGCGCCGACGACGCAGAGTGCTGCCCCGCCAAGGTCCCAGCGGTCGGGCCGCACGCCTTCGGCCAGCCAGAGCCAGGCAAGCGAGGCGGCGATGTAGATGCCGCCATAGGCTGCATAGGCGCGCCCGGCGGCGTTCGTGTCGACCAGCGCCAAAAGGAAGCCGAACAGCGCCAGCGACAGCAGACCCGGCGCCAGCCAGAGCGGCGATTTTTCCAGCCGCCACCAGGCCCAGAACGAAAAGCAGCCGCCGATCTCGGCAAGCGCCGCTGCGATGTAGATCAGGTAGGTCATGAAAAGGCCTCGCGAACGAGACCTTTTTCGTGGCGTCAGGTCGCGATGGCAAGCGGCAATGCGCAGCTACTCGACCTTCTTGCGGCGGGTCGGCTTCCTGGCGGCGGCAGGCGCCGGCTCCTGGTGGCCCATGTCGCGCAGCTCCAGCGCCTTCTCGCATTTGGCCATGTAGTCGCGCGTCATCGGCAGCGTGTCGTTCTTCTTGGCGAGTTGGATCTGGAAGATGACCAGATCCTGCCATCGGAAGGCGGCTTCCGAGGCGGCGAGGTAGAACTCCCACATGCGGCAGAAGCGCTCGTCGTAGATCGCCTTGGCCTTGTCGCGGTTGGCGGCAAAGCGCATGCCCCAGTGCTTCAGCGTCTCGGCATAGTGCAGCCTGAGCATCTCGATGTCGGTGACAACCAGACCCGACTTCTCGACTGCCGGCATCACTTCGGAAAGCGCCGGGATGTAGCCGCCCGGGAAGATGTATTTGCGGATGAAGGCGCTAGTCGCCCACGGCACGCCGGACCGGCCGATGGTGTGGAGCAGCATCACGCCGTCTGGCTTCAAGAGCGTCGCCGACTTGTCGAAGAAGGTGCGGTAATGGTTGACGCCGACATGTTCGAACATGCCGACCGAGACGATGCGGTCGAAACGTTCGTTGAGCGCGCGATAGTCCTTGATGTCGAAATGCACCCGGTCCTGCAGGCCCATCGCATGCGCGCGGTCGGTGGCGACGCCATGCTGCTCGGTGGACAGCGTCACACCCTGCACGTCGACGTCGAAGGTCTTGGCGAGATAAAGGCCGAGACCGCCCCAGCCCGAGCCGATGTCGAGCACCGTCTGGCCGGGCTTAAGCCTCAGCTTGGCGGCGATGTGGCGCTTCTTGGCGAGCTGCGCTTCGTCCAGCGTCATGTCGGGCTGTTCGAAATAGGCGCAGGAATACTGCATGTCCTCGTCGAGGAAGAGCTTGTAAAGCTCGCCGGAAAGGTCGTAGTGGCGCTGCACGTTGCGGCGCGAGCGCGAGGCAGTGTTGATCTGCTGCAGGCGACGGAACGCGTGGCGCAGACCCTCGATCGCCTTCGACCACGTGGCGTCGATGCCGCCGCTGCCCATGTTCTGGAAAGCGATGCGCATCATGCCCAGCACCCCACCCTCGAGGATGTCGAGTTCGCCGTCCATATAGGCCTCGGGTACGGCCAGCATCGGATCGAAGCTGATGGCGCGCTCGGCATGCGTGGTCTTGATGTGCATGTGCACGGGTTCGCCGCTGCCATCGCCGAAAGTGACTGTCGAGCCCTTCGGCCCGGTGACCTTGAGATTGCCCGTGCGCACCAGGCGGTCGAGAATGCGCTTCAGAAGAATATTCATGACCAAATGTCCCTCAAGGTCAGGCCGACTTCCGCGCGTGGCCCCAAAACGGCGTCGGTTTCGGGAAGGGCCTGCGCGAAAGTCACAGGCACTACGTCGTCATTGCTGCGTCCAAAGGACGCGCGACGCTGTAGTCTGCCTCAAGATATGGGGGTTCGAAAAGTTCCATTTGGCATAAAAATGCCCGGGTCGCATGCCCGGGCATTAGTCCAGAATTCTGGAGGGCCTGCGAGCCGGAGCGACGCTCCGGCTCTGTCGATCGGCCCGTAGGTTGGGTCTTGTCGATCAGGCGTTGTCTTCGCCGCCTTCGAACTCGGCGTTCGGGTCGAAGAAGTTCTCCGGCCGGGCGTTGTCGTTGATGTCCTCGCCATAGATGGCTTCGGCCGTCGTCAGCGTCTCGCCCTTGGCCTGGCGCTCCGCCTCTTCTGCCGAGCGGGCGACGTTGAGCGTCACGGTGACCTCGACTTCCGGGTGCAGCGCGATCGCCACGTTGGAGAGGCCGATGGTCTTGATCGGCTGGTTGAGCTCGATCTGGTTGCGGCTGACGGAGAAGCCCTCGGCGGTCAACAGTTCGGCGATGTCGCGGGTCGACACCGAGCCGTAGAGCTGGCCGGTCTCGCCGGCCGAGCGGACGACGATGAAGCTCTTGCCGTCGAGCTTCTCGGCGACCTGGCTGGCCTCCGACTTGCGCTCGAGGTTGCGAGCTTCGAGCTGGGCGCGCTGGCCCTCGAACTTCTTCTTGTTGGCTTCGTTGGCGCGCAGCGCCTTGCCCTGCGGCAGCAGGAAGTTGCGGGCGAATCCGTCCCTGACCTTGACGGTGTCGCCCATCTGGCCGAGGCGGGAAATGCGCTCGAGGAGAATGACTTCCATGGTTTCGTTCCTTCGGTTTGGCGTCATCCGGGATGACGTCGGATTCTTGTGGAACAGGTCAGGAAGCAAAGGGCGTCGTCGCCGGTGTCGCTGTCCTGCCTGTCAGGCAGTTAGAGGTTTATGGCCTCAACTCGGGATTTGAACCTATCCTCCGCGGCGCCCGTCGCCGTGGGGTCGACGCGGGCGGCAAGCCGCCCGCATCAATACGTCCAGCTTAGCGAACCACGTAGGGCAGCAGGCCGAGGAAGCGGGCGCGCTTGATCGCCTTGGCGAGCTCGCGCTGCTTCTTCTGGCTGACGGCGGTGATGCGCGACGGCACGATCTTGCCGCGCTCGGAAATGTAGCGCTGCAGGAGACGCACGTCCTTGTAGTCGATCTTCGGGGCGTTGGCGCCGGAGAACGGGCAGGTCTTGCGGCGGCGATGGAACGGGCGCCGGGTCGGGATCTGGTTGATGTCGACCATTATTCTGCACCCCCTTCAACGTTTTCTCGCGGACGGCGCGGACCGCGGTCGCCGCCGTCACGGTCGCCGAACGAACGCGGGCCACGGTCAGCGCGGTCGCCGAACGAACGCGGGCCGCGGTCACCACGGTCGCGGTCGCCGAAGCCGCCGCGCTCGGAGCGCTCTTCGCGCTTCTGCATCATCGCCGAGGGACCTTCCTCATGCGCCTCGACCTTGATGGTGAGGAAGCGCAGCACGTCTTCCGACAGGCCCATCTGGCGCTCCATTTCGTTGAGCGCGGCCGGCGGGCAGGTGATGTCCATCAGCGTGTAGTAAGCCTTCCGGTTCTTCTTGACCCGGTAGGTGAGGGACTTCAGTCCCCAGTTCTCGATCCGGCCGACCGATCCGCCGTTGGCGGTGATGACGCCCTTGTACTGTTCGACAAGCGCATCAACCTGCTGCTGCGACAGGTCCTGCCGGGCAAGAAACACATGTTCGTAAAGAGCCATTATGTTTTACTGCCTTTCTTCGTTTCTCTCACCGGCCCTCGCGGCTAAGCCTCTGCAACTTGTCTGACCCGTCTTCGGAGAGCGGGGAAGAAAGGAGCATCGCGAGACGGTCGAGAGCGGAGACACGGGAGGCCAAAAGCGCTTACGGCTTCATGACGCGGTCTTTCAGACCACGGCCCTCCGTTCAGCCCCCAGCAAGGACCGGCAGATTGCCGGCGTCTATACAGCAATTCGCAAGGAAGGCAAGCGCGGCAGACAGGATCGGCGATTCCACGATGCTGCAGGGTCGGAAATCTCCGGCGTTCGCGGATTGGTCACCGGCTCAGCTCATATGCGCGACCAGCGGGACCACGGTCTCCGGGAAGAAGTCGGGCGCGGTATGGCGCTTGCCGAACATCATGTCGTATTGGATCAGCCTGAAATCGTTGATCGCCGGATCGATCTTCTTCTGCCTCGCCCAGTCGGGCGTCGCTTCGCCGGAGGGCGACAGCAGAAGGTTGCGGTCGACGACCCGGTAGCGCTCGCGCAACGCGCCGAGGAAGCCGGTGTAATAGGGATGGGTGATCCCGGCCGTGGTGAGGATATGGTAAGGCAGGAAGGCCGGGCTCACCGCGCCCAGGTTTTCGACCGGACCGGAGTGGTTCGACCAAATGATCAGCGGCGTGTCGTGATGGTCGAGCGCGGCCTCGGGCGTCGGCTCCTTGCGTGGCGCGACATTGTCCTTGAGAAAGCCTGTCTCGACATAGACCGGGCCGAGCGGCGGCAGATGGTCGCCGAAGAAGGCGATGATGGTCGGCCGCTCGCGCTTCTTCGCCCAGTCGATCAGGCGCTGCAGGCCGCGATCGGCATCGGCCGAGCCCTCGGCATAGGAAAGCAGCGATTCCCGTGCCCAGGTGCTGATCGGCGCGTCGACCGCATGGGTCGGATTGTAGTAGCGGTACGGCTCATAAGGCCCGTGGTTCTGCAGGCTGACCGCGAACAGGAACACCGGGTCCTCGCTGGTGTCGGCTTCGCGGATGATCTCGTCGGTCATTGCTGCGTCGGAAGCCAACGGTCCGCGCTTTTCCATCGGCGGCAGCGTTTCCTCCGAGCGGAAGTCGCTGAAACCGAAATCGGCATAGACGGCGCCCCGGTTCCAGAACCAGTTGGTGCCTGGATGGATGGCACGCGCCCGGTAGCCCTCGCTTCGCAGGAAGGTCGCCAGTGACGGCGTCGGCGTGCGCACATATTGCTGGTAGGGGATCGAGCCCGCCGGCAGGAAGGCGTTGGAGAAGCCGGTCAACGCCTCGAATTCGATATTGGCGGTCATGCCGCCGAATTCCGGCGAGAACATCGAGCCGGAGCGCAGCGCGCGCACCGTCGGGATCGGATCGGGCTTGATGCGGACACCGGGAAGCTCGGTCGGATCCCAGAAGGATTCGCTCATCACCACGATGATGTCGGGCTTCTCGTCCGGCACCGTGGCGGCGACTTCGGGGCGCACGATCGCGTCCATCGTCTTCTCGGAATAGCCGGGCGGCGCCGAGACATGCGCCATCGGAACGTTCATCGCGAAGGCGAGCGCAAAACCGTTCGAGGCATAATTCTCCTTCTGGTCCCACATGATCGGGATGATCTGCAGCCTGTCGCGCGTCCACGAGAAGGTGGCGTAATCCATGATCGAGACGAAGAAGGCGAGCAGCGGCACGGCCAGCGTCAGCCGCGCCAACCGTCCCTTCCGGCTGAGGATCGGCACGCGCCGGCGCCAGTGCCGCCAACCATAGACGAGCAGCGCCAGGCTGCCGATGATCGCCACGCCGAGCAGCGCGGCCGTCCAGGGGCGCTCGCGCACCAGGAGCGGCATCAGCGCCATGATCTGGCGGGCGTAGAGGAAATCGGTCGGATAGAGCGGGTCGCCGAGATAATGCGATTTCTGATGGCCGACGAAGGCCAGCGCCAGCGTCAGCGGCGCGACGATCATCAGGCTCTGATGGCTGCGGCCGAGTACGGCATCGAGCCCTACCAGCACCAGCGCGAAGACGACGATGGTGGTCCATCCCGGCTTGAAGGGCTGCAGGAAGAAGTCTACCGTGCCGAAGAAGTCGCCGCGCACGATCCATTCAATGGCGAACACCAAGAGCGCGGAGGCAAGCAGCGTCGCGAGACCGTAGCGGACGATCGGCCATCTCCGCCCCGGCAGATAACCGGTGGACGGATCGTCTTCCAAGAATTGCGGCACGCGCTGGGCCGTGCCTTTCCTGATTCTTGCCACGTCGCTTCCCCCGGCCCTTGCCGCGCTTCTTGCGTTCGCGCTTCGCGTCTTCCACACGCGTCACGCTTCTGTCATCGAAATGTCACGCAAAGCTAGCGCCTGTGGCGGAAATAAGAAGAGCCAGCAAACGATTCGTGAGCGGTTTTCATCAGGTGTGATCACCAAAAAGCCTTACGGAACAGGGACTCGGGCCGGATTTTCGGGCTGAACTGGGCTCTGGGCGGGCAGCCTCGGACTTGACTTGGCCGTCCGCCTCGCGTCAGAGGCAGGGAAAAACCAGTCGCTGGAGACTTGAAAATGGCCGTCGCATTCACCTTTCCGGGACAGGGCAGCCAAGCCGTCGGCATGGGCAGGGACCTCGCCGATGCCTACCCCGAGGCGCGCCGGGTGTTCGAGGAGGTCGACGAGGCGCTTGGCGAAAACCTGTCGAAGCTGATCTGGGAAGGGCCTGAAGAGACGCTGACGCTGACGGCCAACGCCCAGCCGGCGCTGATGGCGGTGTCACTTGCGGCGCTGAGGGCGCTGGAGTCGCGCGGCTTTTCGCTGAAGGACAAGGTGGCCTACGTCGCCGGCCATTCGCTCGGCGAATATTCCGCACTTGCCGCGGCAGGTTTCGTCTCGGTCGCCGATGCCGCGCGGCTGCTGCGCATCCGCGGCAACGCCATGCAGGCGGCGGTGCCGGCTGGCGAAGGCGCCATGGCCGCCATCATCGGGCTGGAGCAGGCCGATGTCGAAGCCGCCTGCGCCGAAGCGGCACAAGGCTCCGCCAAAGGGGCGGTTTGCCAGGTCGCCAACGACAATGGAGGCGGCCAGCTGGTGATTTCCGGCGCCAAGGCGGCCGTCGAGCTGGCGGCGAAGCTCTGCACTGAGAAAGGCGCCAAGCGGGCGCTGATGCTGCAGGTCTCCGCTCCCTTCCATTCGGCGCTGATGACGCCGGCCGCGGATATCATGCGCGAGGCGCTCGCCGGCGTGGCGAAGAGCGCGCCCGTGGTTCCGATCGTCTCCAACGTCACCGTCACGGCCACCAACGACCCGGACGAGATCGCCCGCCGCCTGGTCGAGCAGGTGGTCGCTCGCGTGCGCTGGCGCGAGACGGTGGAATGGTTCGGCCAGAACGGTATTGCGACGCTCTACGAAGTCGGCGCCGGCAAGGTGCTGTCGGGCCTGGCGCGCCGCATCAACCGCGACATCGTCACCGGCGCCATCGGCACGGCGGCGGAGGTCGAGACGGCGCTGGCGGCGTTGGGATGAGCCCCTGCTTTCGTCATTCTAGGGCGGAGCAAGGAGCGAAGCGACGCAGCGCAGACCCTAGAATCCATGCCGTGACTTGGAAGTGCCGCTGCGGTGCAGAATTCTGCTCCGTTGCATCCTTCGGCCAATGTTACGGCATGGATCCTCGGGTCTACGCGTCCGCTTCGCTACCGCTCCGCCCGTGGATGACGACGGGAAGGAAGCCTTCGCTAATGTCCACGCTTGTCTAGCGTGACTTGGACGATATGACGTATACGGAACGCGACTGCTTGCAGCCGTCTGGAAAATGAGGTTGGAAAAATGTTCGAACTGACCGGCCGCAAGGCGCTCGTCACGGGCGCATCGGGAGGCATCGGCGAGGCGATTGCCAGGGTGCTGCACAGCCAGGGCGCCGTCGTCGGCCTGCACGGCACCCGTGTGGAGAAGCTGGAAGCCTTGGCGAGCGACCTCGGGGAGCGCGTAAAACTCTTTCCGGCCGACCTGACGAACCGCGACGCGGTCAAGGCGCTCGGACAGAAGGCGGAGGCCGACCTCGAAGGCGTCGACATTCTGGTCAACAATGCAGGCATCACCAAGGACGGCCTGTTCGTGCGCATGTCGGACGCCGATTGGGATTCCGTGATCGAGGTGAACCTCACCGCCGTGTTCCGGCTCACCCGCGAGCTCACCCATCCGATGATGCGCCGCCGCCATGGCCGCATCGTCAACATCACCTCCGTGGTCGGCGTCACCGGCAACCCGGGCCAGACCAATTACTGTGCCTCCAAGGCCGGTATGATCGGCTTTTCCAAGTCGCTGGCGCAGGAGATCGCCACCCGCAACATCACCGTCAACTGCGTCGCCCCGGGCTTCATCGAATCGGCCATGACCGGCAAGCTCAACGACAAGCAGAAAGAGACCATCATGGCGGCGATTCCGATAAGGCGCATGGGCACCAGCGCCGAGGTCGCCTCGGCCGTCGCCTACCTCGCTTCCAATGAGGCGGCTTACGTTACGGGCCAGACCATCCATGTGAATGGCGGCATGGCGATGATCTGAGGACGGTCAGCGACATTCGCCAGGCAAACTGATCTCTCGTCCCGGACCTCAGTACGTGACGGTGACGACGACCGTGTCGGTATAGACGCCGGCCGACGGCGTTGCCTGTGGCGGCACGCGGCCATAGACGGTCAAGTTCTGCGCCACACCGCTTCCGGTTCCAGGCACCGTGCTGCCGGGCGTCGACGAGTCGCCCCATGGCAGTGTCCGGCCGGCATCCCTGTAGAGGCCGTAGGTTACCGTTTCCGCACCCTTCGACATTTTGCGCGCCGTCGGAGGCGAGCTGGTCGTGCCGCCGTTAAGAGATACGCTATAGGCCGCCGCCGGCGTGCAGGTGACCGAAATCTGGCCGGTCGCGTCGACATTGGCGTCGAGAACCCCCGTCGATCCGAAATCGATGTTCTGGGTCGACACGAGGCAATTGGGGGCGACCGTGGCACTCACCGTGAAGGATGGGCTTGGGGCCAGGATACCGAAACCCGAATCGCAATTGTTGCCGATGCTGTAGCGATAGCGAAATTCGGTATATGCGCCGGAAAAGGCCGAGAGATAGCTTCCGGGCGGCGTCGTTCCCTGACCGCCGAATACCGTGCCGTAGATGGTCGCCGTGCCGGACGCCGCGCCCAATATGTTCGGCGTCAATGCCAACGCCGGTGCGCGGGAAGCATATGCCCAAGTGTAAGTGCCCCAAACCACGCTGCGCGCCGAATCCGAATAGAGCTGATAGTTCAGACTGTTGGCTCCGTTCAGCATCTGACGGGCATTGGCCGACGATGCGCCTCCCGTGCCGGCCCCGAGATTGGGGCAAATCAGGATTCGCTGTCCCACCAAACCAAGGCAATCCATGCTGATCGTGGCGGTCGAGTTGGTCTGGCTGCCCGACAGCGTGTCCACCGAACTGAAGCTCATGTTGGAAACGCTGAAGCTGCAACTTTGCGCCCGGGCAAGCGAAGGAATTAGGGCAATGGCCAAGAGGATGATGGTGCGAAGCATTTTTCCGTTTTCAGCGACAGGCTACGTCCTTGATCGCCACTTGCTGGCCAGGCTCGGGCTTATAGGGGAAGTTGGCCCGGCATGAGGTGCCGTCCAGGAGGTCGATCACAACGGCGTTCTGGGCACTGAGGCCGCGGATGTAGGCCTGACCATCGTAGCCAATAACGAATTCTTCCGAGCTACCTTCGACACGACCCTTCAGACCGGCCTCCAGCGGCACGCCGCTGCTGCCGACCAGGGTGATCAGCGCCGCTGAAGGAACTTGCGCCACGCCGAACTTCACGACCACGCCGCTGCGATCGGCGGGCATCACGACTTCCTTGGTGGCCGGAACGTCCGCGTCGGCTGGCAGGTTCTTGGGATCGATCGAGACTGTGTTCGGCTCATAGGACTTGAGGCCGGGGACCAGAATACGCCCTTGTCGATCGGTCTTTCCAACCGGCCTGTTCTGGAATTGGACGTCGACATCCGGGGCGCCGACCTCGACGACGGCGAAAGCGTCGTCGATGCGGTTCGTTGCGAACACCCCACCACCTGCCATGGCAATCGCGCCGTCCATTTGCGCGGTCGCCCTGACATCCTTGCCGTATTGTTGAACGCCAGCCTCGAAGCGGGCGAAGGGCGAGCGGAAGCTCGCCGCGGCCGAACGGTTAGGCGTGTCGCCTTCCGAGGTTCGTACCCGCCAGCCAATGCTGCCGTCTTCCAGCCGCTCGGACTTGGCGATGTCGGCTACCACATTCAGGCTGTCGGGTCCTTGCTCGACCCCGGTGGACGCCGTGATATCGTCGCCGAACGGAACGGATACTCCTGCGAAGACACCGAAACTGCTGCGATCCTCGAGGTCGGTAAAGGCCGTGGCATAGAGGCTGCTTCGTTTGAATATCTGCTGGCTGTAGGAAAGGCCGACGATCTGGCTCTTTTGACCTTCGGCGCTTTCGAGGTGAGTATAGGAGAAGTTGAGGCTGGAGAAGTCGACTGGTGTCGGAATGCTCAGGGTCATTTGGTCGATCGCCCGTGGCACGCCGGCGCTGAAGATCGGAATGTCGCCTGCATTGGAAAAAGAGGGCTCGGCTGTCACCGAGGCGATGTCCTCATAGTCGCCGAATGCCCGTTGGATTTGGCCGTGGATCGACCAGCCGTCGTAGCCCATCTCCAGCGATGCGTTCACAAGCGAGCCCGTGCGCCCGTCATGATGGCTGCCCGCAACCGCAATAGAGGCCGCGCCGTAAGGGCCGAGGGGGAAGGCGGCACCAGCTCCTGCATTGATCAGATCCTTGCCACCCTCGGCATGACCTTCGAGGGTCAGCCAATTCGTGAGACCGTAGCGCGCGGTGGCAACACCAAACGCCTGGCCGTCATAATCGTCGGATTCGATGCCGAAATTGCGCCGAGGAAATCCAATCTCCGCCGAGAAATCGAGCAAGCCCTGACCCAGCATGTCGCTGGACGTATAGAAGGGGAGCCTGGTCGTCGTCTCGCGACCGAGACTGTCCCTCAACACGACCTGCGCTTCGCCGGCACCTGCAAACACCGGCAGGTTGGTGACCTGGTAAGGGCCGGCCGGGATGTTGCCGGTGTAGGTGCGGACGTTCTGGGTATAGACTTCGAGCGTCGAGGGTACGGCCGCGGTCCCTCCAAAGGAGGGCAGCGGCAACGTGACCAGATCGGGTCTCAAGGCGAAGTTGCGCTCAGCCTGGATGCCGCCAAGGTGGACGGGTCGCGTCCAGGAAAGCCCACCGGAAATGAAGTCGCCCGCCCGATAGGTTATCAGCCGTTCCGGATCGGAATAACTCCATGTCGTGTTGAGCCGTGTAACGCCGCCGAATTCACCATCCGAGTAGCCGGCAATGAAATTTTGGCTGAGCGTGCCGAACGGGCCGAACAGCCGCGCGTCGAAGCCGCCGGAAACGCCCTGGAACAAGTCGACATCTCGCTGGAACAATTTGTTGGAGCTCGCAAACAGCGAATAATTGAGCACTGCGCCATAGCCCGACTGCGGTTGAACCTGGTCTCCCTTCTTGTCAGCGCCGATGTCGACGATGCGTGCGGCACGCCCCTCGTTCGTGGTTGTGACGTAGAGGCGCTGGGTGGCTTCATCGATGCGAAAAGACACGCCGGGAAGCCGATCGAGTCTGATCAGGCCGTCGGCGCCCGCAGCGCTCTCCACCGGCTTCAGACCGACCTGTGTCAGCTCGTCCGGGGTTGCCGCCAGGCCATCGTCCGGGAACTGTGTGAAGGTGCCGATCAGTTCCGTCGAGACATCGTTGATGAACACCTCGAGATAAAGGTTGCGGCGTTCCGTTTGGACGGGAGCGGGATCGGCAATTTGCGGCTGCGAATCCTGCGCGTTCGCCGGCAGGATAGGAACAAAAATACCTGCAACGACTGCCGCGATCCTACTGCCCTTTGATTGCAACTTGGGCATTGAATGGTCCAAAGTCGCTCTGCGCCTTCAGTGTGACAGAGCTCCCGGACAGCGATCTGCTGCTGCCGATCGGCCATTGCATGGTGGCGCCACCCAAAACGTAGCCGACCAAACCGCTGCGACTGCCGAGCTTCTTGCCGCCCTGCATCAGATTGAGATTGGAAAGTCTGAGGCGGCTTTCACCATTGTTGCGCGCCGTCAGCACGAGGCTGCGGCCCGCCCGCGATAGGCTGAACGACATCTCAGGGGACTTTGCGCCCGGGTTGCGAAAGAAAACTGGCACGGAATAGCGAAGCACGAGAGTGACCGTGCCAGCCTTTCTGCGGGACGGATCGGGCAATTCGTCCACCAGCACCCGGTAACTCTCCTCGGAGCGTACGGGGACTTTGCCCGGGCGCACAACACGAACCACATAGTCGGCATTTGGCCCGAGTTGCGTCGATGGCGGGCTGGCGACCACATCCGAAGTTGGCTCCAGCCGTTCTACACCGCGCACCTGGCTCCATTTGAAAACGCGAAGCTGCACGTTGATCGGCTGCTTGGCGTCATTATGCAAATTGAGCACGGCGGCGCTGTCGGGGGCGATCAGCTCCAGACTGGTCGGGGCTACTCTAAGAGAGGCCGCTTGTGAAACGCTCGCACACAGCAAGAAGAATGCGGCGGCGCCGATGCGTGACACGGATCGCATGTCGTCCCTCCGTCGGAATGGTCAGTAGGTTACTGTGATCGCAACCGTGTCCGTATAGACGCCTGCGGCTGGTGTCGCCTGCGGCGGCACCCGCCCATAGACGGTCAGGTTCTGGACGTTGCCGTTACCTGTCCCGGCCAACGTGTCCGTACCGATCGTCACGCCCCAGGGCTGTGTGCGACCAGTGTCACGGTAAAGCGTGTAGTTGACCGTCGCGGCACCCGGCCCGGTCATTTTGCGAACCGCAACGGTCGCGCCGGCGCCGGCTCCGGCGCTCAGGCCGACATTGTATGTCTGACCGGAGGTGCATTGCACGCCGATGGTGCTGGTTTGATCCACGTTGGCGTCGATGACCCCTTTCGAACCGAAATCCAAGTCGTTAGCGGTCTGGACCTTGCATTCGGCAGTGATGGTAATGCGGACCGTCAGGTTGCCTGTTGCAACCGCCGCGACGGCCGGGCCAGTGAACATTGACTGGGCTAGGATAGTGGCCGAAGCAGCCAGGGATAGGATGCGCATCCGGTACTCCCGTCGTGGGGCTTCCTCTTTGTGAGAAAGCCTGACAGCCAGTACCCGCCCTGTGTGTTTCCCTATGCCACAATAGATCCAGCGATTCAATCAAGCCGTGTGACGACTGATGCTTCCGGGATTGATTTGTCGTCTGTTCGTTATTTGTTCGCCGTGACATAAGTATATATAACATAAGTATATTAGGAGGTATTCATTCGACGCCGGCTAGCTCCAAAAGCTTGCCGGGCTTCATCGAATCGGAAATGACCGGCAAGCTCAACGGCAAGCAGAAAGAGACGATCATGGCGGCGATTCCGGCGAGGCGCATGGGCACCAGCGCCGCATCGGCCGTCGCCTACCTCGCTTCCAATGCGGCGGCTTACGTTACCGGCCAGACCATCCATGTGAATGGCGGCATGGCGATGCTCTAGGGTGTGTTGGGATTCAGGTCAGGCCGAGCTGAGTCTCGATACACCCCGACCGATCAAGGTCCGGCGGGCTGTGAAAACAGCCATTTCGGCTTGGACGCCCGCCTTTTTTCGTGTAATGCGGCCGGCAACCCGGCGGTTCGGGCAAAAACCGGTCCTGCGGCTTGCGTTTCCCGCAGGACCATCTTTCAGCTTGATTAGCGGCATTCCGCCCGCTAACGAAGACAAGACAACATAAGACGAGGCCCCAAATGAGTGACACCGCAGAGCGCGTCAAGAAGATCGTCATCGAGCATCTCGGCGTCGATGCCGACAAAGTGACGGAGCAGGCGAGCTTCATCGACGACCTGGGCGCGGACAGCCTCGACACGGTCGAACTCGTCATGGCGTTCGAAGAAGAGTTCGGCGTCGAGATTCCGGACGACGCGGCCGAGACCATCCTCACCGTCGGCGACGCCGTGAAGTATATCGACAAGGCCTCGGCCTGAGGCTTTCCGCGGGAATTACCGGGGAGGACCTGCGATGAGGCGAGTCGTCGTCACGGGCCTTGGCCTGCTTTCACCGTTCGGCATGGGCTTCGAGCATAGCTGGAAGGAATTGCTTTCCGGCCGCAGCGCCGCCCGCCGTGTCACCGAATTCGAAGTGGACGATCTTGCCTGCAAGATCGCCCACATCGTTCCGCGCGGTGACGGCTCCAACGGCACCTTCAATCCCGAGGCCGTGCTCGAGCCGAAGGAGCTGCGCAAGATCGGCGACTTCATCCTCTATGGCATCGCTGCCGCCGACGAGGCGCTGGCCGATTCAGGCTGGAAGCCCGAGACGCATGAGGATCAGTGCGCCACCGGCGTGCTGATTGGTTCTGGCATCGGCGGCATCGACGGCATCGCCGAGAACGCGATGATCCTGAAGGAGCGTGGCCCGCGCCGCATCAGCCCCTTCTTCATTCCTGGACAGATCATCAATCTGGTCTCCGGCCAGGTTTCCATCCGGCACGGGCTGAAAGGCCCGAACCACGCGGTCGTCACCGCCTGCTCGACCGGCGCGCACGCCATCGGCGATGCCGCCCGGCTGATCATTTGGGGCGATGCCGACGTCATGGTGGCCGGTGGCGCCGAGGCGCCGGTTACGAGGCTTTCCATGGCGGGCTTCGCCGCGTGCCGCGCGCTCTCCACCGAGCGCAACGACACGCCTGAGACCGCGTCGCGTCCCTATGACCGCGACCGCGACGGCTTTGTCATGGGTGAGGGCGCCGGCGTCGTCGTCCTGGAAGAGCTGGAGCACGCCAAGGCGCGCGGCGCCAGGATCTATGCCGAGGTCACCGGCTACGGACTGACCGGCGACGCCTATCACATCACCGCTCCGGCCGAGGACGGCGACGGCGCGTTCCGCTGCATGACGGCGGCGCTGAACCGGGCGAAGCTCTCGGCCGCCGACGTCGACTACATCAACGCGCACGGCACCTCGACCATGGCCGACACGATCGAGCTTGGCGCCGTCGAGCGGCTGGTCGGCAATGCGGCTTCCAAGATTTCGATGTCGTCGACCAAGTCGTCGATCGGCCATCTTTTGGGCGCCGCGGGCGCCGCGGAAGCGATCTTCTCGATCCTCGCCATCCGCGACAACATTGCCCCCGCCACCATCAATCTCGACAATCCGGAACGCGAGACGGCGATCGATCTCGTGCCGAACAAGCCGCGCCAGCGCCAGATCGATGTGGCGTTGTCGAACTCCTTCGGCTTCGGCGGCACCAACGCCTCGCTCGTCTTCCAACGCTACAATGGCTGAGCATTCAGCCCGGGCGATTCCAGGAACGGTGCGAAGCGGTTATCCGTCCTGGAATGCTCAGAAGCGAGATAGCCGGCAGGTCCGCCACCTGCCGTCATTTTTGCCAAATTTGTCCCTACGCTTCGGCTAGGGGATTCGTTGCAAGATCAGACGGTAGGGCGCCATGAATACAAATCCGGGCGGCGGCGCAGAATTCGGACAGCGTCAGACGCGAGGCCCGATCGTGCCCAAGACAGCCGCCGAGGCGCTGCGCCCCGAGGCCGGCACGCCGCCGCCGTCGAAACGCTCGCGCGCGTCGCGCAGCCAGGTCGTCGTGTTCCTGAATTTCTTCCTCTCGGTGGTCATCCTGGTCGTTCTCGCCGCCGGCGCGGCGCTCTATTTCGGCATGCAGGCTTTCGTCGAGCCAGGTCCGTCGGCCAATGGCGATACCTTCATGGTCAAGCCGAACACCGGCGTGCAGGAGATCGCCGACCAGCTGGAGCGTCGCGGCCTGGTCACCGATGCGCGCATCTTCAGGCTGGGCGTGCGCGCCACCGGCAATGATGCCGCGCTGAAGGCCGGCGAATACGCCATCAAGCCGCGCGCCTCGATGCGCGAGATCATGGAGCTGTTCAAGAGCGGCAAGTCGGTGATGTATTCACTGACCATTCCCGAGGGGCTGACGGTCGAGCAGGCGCTGCAGCGCGTGGCCGACCAGGAGGCGCTGACCGGCGACATGCCGACGACCCTGCCGCCAGAGGGCAGCATCGCCACCGACACGCTGCGTTTCACCCGCGGCGCCACCCGGCAGCAGATGATCGACAAACTGGTCGCCGATCAGAAGAAGTTGGTCGAGGACGTCTGGGAGCACCGCGCGCCCGACCTGCCGATCGCCGACATGGGAGACTTTGTCATCCTGGCCTCGATCGTCGAGAAGGAGACGGGCAGGAGCGACGAGCGCTCGCGCATTGCCGCCGTCTTCCTCAACCGACTGGCCAAGGGCATGCGGCTGCAGTCCGACCCGACCATCATCTATGGGCTGTTCGGCGGCAAGGGCAAACCGGCCGACCGGCCGATCTACCAGTCCGACATCGACAAGCAGACACCCTACAACACCTATCTGATCAAGGGCCTGCCGCCGACGCCGATCGCCAATCCGGGCCGCGCGGCGCTCGAGGCGGTGGCCAATCCGTCGAAGACGGACGACCTCTATTTCGTCGCCGACGGCAATGGCGGCCATGTCTTTGCCGCGACGCTGGAAGAGCACAACCAGAACGTCGCCCGCTATCGGGCGCTGCAGAAGAAGCAGGAGGACGCCGCCGCCAAGGCCTCCGGCCAGACGACGGCGCCGGCCGCTCCCGACGACAATGCCGACGGCGGCAATGCCGGCACCGATTCCGGCGAGAATGGCGACGCCGCCCAGTAGGCTGCCTGCCGCGCATCCGTCTCGTCTCCTTTGACGCCGGGCCGTATTCATGTTTTGAGGAAGAACATTAGGCGCCGGCCGAAGGTCAGCGTCTTGCAAGGGTGCGCATGTTCGGGCAATCGCTCCCGGATATGCGACAGGGGGTGATACGCGTTATGAACGTGCAGAGCATGACCGGTTTCGCGCGGGCCGTCGCTGAACGCGACGGCACGTCGATCGCCTGGGAGGTGAAATCGGTCAACGGCAAGAGCGTCGAGGTCAGGCTGAGACTGCCGCAAGGCTTCGACCGGCTGGAACCCGCTGTACGGCAGACCGTGCAGAAGCGCTTCGCTCGCGGCAATTTCCAGGCGACGCTGACCGTCGGCCGCGCCGTCGCGCAGCAGGCGCAGCCGGTGGTCAACGAGGCTTTCCTGAAGGATCTGGCAGGGCTGGCCAAGCGCCTGCAGGAGCAGTTCGGCACCCAGCCCGCGACCGCCGACGGGCTGCTTGCGCTGCGCGGCGTGCTCGACATCCCGGAAGCCGTCGAGACCGAGGAGGAGCGTGCCGCCCTCGACGCGGCGACCCTGTCCGCGCTGGAGACGGCGCTCGCCGGCCTGGAGCACGCAAGGCAGAGCGAGGGGGCAGCGCTGCGCACGCTGTTGTCGGGCCACATCGACACCATCGAGGCGCTGACGCTGAAGGCCGAGGCCGACCCGTCGCGCGAGCCGGCGGCGATTCGCGAGCGTATCGCCGAGCAGGTGCGTCTGCTGATGGATGCGTCGGCCAATCTCGACGCGGTCCGGCTGCATCAGGAGGCGGCCTTTCTCGCAACCAAGGCCGACATCCGCGAGGAGATCGACCGGCTGAAGACGCATGTCGCTTCCGCGCGTGTGCTGCTCGGCAGCGGCGGCGCCGTCGGCCGCAAGCTCGATTTTCTGGCGCAGGAATTCAATCGCGAATCGAATACCCTGTGCTCCAAGTCGAACGCCGCCGCGGTGACCGCGATCGGGCTGGAGCTCAAGGCGGTGGTCGACCAGTTTCGCGAACAGGTCCAGAATCTGGAGTGACGGAGATGGTTGCCAAGGAGCTGACGGCTGCCAGGGACGTGGGAGCCCGCATCCGCCGCCGCGGGCTGATGCTGGTGCTGTCGTCGCCGTCGGGCGCCGGCAAGTCGACGATCGCGCGCAACCTTCTGGAAAGTGATTCGAGCCTGGAACTGTCGGTCTCCGTCACCACCAGGCCGCGCCGCGGCTCGGAGATCGAGGGCGTCCACTACCATTTCCGCACGATGCGCGAGTTCGAGCGGCTGCGCGATTCCGATGCGCTGCTGGAATGGGCCGAGGTGCACGGCAATTTCTACGCCACGCCGCGCGAGCCGGCGGAGATGGCGCTGGCCGAAGGCCGCGACATGCTGTTCGACATCGACTGGCAGGGCGCCCAGCAGCTCAAGGAGAAGATGCGCGCCGACATCGTCTCGATCTTCATCCTGCCGCCCTCGATGAAGGAATTGAAGGCGCGCCTGAAGCGCCGCGCCGAGGACCAGGAGCAGGTCATCGAGACCAGGCTGAAGAACGCCCGCGTCGAGATCGAACACTGGAAGGAATACGACTTCGTCATCGTCAACGACGATCTCGACCGCGCCTTCGCCGAGGTCCGCGCCATAGTGACGGCGGAGCGGCTTCGGCGCGACCGGCGGCCGGGCCTGTTCGACTTCGTTTCCGGGCTGCTGGACGAGAAGACGGGATAGGCAGTCTTTCCTTCTCCCCGTTTACGGGGAGAAGGTGGCCCGAAGGGCCGGATGAGGGGCTGTGGCGGCTCGCGAAGCGCAAAGGTCAACCAGACGACCCTCACTTGCGACCTGCCGCCGCCGCCCGTCTCTCCGCAAAATGGGCCTTGGCCTGATCGTCCGGAATGTCGGACCGGCTGTCGTCGAGGGCTTGCTGAACCTTGGCACGAAACCATAGGTCATACGCTTTGTTGTGCTGAGCTTGTTCCTTGATCAGCGCCCTGCGTTCGTCGCCGCTCAATCCTTTGGCGTCGCCTTCCTTCAAGGCGGCCCCCATGCGCGGTGACAGCTTTAGGCCTTCGACAGCGCAGATCTTTTCGCCTTTGTCGCGGGTCAAAACGAATTTACCGGCCCTGCTCTGGCGCGAGGCGACAACTTTGTTTTTCATGGGGTCATACTATCACGCCGCGGTTTTCGGACAATTGACCGCATCACAGCCCAATCCCTCGACCAGAATAAGGTTCCTGCTGAGGGCAGCGTCGCGAACCTCAAGTGCCGCTGCGTATTCGGCAGAGCGATACCAGCGCCGTGCGGTTTCGATATCCGGGAATTCGACGACGATCAGCGGCCCGGGCTTCCAGTTGCCCTCCAGCGTCTCCACTTCACCGCCACGAACCAGATAGCGTCCGCCGTGCTCTGCGATGGAGGCTGCGGCGCGGGTTCGATAGGATTCGAATGCCTCCGCGTCGCGGATTGTGACATCGGAAATGACATAGGCAGGCATTTTGCACTCCGGACTGCTCGCCTGCCTATCTATGGCAATGGTACCGGAATTCCAGCCGACGCGCCGACTGCCTATAGGGCGTTCGTCAGCCTCACGAACTCTTCCACGCTGAGCGTCTCGGCGCGGCGTGTCGGGTCGATGCCGGCGCGGGCGAGCAGCGCTTCGCCGCCCAGGCTTTTCACGCTTTGCCGCAGCATCTTGCGGCGCTGGCCGAAGGCGGCTTCGGTGACGCGGCCCAGCCTCTTGCCGTCGGCGGGCAGGGGAGATGCGCGCGGCACCAGATGCACCACCGAGGAGGTGACCTTGGGCGGCGGGGTGAAAGCCTGCGGCGGCACGTCGAAGGCGATTTTTGCCTCGGTGCGCCAGCCGGCCAGCACGCCGAGCCGGCCATAGGCGTCGCTGCCCGGACCGGCGGTGATGCGCTCGGCCACCTCGCGCTGGAACATCAGCGTCATCGATTGATAGAAGGGCGGCCATTCGGCCATCGTCAGCCAGCGGATCAGCAATTCTGTGCCGATATTGTAGGGCAGGTTGGCGGCGATCTTCACCGGCCCGCCATTCGCCTTGCCGGCCAGGGCGGCGAAATCGGTCTTCAGCGCATCGCCGGGAATGACTTCGAGCCGGCCGGGATAATGGCTGGACACCTCCGCCAGCGCCTCCAGGCAGCGCTCGTCGCGCTCGATGGCGATCACACGCTTGGCGCCGTTGAAAAGCAGCGCCCGGGTCAGGCCGCCGGGGCCGGGGCCGACCTCGATCACCGTCGCTTCGCCAAGCTCGCCGGCCGCGCGCGAGATCTTGCTGGTCAAATTCAGGTCGAGCAGGAAGTTCTGCCCGAGCGCCTTCTTCGCCTGCAGCCCGTGGCGCTCGATCACCTCGCGCAGCGGCGGCAATCCGTCGATGGTCGTGCGCCCCCCGCTCAACCCTAGCCTCATGCGGCCGCGGCGTGGCGGCCGCTGTCGGCAAGCCGGCGCGCGAGCCTCAGCGCGGCAATCAGGCTGTCGGCGCGCGCAATGCCCTTGCCGGCGATATCGAAGGCCGTGCCGTGGTCAGGCGAGGTACGGATGAAGGGCAGGCCGAGCGTGACGTTGACGGCCTCGTCGAAGGCCAGCGCCTTGGCCGGGATCAGCGCCTGGTCGTGATACATGCAAAGCGCCGCGTCATAGCCGGCGCGCGCCCGCGGGTGGAACATGGTGTCGGCCGGCAGCGGTCCGACGGCATCGATGCCTTCGGCTTGAAGGGCCTCGACGGCCGGCAGCACGATGAAAAGGTCCTCCGAGCCCATCGCACCGCCTTCGCCGGCATGCGGATTGAGCCCCGCGACGGCGAGCCGCGGCCGCGCGATGCCGAAGCGGCTTTTGAGATCGGCGGCGGTGATGCGGCCCGTGGCCACGATCAGTTCCGTCGTCAGGACTTTCGGCACCTCGGCAAGCGCGATGTGGATGGTGACCGGGACGGTGCGCAGTTCGGGTCCGGCAAGCAGCATCACCGGCGTCACCTCGGCGCCGGTGTGGCGCGAGGCCAGATGCGCCAGGTACTCGGTGTGGCCGGGAAAGCGGAAGCCGGCGTCGTAGAGCGGCTTCTTGGCGATGGGGCAGGTGACCACCGCGGCAGCGTGGCCGGCGAGGCAGTCGGCGACGGCGCGGTCGATCGCTTCGATGGTGCCCGCGGCATTGGCCGGATTCGGCTTTCCAGGACTGTCCAGATGACGGGCGTAGAGCGGAACGACGGGCAGCGCGCGGGGAAAATGATGCGCCGCTTGCCCAGGCGAGGTTTCCATGATCGCTATCGTTGCGCCGACTTCGCGCGCGCGGGCCTCGATCAGGGCCGGATCGGCGAGCAGATAGAAGGGCGGCACGCCGGCGCTGTCGCCCGCCTGCCAGGCGGCGATGGCAATCTCGGGTCCGACACCGGAGGGATCGCCGACGCTGAGCGCCAACGGCGCATCGGTTTTGCGCATGCTCATGGTGTCCTGCGGGCCGCCGTGCCTGCCTCGCGGCAGAGCAGGCGGATCGAGCCTTGTTTTGTCATGCGCCGAAACGGCCTAGCGCTCGACGATGGTGGCCTTCTTGCGCAGTTCGTCGACATATTTCTTGCTGAGCTCGTCGGCGTCCTTGTCGTTGCTGCCTTCGGCCTGGAACACCATCTGCGCCGCCTTGTCGTCGGAAACCTCGCGCGAAGAGCAGATGCCGATGAATTCGACGCCCCGCTCGGTCTCGCGCGTCGGGGTCGCGCCACCGACCTTGGTCGCCTTGATCTGGTCGGCCCAGTCGGACGGCAATTGCGGCGCCAGCACGCGGCCGAGATCGCGCACCGTGACGTCGATCAGCCCCTTGGCGAATTCGCGCGTGGTGTTGCAGCCGTTGAAGCGGGCGCGCATGGCATCGGCCTCGCGCTTGCGCTTGGCGAGCGTGGCCGAGCGCTCGGACGCCGGCACCACGAAGATCACCTGCTGCAGCATGTATTCCATGGCGGTCGGCTTGGAGCCGCCCTTGTCGAGCATGCGGCGGACCGCGTCCTGCTCGGTCACCGAGCCGCCCTCGCCGGAACGGTAGCGCGCGCCGAGCGCCTGGTTCCAGGCCATCTGCGCACGGATGAATTCCTTGAAATGCTCCTTGGTGACGCCCGATTGCGACATGATCGCGTCGAGCTTCGCCAGCGGCATCTTGTTGTTGGAAGCAAAGCGCTGATAGGCGGCATCGACCTGCTGGTCGGTGATGCGGATGCCGAGCCGCTTGGCCTCGGCAAGGCGCAGCGTCTGGTCGATCATTTCCTTCGCCGCATCGCCTTTCTTGCGTTGCAGTTTGAAGAATGCGGCGCGGTGCGCGATGTCGCCGGTGGTGATCGGTATGTTGTTGACGATGTATTTGATCTGGCTGGCGAACGCCGGCGGCGTCATCGCCGTGATCGAAACCGAGGTCGCCGCAACCAGCAGCGCGAATCCTGCCGAAAACAGGTATTTCCTCATCTCACCTTCCCAATTCTTACCCGCCACGATGGCGCCGCACGTCCTCCGAACGCATGCGCTGCGTGGTCCACCCCTTGCCCGTCCTATGCGGCGAAACGATGTCGCCGGCGCATGTCCCCGAGAATCGGCCCATTTTCGAAGCTATGCGCTCCAAATCAAGCTCTGCAGCCCTTACGCGCGCCAAAATCGACGCTCTGCCGCGATGCTCGCCTGCCTTCGCTTACTGGATAGTGTCGACGGCGCTGGTCGACGTGCCGAAATCGCCGAGCGTGCGGAAAGACAGGTTGAAGCCGATATTCTGCGACACTTCCTTGGTGACCGAATCGCGTGTTTGCGAGAACGTCATCACATAGGTGAAGCAGGAATCGTTGTAGGCGAAGCCGACGCCGTCCTTGACCAGAACACTCTGCTCGAGATCGTAGGTGCCTGTGCCGAAGACCCGCCAGTTCTCGGCCAGATGCGTCGAGGCGCCGAGCGTGACTTCGTGCCGGTCTGTGGTGAAGCCGTAGAGCGGCTGCTTCTCGATGAAGGCATATTTGGCGCTCAGCGAAACCGGCAGCCCGGAATAGGCGGCTTTCACTTCGGCGCGCCTGACCTCGAAACTCTGCTCGTCGAAACGGCCGCTGAGCGAGCCTGAGAATCCGCTCGGGCTGTTGAAGCCGACAAGGCCGACATAGTCGGAGGACCGTTTGTCTAGGCCAGAATCGGCCCCGACATTGACAAGATCGGGTGCGGCGAATGAGTTCTCGCCTGCGAGCTGGTAGGACTGGCCGAAAATGGCGTTGGTGCCCCAGCCATTTTCATAGGCGCCCGAATAGCGGAAGCCGACATTGGCTCGCGTGCCGCCCTCAATGCGGTCGTAACCTGAGAACTTGTCGCGCTCGAACAGCGTCGTGGCGTCGAAGACGAAGCTCTGTGCGTCCTCGTTTGGAACGGCGAGGCCACCGACATATTGCTCGTTCGGGCGCACGAAGACCTGCGCCGTCGGCTCGAGGACGTGGCTGGAGTTCGGCATCGAGAACAGGAGCGGCCAGCGCGCCTCCAGGCCGAGCGTAGCCATGTAGCGTGCGAGCGAAGAGCGCATGTCGACGTCCTCGCCGAGATTCGACGCCATCTGGTTGACTACTTGCAGCGATTCGGATGTGGCCGACACATAGCCGGCGTCGCCACGGAAGGCTAGCAACGGCGTCAACTGCAAACCACCATCGGTGGTGAAGGTCCGCTTCCATTCGGCTTCGGCCGTCAGCCGGCTGGACTGGCCTTCGAGGCCGCGCACATTGTTGAAGGAAGTGTCGACCTTGGGATCCGCCAGCACTGCGTCCAGCCGGTCGCGGCTGATGACGCGCGCATTGACGTTGAGCGACAACTGGCCGCCTGCCACCGACATGTCGGGGATATAAGCATAGTCAAACGACGGCAGCACCCAGGGCTGCTTGGCGGCGCGCGCCGTCGGATCGATGGACAGCGTGTCTTCCTGCACTTGGAAGCGCATGGCCCTGACGTCGAAATAATTGCGGTCGCTCAGGCCCGTCAGATAGATCGACGACTGGTGGACGAGATCGTTGTAGCCGTCGATGTTGTAGGTGCGTGAAAAATTCTTGTCGGTCTGGAGCAGCACGTCCCAGCCGAAGTTCCAGCGCTCGTTGATGGCGAACTGGCCCTTGGTGCCCATCATGCCGCGGAACTTGTTGGGATCGCCAGTCGGGCCGGAATTGACGTTATGGCCGTTGTCGAAGGGGTTCGTGTCGATAAATGCGTCCGGATCCTGCTGATTGATGCCGGCGATCTTCAGGCTGTATTGGCCATCGTTGAAGCGCTGGCGCCATTCGGCCTCGCCGAGGAAGCCCTGCTTTGTGTAGCCGGTTCCGGTAACGGTAAGGTCGTAGGTCGGCGAGAGCGCGAAATAATAGGGGACTTTGACGCCGACGCCGAGGTCTGTGTTATAGACGATGCCCGGGATCAGGAAGCCGCTCTTGCGCTTGACCGTCGGGTCGGCGATCTCGAAGGCCGGCAGATAGGCGAGCGGATAGCCGAAGAACTCGAAATTCGCGTTCTCGAAGCGAACCGTCTTCTTCTCGCCGTTCCAGATGATCTTTCTCGCCTTGACGCGCCATGTCGGCGCCGAATCGGGCTTGTCCTCGCAGGGCTCGCAGGCGGTGTAGATGCCGTTGTGGAACGTCGTCAGCACGCCGCCCATGCGCTCGCCGCTCTCGGCGGCGAAATAAGCCTTCTCGACCGTCTCGACGCGCAGCGCGTTGACGAAGCCGTCGGCGAAATCGTCGGTGATGTCGATATGGTCGGAATTGATCTTGGTGCCGTCGCTGTTGATCAGCTCGACGGCGCCGCTGGCGACGAGGCGCTTGGTATCGCGGTTGTACACCACGCGCTGGGCGACGAGCTTGTTGCCGCCATAGTCGATCTGCACGCCGCCGACGGCGGTCACCGTGTGCTTGTCGTTGTCATAGACGAGCGTATCGGCGGCCAGCAGCATCTGCGTGCCGGTGGGAACAGGCTTTGCCGTGATAGTCTGCGCCAGCACCGGTACCGACGGTACCACGCAAGCGAACAGACATGCCAAGGCGGTCGCCCCATAAAGGCGTGCCAAACCGGCCTGCCTACTATGGCTGCGCAAACCAGCCTCCCTCACTAGCCGTCTTCCTTGTATAGCAGAAAAGTCACCCCGAAGAACATAGCCACGACAACCGGAACCCATGCAGCCACCATTGTAGGCACGAATCCGGCGACCCCGAATGCCTTGACCAGTACCGAAACGACATAAAGCAGAAAGCCGGCCAGGACGCCACCCAGAATCATCGTCGCCGACTGCCCCATTCGCGCAAATCGCATTGAAACTGTTGCCGCAATCAGCGTCATGGCGACGAGGAGGAACGGCAGCGCCACCAGCGAATCAAACTGCATGGCGAAGGCATTTGCCTTGAGGCCGAAGGAGCGGGCAACCTCGATCTTGGCCGGCAGCTCGTAGAACGGGATGGTTTCCGGGCGCGCCAGCCGCTCCTGCACGAATTCCGGCTTGAGGTTGGTGGGGACGCGGTCGGAAGCCTCGGGACGGATGTTGCCGTCCTTGAACAGCTTGACGTCCTGCAGTTCCCAGTAGCCGTCGCGCAAGAAGGCGTGCGCGGCATCCTTGCGCTCGACGATGTTGCCCTTCTGGTCGAGGACGAAGAACACCGCGTCAGCCATCTCCAGCCCCTGGTTGAGGATGGCGCGAGCGCCGATGATGGTGTCGCCGGAGCTGGTCTTTTGCCTCAGCCACGGCGTCGTATCCTCCGGGACGGCGTTCGACTTGCCGGCCCTGAGCTGGTTTTCCATCTGCTCGGACCAGGAAAACCCGTGCGCGGCGATCGGATTGAGCACGCCGACGGAAATCACGCCGAACATCAGCGCGCCGATGCAGCACGGGAACAGGAACTGCCAGGCCGAAACGCCTGCCGAGCGTGCGATGACCAGCTCGTAGCGGCGGTTGAGCGACACCAGCGTCGCCATCGCCGAGAACAACCCGACGAACGGCACCGTCTGCAGCATGATCATCGGCATCCTCAGCGCCGAAATGGCGAAGGCGGTGCCGTAGGTGAAGCCCGGCAGCCCGGTCGTGCGGCCCGAAAGCTCGGTGAAGTCGATCAGGAACACCAGCGCCAGCAGGCCGAGAAAGAACCAGATGGTGATCGTCACATAGCGAAAGAAGAAATAGCGGCCCAGCGTCCAGCCCATCGTCAGGCCCCCTGGCCGGAGGTGCCGCGGCGGGCGAGCCACAGCTTGAGCGCGGTCCAGCCCTCGCTCACCCGGCCGGCGAGATTCGTCATCCAGTCGGCCCAGGCGGTGGGCAGTTCCATACTGCGCGAGGAGACGATGAACCAGACGGAAATCGCCGACGCCGCGATCGGCACGCCATAGACCAGATAGGCGTAGTACCAGACCTTATCGGCCTTGCCCGCGGCGAAGAAACCGAGCCAGCGCACGAAAAGGGCGACGGCGATCGCCGTGATCAGCGGATGGATGCGCGCCTCGCGATGCGAGCGCGCGTCGCCCGCGACGGCAAGCGCGATCAGCGCGAACACCAGCGAATAGGACCATTCGGAGAAACGCTGGTTAACCTCGGCCGTGTAGCTGCCGGGCTGGCGCTGATACATCCTGTCGTTGGGATCCGGGTTGAGCAGGTATGGCGTCGTTCGGTCCTTGGGCAGCAGCGTGATCTCGTTCGCGGCCGACATGAAGGCCGACAGGTCGAAGGCGTAGGAGGTGAAGCGGATGACGGAGAGGTCGCCGGTCACCGATTTGCGGTTGATGACGCCGTCATTCATCATCAGCACCTTCTCGTCGCCCTTTTCGACGATGCTGCCGGTCTTGGCGTAATAGGTGAGGTTGGCGCCTTCCTCGCGCGAATCGGCGACGAAGATGCCGCCGAGCTTGTTGTCGGGCAGCCGTTCGCCGATCTGCAGGAACAGGCCTTCGTCGATCTTTCGGAAAGTGCCTTCCTGGATGATCAGCGACAGAAGGTCGGCGCGCGAGGCCGCCACCAGCTGCCGGTTCTTCTGCCTGGCATAGGGATCGACGCCATTGTCGACGGCGAAGGAAAAGACACTGGCCGCCAGCGCGAGCAAAAGGATCGGTCGCGCGATCGTCCAGCGCGAGGCGCCCGCGGCATTGATCACCGCCAGTTCCGAATCCGTGTTCATGGCGCTCAGCGTCTGTGCCACCGCGACCACCAGCGCGAACGGCACCACGATCGGAACGATCGAGGGGATGATCAGGGCCGCGACTTCGAAGAAGGTCAGCGCCGACTGGCCGCTGTCGGTGACGAGGTCGATCTTGGCGAGCACCTGCGTCGTCCACACGATCGCCAGCGTCCAGACCAGCGCCGCCAGGAACATCGCGGCGGTGCGACGCATGATGTAGCGTTCAACGACCTTCATGAAGGCTTTTCTCGATTGTGCCGAACGGCATCATGCCCGCCGACAAGGTAGTCATCCGCCGGCGCCTGTACAACCGGGTCCACAAGCGGCTCATCTGGTTCGTCGCCCCCATGCCACGCGGCCCGGCGCGGCGGAGTCTCCGCGTCAATCGATAAGAAATGCAAAACATTGATGGTTAACAATAGGTTGCGGCAGAAAGCTTAGGTCGTGCCGCGACGAATCCTTCGTTGATTTCGGCGCCGATATAGACAGCGATTTCGGCCAAAGTCTTGCCAAATGCCCGAAAACGACCAAATGTCGCGCACGCTTGAAAGCCGGTTCGCGGCGCCTCACCCCGAAAGCAGGACCTGATGACTTCGAGACCTTCGATTGCCTTCGCCAAATTCGCCGCGCCCAAAAAAGGCAGCGTCTTCGTGCTAGCGGCCGACGGCGGCGGCCTTGGCGATGCCGCGAAGGCCTGCGACCCGGCCGGCGCATTGGCGCGCGCGTTTCCGGTCGCCGATTTCTCCGGCAAGTTCGCCAGTTCGGCCGAGGTGCTGGCGCCCGAAGGGACGTCGGTCGACCGGCTGGTGGCGATCGGCGCCGGCAAGGTTGCGAACCTCGATGACTATGCCTGGCTGAAGCTCGGCGGCGCCGTTGCCGCCGCGCTGCGCAAGGCTGCGGAAGTCGCCGTCATTCTCGACTTGCCCGAGCTTCAGCCGGAGGGCAGGCAGGCGGCGAACCTTGCCGCCGGCATTCTTCTGCGCAGCTACGGCTTCGACAAATACAAGACCCGCAAGGATAAGGACGAGGGCCAATCTGACGCCAAAGGGGCCGAACCAAAGGGAGGGGGGGCCAAGAAGGCTGAAGCGGCGAAGCCCGCCAAGATAACCATCCACTGCGCCGACCCGTCGGCCGCTAAAAAAGCTTTCGCCGAGGAAGAGGCGGTGATCGACGGCGTGCTTCTCGCGCGGGATCTTGTGAATGAACCCGCTAATGCGCTTGGCCCGGTGGAGTTCGCGGCTCGCACGAAGGAACTGGAAGCGCTTGGCGTCGAGGTCGAGATCCTCACCGAGAAGGAGATGAAGAAGCTCGGCATGGGTTCGCTGCTCGGCGTCGCGCAAGGCTCGCCGCGCGGCGCCCGCATGGCCGTCATGCAATGGAAGGGCGGCAAGGCCAAGGACGCGCCGGTCGCCTTCATCGGCAAGGGGGTCACCTTCGACACCGGCGGCAACTCGATGAAGCCGGCCTCCGGCATGGAGGACATGAAGGGCGACATGGGAGGTGCGGCCGCCGTGACCGGGCTGATCCGTGCGCTGGCCGCACGCAAGGCCAAGGCCAACATCGTCGGCGTCATCGGTCTGGTCGAGAACGCGGTCGACGGCAATGCCCAGCGTCCGGGCGACATCGTCACCTCGATGTCGGGCCAGACAATCGAGGTGCTCAACACCGACGCCGAAGGCCGCCTGGTGCTCGCCGATGTGCTCTGGTACGCCAACGACCGCTTCAAGCCGAAATTCATGGTCAACCTGGCGACGCTGACCGGCGCCATCATGGTCGCGCTCGGTCAGCATTATGCCGGCCTGTTCTCCAACAATGACGAGTTGGCGGGCCGCCTGACCGACGCTGGCCAGGCGACGCAGGAGCGGCTGTGGCGCATGCCGCTCGGCGCCGAGTACGACAAGCTGATCGATTCCAAGAACGCCGACATGAAGAACATCGGCGGCCGCTACGGCGGCGCCATCATCGCCGCGCAGTTCCTGCAGCGTTTCGTCAAGGACACGCCCTGGGCCCATCTCGACATCGCCGGTACGGCGATGGGCGCGCCGGCGAACGAGATCAACCAGTCCTGGGGCTCGGGCTTCGGTGTGCGGCTGCTCGACAGGCTGGTGCGCGACCACTATGAAGGATAGGCTTTCGAGGTGGCCGACATCCTCTTCTACCATCTGACGGAATCGACGCTCGAGGAGGCGCTGCCTGGCCTGCTCGAGCGCAGCGTCGAGCGCGGCTGGCGCGCCGTCGTGCAGACCGGAACCGAGGAGCGGCGCGACGCGCTCGACCAGCATCTGTGGACTTGTCGCGACGATTCCTTCTTGGCGCATGCCACCGACCGCGAGGCATACCCGGCCGAGCAGCCGATCCTGCTGACCACGGGGGACGGCAACCCGAACGCCGCCCAGATCCGCTTCCTCGTCGATGGCGCGACCCCGCCGGACCTCTCCGGCTACGAGCGGGCGGTCTTCCTGTTCGACGGCCACGACGCGGTACAGCTCGAAGGCGCGCGCGGCCACTGGAAGACGATGAAGGAAGCCGGTCACGCCGTCACTTACTGGCAGCAGACGCCTGACCGGCGCTGGGAGCGCAAGGCTTAAGGAACGCTGCTCCGATTCTGTAGGGTTTGGTCGCGTCCTGCTCCTGCAAATAAAGCCACAGCGCCTCGGCCACCGGCCCGTGCGGCCGGTCGCGGCGCCGCACTGCGGCAACGGTTTCGGTGCGGCCGGGGATATGCCTGCCGGCGATGGAGATCAGCCTCCCGTCTCGAAGCTCGTCCTCGATCAGCCATTCGGGCAAATGGCCCCAGGCAAGACCGTGAAGGATCAGCTCCTTCTTCATCATATGGTCCGGCGTCGAGCAGGAATGCGCGCCGTCGATGACGAAGAAATTCTCTGGCGAGGCGCGCCGCGCGGTATCGCGTATCACGCATTGGGTGAAGGGCCGCATCGCTTCCGGGGTGATGTCATGCTCTCTGTCGAAGGGCAGGAAGCCCGGTGCCGCCACCGGCACGAAGTTCACCCGGCAAAGATCGATCCGCTCGAGCTGCGGATCGGACGGATTGGCGCGATGGAAGACGAGATCGGCCTCGGCGTCCGTCAGTCGTTCGATCGGCCCGCTGATCGCCTCATACTCTAGATGCAGGCGCGTGCGGGTCCGCTCGGCGAAGAAGTGGCTGAGCAGGCCGAGTATTCTGGGCCTCGGGCAGACGTCGCCCATCACCACGCGCAGGACGGTTTCCTCGCCGCTCGCCAACTGGCCGGCATAGCTCTGGAGATGTTCGAGCTCGCGCAGCGCCAGCCGGGCGCGGGCATGGAACTGCCGGCCTGCATCCGTCAGGCTCACCCGATAGCCGCTGCGGTCGAGCAGGGTGAGGCCGAGCTGCTCTTCCAGTCGTGCGACCGCGGCGAAGACGGAAGGATGCGTCCGACTCAGGACAAGCGCGGCGGCCTGAAAACTGCCCTCGCTCGCCACGGCGTCGAAGCACCTCAGATCGTGGAGCTTCAAATCGTGCATGTCGTAGCATCCTACAGAGATTGTCGAATCATAGTAATTTTCTTCGATAGTAACCAGACCTAACGTCCTCATCGAAACGACGCGGGACGACCTCCCGCCTGATCAAGATGAGGACGAAATGACCGAAACGCTTCATTTCACGGCGGGCGACGGCACCCGCATCGCCTACAGGTTCGACGGGCCGGAAAACCGGCCGGTGCTTGTGCTGTCGAATTCCATCGCCACGACCTTCCACATGTGGGACGGCCAGGTTGCTGAACTCGCCAAATCCTTCCGGGTCTTGCGCTACGATTTTCGCGGCCATGGCGGTTCCGATGCGCCGGCCGGCGCCTATTCGCTCGACCGGCTGGGCCGCGACGTGCTCGAACTGCTCGATTCCCTCGGGTTCCCCCGCGTGCATTTCCTCGGCCTATCGCTCGGCGGCTTCGTCGGCCAGTGGCTGGGCATCCACGCGCCGGAGCGGATCGAGCGCTTGGTTCTCTCCAACACCTCGCCGCATCTGGGACCCGCGGCCTATTTCGACGAGCAGATACGCAACGTGCTTGCGGCAAGCGACCTGTCGGCGACCGCCGACATGTTCATGCGCAACTGGTTCCCGCCCTCGATGCTCGCCGGCGAGAACGAGACGGTCGAGGAATTCCAGGCCGCGATCCTGGCAATGTCGCCGCAAGGACTTGCCGGATGCTTCGCCGCTGTGCGCGACGCCGACCTGCGCCGCCCGATTTCACTGATCACCGCGCCGACGCTGGTGATCGGCGGTGTTGACGACAAGGTGACGCTCGCCAGCCACAGCGAGGCGATCGCGGCGACGGTTCCCGGCGCCGAGCTTGTACTGCTCCCGGGCGTTCATCTGCTGAACGTCGAACGCCCCACCGAATTCATGGAGGCGATAACGCGCTTCCTCGCCGTGGAGCACGGCAGCTCCGCAGCTCGAGCCTTACGGGCGGCCGGTTGATTACCACTGATGAACGCGAGTGGCATTTCCGGACGCCGGCCATGCGTCCGGAATGCAGGTCGTCGGCTTGTCAGCCGCGAGCCAGCGCGGCCAACTGCTCCAGGGTGATTTTATGGACAAGCGGATCGGCGTGCCTGTGCAGCAGCAGCCAGTCGGGTCCCTCGCGGCGATACACCAGCGTGACCCGGAGCGGCCATTCCTGATCCGGCAGGCCGCCGACCTTACCATGCCCCCATTCGATCACGGCCAGAACGACCATATCGCCCGATACATAGGACTGCACCAGCTCCATCTTGACCTCGCCGTCTTGGAAGTAGCTGGCAATTTGCGCGAGATGCTCGCTGCTGGTGTCGAACCCCCTTGTGAACGGGCCTCCGAACGGCTGCATCAGGGTAAAGTCGGGCGCAATCTTGATGAGCTCGAGGTAGGCTTTCATATCCCCTCTAACGAAGGCCGAACTGGCAGCCTCGGCCCTTACCAGAAGCTCGGCCAGCGTGGCGTCGTCCATGGCGGCTTGGGGCGCAGCATCGCTTATGGGCGCCTGGATCGCCAACGGCAGGGTGAGCGGCATCGCCATCGCCAACCGCCTCGAAACGGCTTTGCTCCGGGATTTTCGGTCGAGCGGCGCGGCGACCTTGCCGGCTTTTTTCGTGGATTTGAACATCGCGTTTCTCCTCATTGGGTCGGACGGATCCGGTTATCGCCCGTTCCGATCGGCAGAGGGATCTCACTTCAATCGACATGAATCTAGTGATATGATTTCAGTAATATGCTGCACGAAATTGATCTATCTAGGGTCGATCTCAACCTGCTGGTCCTGTTCGAGACCGTGATCGAAGAGCGTCATGTCGGCCGCTCGGCGATGCGGCTGAATCTGTCGCCATCGGCGGTCAGTCATGGTCTCGGCCGCCTACGCGGCCTGCTCGGCGATCCGCTGTTTCTGAGGACGCCGAGGGGCGTTGTGCCGACCGACCGTGCGCTGGAACTCGCCACGCCGGTGGCCGAGATCCTGGCTCAGGTGAGAGGCGTCATTGCCAGCGTCGAGCCCTTCGATCCCGCCCGCTCCAGGCGCCGCTTTGCGATCGGCGCGCCTGACGAGGCCTCGTCCGTCTTCCTGCCGCCGCTGCTCAAAGCGTTGCGGCGAAGCGCGCCGGGCATCGACATCAGCGTTCGCCAGTTGCTGCCGAGGCAAGGCGAGCCGTCGCCGGCTCTTGCCTGGAGCGATGTCATCGCCGATCTCGAGGCAAGGGCGATGGATGTCGCGGTGCTTCCGGTGGGGGACATGCCGGAGCGCTTCCTTGTGCGCACCCTCTATGAAGAGGACTTCGTCATCGCCATGCGCACTGGGCATCCGTTCGCTGGCGATTCCGGTATCGGGGCCTATTGTGCCATGCGGCACCTCGTCGTGTCGCAGGCGGGCGACACGACAGGATTCGTCGACACCGCGCTGGCCGAGCATCGCCTGTCGCGGCGCATCGCACTCACCGTCCCCAATTTCATGTTCGCGCTCGCCGTGCTCGCCGAGACCGATCTGATCTCGGCATTGCCGCGCCGGTTCGTCGCCATGCATGCGCCGCGATTCGACGTGGTCGCCGTCGAGGCGCCCATGGAACTGCCGCGTTTCCGGATCAGCGCCATAGTGCCGAAGGTCGCCATGATGGACGCAGGCATTGCCTGGCTCATCGGCCAGCTGGAGCAGGCGGGGCAAGCAGTCTAATACTTTTGATCCTGCCGGCTGCCGGCTCGAAAAAAGCCTTCATCGCGCCCGATCCGCCTATAGAATAGGCTGACGTAAGTTCACGCCGCGGGGGGAGGATGCGGATCAGGATCGTCGGAACCGGCAGCGCGGTGCCGGCAGAATACATCAGCACGCGCGCGCTGGAGGAGAGGCTGGGCCTCCGCCGGGGCACGCTCGAGGCCGCCACCGGTGTCGTTCAACGCTATGTCTGCGCGGCCGAATCGCAGGTTGATCTTGCTTGCGCCGCCGCGCGTCTTGCGCTCGACGACGCTGGGCTCGGTCCAAGCGATGTCGATCTGATCATTGGCGGCTGCGGCGTGCCCTACCAGCCGCTGCCGGCGACGGCGCCTTTGGTCATGCAGCGCCTCGGCCTTGCCGACGGCTCGGCCGCCGCCTTCGATGTCAACAGCACCTGCCTTGGCTTCCTCACCGGTTTCGAGACGGCCGGCCGGATGATCGAAGCCGGCCAATGCGAGACGGCGCTGGTGTTTTCCTCGGAGGTCGCCTCGCGTGCTTTGCCTTGGCGGGACGCGCCGGAGGTCGCGGCACTCTTCGGCGACGGCGCGGCGGCGGCCGTGCTGCGCAGGGCCGAGCCCGGCGAGGGCAGGCTGGCGGCCAGCCTGATGCGCACCTATCCGTCCGCCTGGGAGGCCTGCGGTATCGGTTCCGGCGGCACGCGCTTCGATTTCCGCAAGCAGCCGGAGGAATTCGCCCGCCACAGCCTGTTCCATATGGATGGCAAGGAGCTGTTCCGCCTGACGTCCCGCCATTTCAACGGTTTCGTCTCGGCACTGCTTGAGCGTGCCGGCTGGCGGCATGACGACGTCGATCTCGTCGTGCCGCATCAGGCGAGCCCGTTCGCGCTCGCGCATATGGCGCGCCAGACAGGCTTCGCGCCGGAAAAGCTCGTCGACATCGCGGCTCGCTTCGGCAACCAGATCGCCGCCTCCATCCCCTTCGCGCTCGATGTCGCGCGCCGCGAGGGCCGTGCGGCGCCGGGCACGAAGCTGCTCTTCCTCGGCACGTCGGCCGGCGTGTCGTTCGGCGGCATGGCGCTGGAAGCCTGACCATGGTCGTCCTCGTCACCGGCGCCAGCGGTTTCTTGGGCTCTCATGTGCTCCGGCGGCTGGCAGCATCCGGTACGCTGGCGCTCGGGCTCGGCCGCGATGCGGAACGCTGCGCCGCGCTCGAAGCCGCCGGCCATCGCATCATCCGCCACGATCTCGCACGGCCGCTCGACGGCGTGTTCGATCCGAGGCTTAGCAAGGTCGAACGGATCATCCATTGCGCCGCGCTCTCGGCGCCCTTCGGCCGGTTGCAGGATTTCGTGGCGGCGAACGTTACGGCGACGCGGAACCTCCTCGACTTCGCGACGCGGCAAGGCGTCAGCCGTTTCGTGCACATTTCCAGCCCGTCCGTCTGCTTTGCCTTTCGCGACCAGCTCGATCTTGTTGAGGACGCGGCTTTGCCGGAGCCCGTCAACCACTACGCACGCACCAAGCGCGAGGCGGAGAAGCTCGTGCTTGCCGCGCCGGCCATCCATCCGGTGGTGCTGCGGCCGCGCGGCATCTATGGCGCCGGCGACCGCGCGCTGCTGCCGCGTCTCACCAAGGCGGCGAAGCGCCGGCCGCTGCCGCTGTTTCGCGGCGGCCGGGCCGCGATCGATCTCACCCATGTCGACGATGTCGTCGATGCGGTCATGGCGGCGCTCTCGGCCCCTGGGGAGGCCGAGAGCCAGATATTCCACATCTCCGGCGGCGAGGTGCTGCCGGTGCGCTGCATCGCCGACGAGGCCTGCGCCCGCGCCGGCATTGGGGCGCGCTGGCGGCCGATGCCGCTGCTGCCGGCCATGTTGGCGGCCGGCGTGATGGAAGCGGTGGCGCCTCGGCTGCCCGGCTGGCCCGAGCCGCCGGTCACCCGCTACGGACTCGGCCTCTTCGCTTATGCCCAGAGCCTCGACCTCTCCAAGGCGAAGCGCGTGCTCGGTTGGGCGCCAAAGGTTTCCTTCGAGCAAGGGCTCGATCGCACCTTCGCCGGCAGGGCCACGCTATGAAGATCGTCTTCGCCAACAGTGCCTGGGTCAGCGCCGCCGAGCAGCTGATCCTGCGCGGTGGGTCGTGGCGGAGCGTGCGGCTGCGCGTCCGCTACGGGCTGATCTTTCATCCCGTCGCCGGTCCGGCGCTGGTCGACACGGGCTACACGCCGGAGGCGCTCACCGGCGGGCGGCGCGGCCGGATGCTGCGGCTCTACGGCGCGCTGCTGAAGCCTCAGCTCAATCCCGCCGAACAGGTCTTGCCGGTGCTGCAGCAATTCGGCTTGTCGCCCGGTGACATCCGCACCGTCATCGTCAGCCATTTCCATGCCGATCACATTTCCGGCCTGTCGCTGTTTCCCAAGGCGCGCTTCATCGCCAGCGGCGCGGCCTGGGCGCGGGTCAAGGCACGCACGTCGCGAGAGAACTTGCGCCACGGTGTCTTCACCGAGCTCTTTCCGCCGGATTTCGAAACGCGGTTGGACGGCCTGTCCTCCAAGCCGGGCGTCTACGCGCGCGACGGCTTCCCCGGCGGCACGGACCTTTTCGGCGACGGCAGCGTGATCGCGGTCGATCTTCCTGGACATGCCGATGGCCAGTTCGGCCTGCTGTTTGCCGGCCTCGAGCGGCCGCTGCTCTATGCCGTCGACGTGCAATGGCTGCTCGCCGCCTTGACGGAAAACCGCACGCCCGGCTTCCCGGCAACGCTGATTGCCGAGGATGCCGCGGCGATCGAGCCGACCAGCGCCATGCTCTGCCGCTTCCTCGCCACTGGCGGCGAGGTGATGCTCTGCCATGACCCTGCGCCGACATCCTACGATCTCTCATTGAGCGATCCGGAGGCGGCATGAACGCTCTCGCGGAAGCGGTCGGTTCCTTTGCACTGACGTGCCGGGTCTCGCGCAAGAGCCGCGCCGACTTCGAACGCTGGCAGGCGGCGGCTTTGCGCCGCTTCCTCGACCGCGACCTGCCGCGCGCGCCATTTTACGGCAAGGCGCCGGCCCGTCTCGCCGATCTGCCGGTCACCGACAAGGCGCTGCTGATGGTGCGCTTCGACGAATTCAACATCCATGGCCTTGCCGCCGCCGAGGCCTGGGCGGCGCTGGCGCGCGACGGCCGCGCCGGTTCGCTTACGGTCGGCGCCAGCACAGGCACGTCTGGCAATCGCGGCCTGTTCGTGATCTCCGAGGCGGAAAAATACCGCTGGCTGGGCACGATCCTCGCCAAGACGGCACCCGATCTTCTCTGGCGCGGCATGCGCGTCGCTGTGATCCTGCCGCAGAACAACGGGCTCTATGACAGCGCCCGCAAGTCGCGGCTGATCAAGCTCGCCTTCTTCGACTTGACGCTCGGGCCGGAGCACTGGCGTGCGGCGCTGGAAACCTTCGATCCGACAGTGATCATCGCGCCGCCGAAGATCTTGCGGCACCTCGCGATCGAAGGCTTCCGGCTCCAGCCGAAGCGTATCTTCTCCGCCGCCGAGACGCTCGATCCGGTCGACCGTCCTGTCATAGAAGCTTTCTTCCGGTTGCCGCTCGACCAGATCTACATGGCGACCGAAGGTCTGTTCGCCGTGACCTGCCGGCAGGGCGGCCTGCACCTTGCCGAGGACTCCGTCTTCTTCGAATTCGAGCCGGCAGGCGAGGGGCTGGTGACGCCGCTGGTCACGGCTTTCCGCCGCCGCATGCAGATCATGGCGCGCTACCGCATGAACGACCTGCTGCGGCTTTCCGGTCAGCCTTGCCGCTGCGGCTCACCGCTGCGTTGCGTGGACGAGATCGTCGGCCGCATGGACGATGTCTTCCGCCTGCCCTCGAATGGCGGTCCGATCCTGATCACGCCGGACGTGCTGCGCAACGCCGTGCTCAAAGCCGACCGCCGCATCGACGATTTTCGGCTCGTCCAGATTGCGCCGGACTGGATCGAGCTCAGGCTTCCGCCGGCACTCGCCGACGAGGCGGCAGCCGCCGCTCATCAGGCGGTGCGCGTGCTGCTGGAAGCGCGAAAGGCCGATGCGACGGTCGATCTCGTCCGCACTTCGTTGTCGCTGGAAACAAGCCGAAAGCTGCGTCGCGTCGAATGCCGGCTGGAGCGCGCGTCATGAGCCGGACGGCCGTCGCGGAAAAGCCGGTCCAGCAGGCTGACCGGGTCGAAAACAATCCGGCCAAGGTCGAAGCTTTCGTGCACTTGTTCGACGAGATACCGGTCGGCGACCTCGTCGCCAACCTGACGACCAGGGTCGAGACCTTCGAGGTCGCGGGCCGGACGTTCCCGCTGACGCTCAACGATGCCAGTGAAGCGCCGAACTGCTATATCTGCTGTCCGTCCAGCGCCTATATCGACTACGCGATAGACGAGACACGCAACTTCGCCACCCACCCGCTGCTGCGCCGCGCGCTCGCGGCCCTGATCGGCGCCTGCGCGCCGCTGGTCAGGGCAAGCGGCCTCGACCATCAGGTGCAGGCCAACAACTGGCTCTATTCCACCAATCCGGTGCCGCTGCTTGATCGGCAAACGGTTGCCGCACTCAGATCGGCGCTGGTCGCGCGTTTCCCGGACCGCGCCATCGTCATCCGATCGCTGAACGAGATCGCCGATACGGCGAGCATCGCCGTCCTGAAGGCGGAGGGCTTTCGCATGCTGGCGGCGCGGCAGATCTACATCTTCGCCGATCGCGGCGCCGCGCCCGCCATGACGAAGAACCTGAAACGCGACCGCAAGCAGCTCGGTACCACGCCCTTCGAGCGGATCGGCGATGCCGATTTCACCGAGGCCGACTATGCGCGCGCCGAGCAGCTCTACAACATGCTCTATCTGGAAAAATACACGCCGCTCAATCCGCACTACACGGCCCGCTACATCGCCGAGATGCATCGGCGCGGCATCATCAGCCTTGCCGGCCTGCGCCGCCCGGGCGGCGAACTGGTCGCGGTCACCGGTCTGTTCGAAAATGGCGGCACTCTCACCCAGCCCATCGTCGGCTACGACACCGGCCTGCCGCTCGGCGAGGGGCTTTATCGCATGGTGATGGCGATGGGCCAGGACCATGCCAGCGCGCGCGACCTGTTCTTCAACATGAGCGCCGGCGCCGCAAGCTTCAAGCGCCTGCGCGGCGCCATTGCCGCGATCGAGTACAACGCGGTCTACGCCGCGCACCTTCCGTTTCGCAAGCGTGTCGCGATCCGCATCATGGAAGCGGTGCTGGCGGGAATTGGCATTCCCCTGCTGAGGAGGTTCGAGCTGTGAGCGAGCGCCGGGATCATGCGAAGGATCACTGGCAGGCGGTGGCGCTGTCGGCCGACATCGGCAAGCGGCCGAAGCGCATCCTGCTCGATGGCGCGCCGCTGGTGCTATTCCGCTCGGCGCGAGGCGTTGCAGCACTTTTCGACCGCTGCCCGCATCGGCTGGTCGAGCTGTCGGCCGGCAAGGTGGTCGGCGGCGAGATCGAATGCCCCTACCATGGCTGGCGCTATGACGGCGAAGGCCGCTGCACCGCCATTCCCGGCCATGTCGGCACCATGCCGCATTACCGGGTGCGCCGCTACGCAGCGATCGAGCGCGACGCTGTCGTCTTTGTCTCGTCCGGCGTGCCGCGGGGCGAACCCTACCTCCATTGCATGCAGGGCAAGGGCGTCAACGTGCGGCGGGTGCGATCATCGACGCAGTCGACCGTCATCGATGTCGCCGAAAACATCCTCGACGCCACTCACACCCATTTCACCCACAAGCGCCTGCTGCGCGGCCTGACCTCGAAGCGCCATCTGGTGCGGGTCGAGGTGACGGGCGGCGAGGGCTGGGTCGAGGCCTGCTACACCGGCGAGGATCGTCAGCAGGGACTGATCAGCCGGCTGCTGGAAGGCGAGCGGGTGAAAACCATCGGCCGCTTCCGCCATCCCGGCATCGCCGAGCTCGAATATTGGGGCAGGGACGGGCTGGTGCTCGCCACGACCTTCCATCTGCGCCAGGCCGACGAGCGTACCGTCGAGGGCGTCGGCTGGCTGATCGGCCGGCGCCAGGGTCTGCTCGGCGAGCTGAAGGCACTCGCCTTCAAGCCGCTCTTCACCATCGCGCTGCATCAGGACCGTCGCGTGCTGAAATCGGCAAGCGACAACGCCCGCTTCGCGCCGCAGGCGCTACCGGTGATCGGCCCGCTCGATTTCCTGCGCCGCGACATTGCGGCGATCATGGGACGGAAAATGCCGCCTGCGGCGAGTGAGCCGAGGGTGCATCAGATCGAGTTGTGAATTATAGTTTACACAGCTTGATTTGCTCAGATCTGTGAATTATAGGTTACGTATGATCGAGGTCCGGCAGACCGACGAATTCAGGAAATGGCTGCGGAACCTCACGGATATCCGCGCTGCCAGAAAGATCGCTCAGCGACTCATCCGCGTTGAGGCGGGCCTATTGGGAGACGCCAAGTTTCTTTGAAGGCATCGGTGAACTTCGGATCGACTATGGCCCAGGCTACCGGGTCTACTTCGTCCGGCGCGGCAACACGGTCATCATCCTGCTTTGCGGAGGCGACAAATCCTCTCAGGACAGGGACATCAAAAAAGCCAAGCAGATGGCAAGCGAGGTTTGACATGGCTCTCAAAACCACACCATTCGATGCCGCTGAATATTTCGACGACGCGGAGTCCCAGGCTGAACTTCTCGTTGATGCGTTCGAGACCGGCGACGCAACCTATATCGCGCACGCGCTCGGCATCATCGCGCGTGCTCGCGGCATGACAGCCGTAGCGAAGGAAGCCGGCGTTACTCGCGAGGCGCTTTACAAGGCGCTGAGCGAAAAGGGCGATCCGCGCCTCAGCACGCTGCTGGGAGTCACCAAAGCGCTGGGTCTGCAACTTTATGCAAAACCAACCAGTCCCAATTCGCTCGGGGCATGACGGATTGAGGAGACCTTGGGTCAGTCAAGCTAACCCGGCCCATTCCACTCGACGTCCCGCGTCGAAGCCGCTTGCAGGCTGATCCATTGGCGCCAGGCCACGCCGGCGATCTCGGCCAGCGCCAGCCACTGCGCCTTCACAGGCGCGGAGTCGCCGGGCCAGTCGAGCAGTTCCTGGCCTTCGCACATGGCCTTCCGAAAGCCGCCGAGGCCGCCTGAACGCAAAGCGGCTCGGAGTCCATAAACCCACATCGCAAGCCGCACCGTTTGCGGCGCGATGACGTCGGGGATCACTTCCGGCCCGTCTTCCAGCATCGCGTCGGCAAAGCGCGCCGGATCGCGAAAAAAATGCAGGCCGCTGACGGCGCGCGGATTGCATTCCAGCGGTAACACCCTTCCGTTCGCCTCGCGTATCAGGTCGAAGGAAATCTGCCCGGTCCATGACGTGCCGGCGATGACGCGCTCGACCAGTTCGCGCGCTGCCTGATCCCCGACCCGTTCGAAGAAGATACCGGCGCCCTTGCCGGCGCGATAAGGCGAACGGTAGAGCGCCAGCGCCTTGAGCTTGCCCTCACGCGCCACCGCATAGGCGCTGATCTCGTCGCCGTCGACGAAATGCTGCGCCACCCAGGGCATGGCGGGCGAGGGGGCGACGGCGTCGAGGAAATCCGGCGTCGGACGCAACAGCACGTGGCTGGCGAAGCGCGACCAGACCGGCTTGAACACCAGCTCGCGCGAGCGGCCGCGTACCGCTTCCAGATCGTCGCGTGAGCTGAGGAGCGTTGTCTCCGGCACCGCCAGGCCGAGGCCTTCGGCCAACCGGATAAAGGCGTGCTTGTTGTGCACCTTCGCCAGCTGTTCGATATCCGGCGCGAGCAACTGGGCCGGGATCGCCCGGCTGCGCCAGGCCAGCGCGAGATAGAACACCTCCTCGCAAGTCGGGATGACGAGATCTGTACCTTCAGCCCGCGCCAACGCCTCGACCGCCTCGGCGTAGGCCTCAGGCTCGAAACGCGGCGGCGGCAGCCGATGGTAACGCGCGCAGGCCTTGCTTGCCGCAGCGATCGGCCGGGCAGGGCTGTCGGCCAGGATGACGCGGCGGCCGGCGCCGTCGAGCAGGCGCGCCAGATGCAGCGCCACCGGCGCACGCGCCCCGGTGATCAGCACGGTTTGGTCGGGCGCTGCCACCCTGTCAACCGCCTTTCAGCTGTCGAAGTATGTCTCGATTGGCCCGTAGAAGGTTCAGATAGCGCGCCTTCGCTTCGGGCTCCGCATCGCAGTAGAAACGAAATAGCTCAGTGCCACCGTTTTCGAAGCTGTGAAATGCCGGAGCTTCCCTCGTTGTCTCGCTTGTGGCTCGATCAAGCGCGAATAGTTCTTTGAAGGCTGCGCCGTCATCTGAGTGCGCGACTACGACCCTTTCCACCCGACCATTGGTGTAGAATAACGAAATTCGAGTTTGATTGCCTTCGGGGTTCTCGTTGATCGTTTCCAAGACGCCGTTGCCAGGGTGATCCGGGCATTTGATTGAAACTCTGAGAAAGTCGCTATCGGCCAGGGATGCCGAACTGCAGCACACCCCAAAAAACAATGCGATCAAGCTCGAAACCGCACCGAAAATCTTGTTCATGGTAGGAAACTCACCGGCAATCACTTCGGGGCGGCTAGTGGGTGTTGGCGATTGACAATCTTGCCATTGCCTCGCGAAGTCAAACAGCGTCTAAAACAGATGGCTGGAAACCGAAAGCTCGCTTTCTTGCTTAGCAATCGCGCTACTTCCCGCCGACAGGCAGCGCGCGCTGGACGATGTTGAGGAAGAAGCGGATGCCGATCGGCACGATGGCGTCGTTGAAGACGAAGCGGTCGCCATGCAGCCCGGCGCCTGGGCCGACATCGCCGGCGCCGATCCAGACATAGGCACCGTCGCCGACGCCCTGCAGCAGAAAGGCAAAATCCTCGCAACCCATGCTCGGCAGGAACTCGGTTGCGACACGCTCGGCGCCGACTGTATCCGCGCCGGCTTGCGCCGCGAGCGCCGCGCCATGCGCCGGATTCACTACCGGCGGATAGCCGCGCCTGTAAGTGAGTTCGGCGCTGGCGCCGTGCATCGTGGCGCAAGCCTGCGCCACGCGCTCGATCTCGGCGGCGCAATGGTCGGAAAGCGCGCGGTCATAGAAGCGGCAGGTGCCTTCGACCTTGACCTCGCCCGGCACGAAATTGTTGAAGCGGCCGCCATGGATCTGCGTCACCGACAGCACGGCCGGCGACAGCGGATCGACGCTGCGCGAGACCAGCCGCTGGATCGCGGTGACAAAACTTGCCGCGGCGAGCAGCGGATCGTCGCCCAGATGCGGCATCGCGGCGTGGCAGCCGCTGCCGCGAAAGACGATCTCGAAATCGTCGACCGCCGCCATCTGCGGTCCGGCGCGCACGCCGATATGGCCTTCCGGGAAACCCGGCCAGTTGTGCACGGCGAACACTTGGTCGACCGGAAAGCGGCGCAGCAGGCCATCCTCGATCATCTTCTTGCCACCGCCCAGCACCTCCTCAGCCGGCTGGAAGACGAACACCACCTTGCCGTCGAAACTCTCGCTCTCGGCGAGCAGCTTGGCCGCCCCAAGCAGCATGGCGGCATGGCCGTCATGGCCGCAGGCATGCATGACGCCGCCGTTGCGCGAGGCGTAGGCGACATTGGCGGCTTCCTCGATCGGCAGTGCGTCGAGCTCGGCGCGCAGCGCGATCGCTCTGCCGCGCGTGCCTTTCGTCAGCGTCCCGACCACGGCCGTCGCGCTGACATCGGTGTGGACGGTGAGGCCGAATTCCCTCAGCTTCGCCGCGACGAAAGCCGCCGTCTCATATTCGGTGAAGCCGAGTTCCGGATTGGCGTGGATCGCCTGCCGCCAGCCGATCACGTCTGGCACGATCGCCGCTATCCTGTCGTTTTCCCGCATCGTCTTATCTCCGCTTCGTTTGCGGCGATGTTGCCGATGTTCCCCGCTTGCGTCTTGAACGGGATTGACGGGCAGGGCGGTTTCGACAAGGCTTCCGGCATGAGCGACGCCGGCGAGCAAAGAGAATGCGAGGCAGCAAAGCTGACGCGGCATGAGGGCCTCGGTGGCCTCGAAATGCTGGCCGCCCATTATCGCGACCATGCCTATGCGCTGCACACGCACCCGACCTGGGTGTTCGGCGTCGTGGTGGCCGGCATCGAGAAGCTACGCATCGGCCGCCGCCGGCATCTGGCGCCGGCGGGCTCGATCATCATCGTCAATCCGGAAGAGCCGCATGACGGCGAGAAAGGCGCGTCCGCCGGCTGGGCATACCGCACCTGCTATCCCGACGCCACGCTGATGGCCGAAATCGCCGACGACCTGGAGCTGCCGGGATTGCCGATATTCGGCGAAGGGATCGTGCATGCACCGGAACTGGCACGAGCCTTCGTCCAGGCGCATCGACTGGCGGGACAGGCGCTCGACCAGGAAACGGCGATGCTGATGGTGCTCGGCGAGCTCGTCGGCCGCTTCGGTGACGGCAAGCGTTGCGACCGCGCTTCAGACGGCGGCGAAACCACACGGCGCTTCCGCCTCTATCGCGAGCTGATCGCGGCCGATCTTTCGGCCGGTTTCGATCTCGCTCGGTTGGCTGCTGCGACAGGCGTCACCCGTTTCCAGGTCATCCGCGATTTCCACCGCGCCGCCGGCATGACGCCCGGACAATATCTGCGCGACCGCCGCATCCGTGCGGCGTCGGCGCTGATCAGGACCGACATGCCGCTCGCCGAGATCGCCGCCGCGACCGGCTTCGCCGATCAGAGCCATCTCACCAGGGTGTTCAAGACGATCAAGGGCCTCTCGCCCGGCGCCTGGCGCGCCGCCGCTTGAGACCGCCCGTGCCGCGCGCTGAACCGAAATAGCCGTCGCCGCCCGGGGCGTGGTGAGCCGGTGTCGAGAGGATCAGCGCGGCCGCGCGCGCTGCCTCTTGCCCTCTGGCCGCCATTCCTGCCGATACCAGTCGACGAATTTCGCCAGTCCCTCCTCGATCGGCACTTTCGGCTTGAAGCCGAAATCGTGCTCCAGCGCACCGGTGTCGGCATAGGTCTTCTCGACCTCACCGGGCTGCATGGGCAGGTTTTCGCGGATCGCCTTGACGCCGAGCAGGCTTTCCAGCGTCTCGATGAAGCGGCCGAGATGCACCGGCTGGCTGTTGCCGATGTTGTAGATGAGATGCCTGGATCCGTTTGCTGGCGGTGGCCGGTCGAGCACCGCAAGCACGCCGTCGACGATGTCGTCGATATAGGTGAAGTCGCGCCACATCTCGCCATGGTTGAAGACGCGGATCGGCTTGCCGGCGAGCATCGCCTCGGTGAAGATCCAGGCCGCCATGTCCGGGCGCCCCCAGGGGCCGTAGACGGTGAAGAAGCGCAGCCCGGTCTGTGGCAGGCCGTAGAGATGCGAGTAGGTCGAGCTGATCAGCTCGTCCGCCTTCTTGGTCGCCGCATAGATCGACACCGGATCGTCGACGCGGTCGCCCTCCGCGAACGGCACCTTTGTGTTGCCGCCATAGACCGAGCTCGACGAGGCATAGACCAGATGCTTGATTCCGGGCAGCGCCCGGCAGAACTCCAGCACCTCGAGGTGGCCGACTATGTTGGCGTGGATATAGGCGCGTGGATTTTCGAGCGAGTAGCGCACCCCGGCCTGGGCGCCGAGATGAACGATGCCGCTCACCCTTTCGCCCTTCAGTTTCGCCGCCAGCGCGCTCGGCTCGGCGATGTCGAGCTGGTGGAACGAGAACGCTTCGTGATCCGAGAGCAGCGCGAGCCGCGCCGCCTTCAGCGCCGGATCGTAATAGGCGTTCATGTTGTCGACGCCGACAACGGTGTCGCCGCGTGCGAGAAGGCGCCGGCAGACATGGCTGCCGATGAAGCCGGCGGCTCCGGTCACCAGGATGGTCATGCGCGGACCTCCGATGAGGGCAGGGGCGGGATCATTTCCGGCGCGTGCTTTTCTTGGCGCCGGCCGGCGGGCTCGGCCGGTGCCAGCCGTCGCCTTCGCCATGCGCGGGCTGCGGGCGCGCCACATAGGCGAGCGCGCCGTTGGCTTCGAGATAGACGCGCGACAGCATTTCGGCGAGCACGCCCGACGTCACCATCTGCAGGCCGGCGATCACCAGGAAGAAGCCGGTGAACAGCATCGGCCTCGTTCCGATGTCCTGTCCGAAGAACACCTTCAGGCCGAACAGATACGCCAGCACCAGCGAACCCAGCACGCCGAGCACGATGCCGATGCCGCCGAAGAAATGGCCGGGCCTGGTGCGGTAACGCATGAAGAAAAACATGAAGACGAGGTCGAGCACCACGCGGAAAGTGCGCGAGATGCCGTATTTGGACTGGCCGTGGATGCGGGCGTGATGCGTCACCACTTCCTGCGCGATGCGGCGCGGCGTCGTCACCGTCGCGAGCCATGCCGGGATGAAGCGGTGCATTTCGCCATAGAGCCGCACGCTGCGGATGACGCTGCCGCGGAAGACCTTCAGGCTGCAGCCATAGTCCTTCAGCCGCACGCCGGTGACGCGCGCGATCAGCGAGTTGGCGATGCGCGACGGCAGCCGGCGCATCCAGAAACCTTCCTGGCGGTTCTTGCGCCAGCCGGCGACCAGGTCGAGGTCCTCGGTCAGCAGGCGATAGACCATGCGCGGTATGTCGAATGGGTCGTTCTGCAGGTCGCCGTCCAGCGTCGCGATGACGTCGCCGCGGGCGGCGTCGAGGCCTGCCTGCATGGCGGCGGTCTGCTTGAAGTTGCGCACCAGCTCCACGGCGTGCACGTGCGGGCCGTATTCGGCCGCGAGCCTGCGGATTTCGTTCGGCGTGGCGTCGGTGCTGCCGTCGTCCACCAGCACGACTTCCCATGGCTGGCCGTAATTCTCCATCGCCTGGTGAATGCGCACCAGCAGCGGCTCGACATTGTCGGCCTCGTTGTACATCGGAATGACGATGGACAGCTTGTGCTCGGGCATGACGGCGCCCTCGGGCAGTCCCGTGACAGGAATGGGAAGCACGTTCATGGCGGTCATTTCCTTGCGGGCCCCGTGGCCGGGCTCTCCGGCAGCGTCGATTTCGAGGGAAACAGCCAGGCGATGGCGCCGGTGGCGACCGCCGAGCAGAGGATGAAGAGATGCAGCGCAAGCGCGGCCTGCAGGCCGTCCTTCATGGCGATGCCGGAATAGAGCAGTGCCGCCGCGGCGCCCGCCTCGTAAGTGCCGAAACCGGCGACGCCCTGCACCGGCAGGATGGCGGCGGCCTCGGCCCCGACGGCGCCGGGGAAGGCGGTCTGGAAGGAGGTGCCGAGCAGCATGGCAAGCAGCCATCCCTGCACGGCAAGCTTCAGTGTCCAGTTGGCGACTGTCCACCACCAGCCGTAGCGGGAGCGTCCGGTGGCCTCGGTGAAGATGTCGCGCAGCTTGCCGAGCTTCGAGACGATGCTGCCGCGCCCTGCCCAGTCATGCGGCGCGCGCGCCCAGCGCGGCAGGTACCAGGCGACGGCGATCAGCGCAGCGATGCCCGCGGCCCTGAGCGCCGGATGCAGGCTCGGCCACACCAGGCAGGCAAGCACGCCGACGACGAACGCATCCTGCAGCCTGAACCACAAAAGCGAAGCGCCGGCGCGCACGATCGAAATGCCGAACACCTGCCGCAACAGGATCGGGAAGGCGGTCTCGCCGCCGCGGAACGGCACCACGTTGATCATCGCGTTGTGGATCAGGATGACGCGCAGGCAGGCACCGAAGCGGCCGTTCACTTCGTCGCGGAACTCGTCGCAGACGCGCAGCGCGCGCAGCACATAAGTGACGAACAGCGCGGCCGTCACCGCCACGAAGGCGCCGGGCGTGATGCTGGCGAAGGCATCGCCCACCATCTTCCAGCGCGAGTCGCCGGCAAGCCATGCCAGCAGCGCCAGGGTGACGACTATCGAGAATGCTCGCTTCAATCAGTTCTCCAAGTGGCGTCGACCATCGCTTTCCGGGCAATCGCTTTGACTTCGAAATCCGCCGCGCGGCCGGTGATCGGACTGCATCGCCGCTTGTCTTGCCCGTTTCCGACGGCGTGGCGGGGTCGCCAAAATTCCGAGCCTTCGCCGATCTTCGGCCCGTTCAACGTCTCTGCTCCATCATAAGCGGCTGATCCTATAGACCAGCGGCTTGCTCAAATCCACATACTTGGTTTGGCCTGCTGGGCGGGCGGGACCGTCGGTCCGGTTCGGCAGGTCGAGTTGGGCTGAAATCCGACCTGACGGCTCTATCAACCGCAAATCCGGCGGCGACGAAGCAGATTTCATCGCCCGTAAATGGAGTTTCTTCGACAGCCTGCCAAAGCGATTCCCGGAACAGCGCTTCCGCACTTTTCCTGGGACTGCTCGCGGGTCAAGCAGGAGGCTCGCTGAGACAAGTCTTCGACCGGCTCAGCGAGCCCCGCGCCCCGACACACTACTAACGGGGACGACTGCCAGCCCTTGCGGGCTGGCGTTTTTTCGTGGCGTCGCCGGCACGCGGCGCGCTCCGTGCGCGCGAACGGCTGCGGACGCGTTGAATGCCTTCGGCTTCAGGATCGGCCCCAGCCCGAAGAAGGGCGCGGCCGTCCTGATGATGGTGTCGATGTCGGACGATTTCGCCACGAAGCCGAGCTTCTCCCGTGCCAGGCTCGGATCGGCGTAAAGCTCGGCTGGATCGCCCGGACGCCGCGCCTTGTAGACCACCGGTACCGGGCGACATGTAATACGCCCGACGGCTTCGAGGATCTCCCTGACCGAAAGGCCCTGGCCGGTGCCGAGATTGACCGCCAGGCTCCTGCCGCCGGCTTCCAGATGCACCAGCGCTTTGAGATGCGCACGAGCGAGGTCGTTGACATGGATGTAGTCACGCACGCAGGTGCCGTCCGCCGTCGCGTAGTCGGTGCCGAAGACCTCGATCGCACCGATCATGCCGGACGCTGCCATCAGCACCCTGGGAATGAGATGGGTTTCGGGCGTGTGCCACTCGCCAAGCTCGCCTTCGGGGTCGGCGCCGCAAGCGTTGAAGTAGCGAAGGATCGCGTATTTCAGGTGATAGGCCGAGGCGTAGTCCCTGATGATCTCTTCGCCCATCAGCTTGCTGCGGCCATAGGGACTGATCGGCTTCTGCGGCGAGGTCTCGTCGACCGGCAGCGCCTGCGGCACGCCATAGGTCGCGCAGCTCGAGGAAAATATCACCTTGTCGATGCCGTTTGCCCGTGCCGCGTCCAGCACCGCGATCGTGCCGCCGACATTGGTCGAATAATAGTCCGCCGGCTCGCGGGCCGACTCGCCGACATAGGCAAGAGCGGCGAAATGAATGATCGCCTCCGGTCGGTGCGTAACGATTGCCCGCTGCAATGCGTTGCGATCGCGGATGTCGCCGACCACCAACGGACCCCAGGCGACCGCCTTCTCGTTGCCGCGGCTTAAGTTGTCGTAGACCACGGGCAGGTAGTCGGCCGCCGAGAGCAGCTTGCAAGTGTGGCTGCCGATGAAGCCGGCGCCACCCGTGACCAGAACGGGGCGCGAGGTCATGGCGCCGTAGTCTCCCTGAGGGACGGGCGGCTGCTCCGCTTTGCAGCGAGCGGGCGACCGCTGCCCAGCAATGTTTCAAAATAGGCTGTCGTACGGGCAAGTCCTTCGCTGAGCGTGACTTTGGGCTCCCAGCCGAGATACTGCCTGGCAAAGGCGATATCGGGCTTGCGCTGCCTTGGGTCGTCAACCGGCAGAGGCCGGTGCACGATGCGTGAGCGGGAATTCGTATAGTCGACCACCAGCTCGGCCAATTCCATGATGGTGAACTCGACGGGATTGCCGAGATTGACCGGATGCTGCAGCCCCAGAGGCACGTTCATCAGGCGCACGAACCCCTCGATCAGGTCGTCGACGAAGCAGAAGGAGCGCGTCTGGGTACCGCTGCCATAGACGGTGATGTCTTTGCCGCGCAGCGCCTGGACAATGAAATTCGACACCACGCGGCCACCGTCGGGCCGCATGCGCGGGCCGTAGGTGTTGAAGATGCGCGCGATACGGACATCGATGCCGTATGTCCGCGAATAATCGAAGAACAGCGTTTCGGCCGAGCGTTTGCCCTCATCGTAGCACGAGCGGGGACCATGCGTGTTGACGTTGCCGAAATTGCCTTCCGGCTGCGGATGCACCAGCGGATCGCCATAGACCTCGGAAGTCGAGGCCTGGAAGATCTTGGCGTTGCATCGCCTGGCGAGCTCCAAAAGATTGATTGAGCCCAGTACGCTGGTCTTGAACGTGTGGATCGGATCGGGCTGGTAGTGCGGTGGGGAGGCGGGGCAGGCGAGGTTGTAGATTTCGTCTACGGCGAAATCCGCCGGCAGCTCGTCGACGATGTCGTGCTTGATGCAGGTAAAGGAGGAATCGCGGCCTATGCCGGCAAGATTGCATCTTTTGCCGGTGTGGAAATTGTCCAGCGCGATGACCTCATATCCATCGGCCAGCAGCCTTTGGCACAGATGAGAACCCAAAAAACCCGCTCCGCCGGCAACCAGCGCGCGAGCGCGATCCGCATGCCTGCGTCCCGACCTGCTATCGAGCTTCAGAATCCTGACGACCCTACCCATGGCGTCCTCATATTCGCAACACACTAGCCTTCCGGGCCGGGGCAACAGCGTCGCCCGACCAGGTCAAATCACGGCGGTTCCTTCGCACGCGCGGAACCGCTACGACCGATGTGTTTTTTCTGAGTTCGCGGGGCCGTTGCCGTACGGCTTATCTACGCCGCTCCAGCGTCCCTTCGCCCCTGAGTCGCGATCCACGAATAATGGCTGCCACCATCGCGGACTGCTCGCCCAAATTGCACACCCAACGCATATAAAGATATACCTGCGCGCGGCACAGTCAACTGAATTAGCGTTTCGTTAAGCCCGCCGGTTTGCCAGCGGTTAATCATAATCGGCGCGATCGGACGTGTCGGTGGTTGAAACTATTGCCGGCGTGTCGTCCGTGCAAACGCAGTGAAACAACGCGCATGCTGCGGCGCATCATGAAGAGAGTCGGTTTGCCTCATGACGTTGTATAGCAGAGCGCAAAAAAGAGACTTCATTACGGTGCTCTGCGCATTCAATATTATTTCACTGCCAGGTCGGATGTCAGCTATTTTGTACTGAAAGCGGTCCGGTGACTCTCGGAAAGCAATGCGCTTGCTTTCCGACGCCGCTCGGACTGCAAATATACGCGGCATTTCCGAAATGCGGGTTGTCGCTCACTGCGGCGGCAGGGGGCTGCGCTGTTGTTGTAGGTGCAGTCCGATCTGGTTTCAAATCGATCAAGGCGGCCTTACCGCTCCCGGATGCGTTGAAAGCAGTAGATTGATCTGGTCCAAAGTATTGGCAGCCGAAGATTGCTAGGGGCTGTTCCGAGAACAAGAAATCTATTTAAAAATTACCACTGAAGGGCAGATGTTTGGTTGCCCCCGCGGCCGAATCATTGGCCGGCAACCCACCCTCGGTGGCACTATGCAACATGGTTAATTTTAGCGAGCTGTTTGAGCGTATTTTCGATGCAAGGCGCAAGGTCGCCTGAGCGGCGCTCGCGGGCCGCTCACACCCACCAGTTGTTAGGCCCGTGGCAGGCAATCACCGTGCGTGGGACAAGAAACATGGCCCACAGTTCACGGGGCCATGTTTATGGACGATCACGTTGCTGGGAGGCCGATTTCACTCCCCGCCCATGTCCTTCTTGAATTGGGCGAGATCGACCTGCATGCCGTTGAAGATGGTGCTCCAGTGGCGCGTCAAGGCGGCCATGGTGACGGCCTCCTGGATCTCCTCGTCGGTGGCGCCTGCGCGCTTGGCGTTCTCGGTGTCCGACCAGATGCAGTAGCTGCAGGGGATTTGCGCCGCGACCGCCAGCGAGATCAGCGACTTCACCTTCGGCGACAATGCCGTCTTGTCGCTGAGCTCGATGGCCTTGACCTCGGCCCAGGCGCCGGGCAAACCGGCTTTCGGGAACTGTTTCACGAAACCGGGCACGCCGCCCATCGTCGACTGGATGTCCTTGATGGCGGCGTCGTAGTCGTCGGCGCTGGCCGGCGCCGAGGTCAGCATGGTGGCAAGCACGCCCGCGGCAGCGAGCAGCGAGGCGGAACGAAGGCAGGAATGCACGGTCGAGACGATGCGAATGACGGACATGATATTCTCCTCTGGTTTTTGTTAGCCTTACGGTGTAAGGTGTTTCGGAACATGAGCCTTACAGTGTAAGTTGTCAAGCAGCGCCATGGACTCATCGATCAAAAAAAAGCGAACCCGCGGCAGGCTGTCCCGCGAGATGATCGAGGACGCCGCCTTCGAGGTGATCGAAAGGGAAGGGCTCTCCGGCTTTTCGATGCGCAAGCTTGCCGCCGCGCTCGGTTGCGAGGCGATGAGCATCTACCATCACTTCCCCTCGCAGGCGCATCTCTACGAGGCGCTGGTCGACCGCCAGATGAGCGGGCTCGTGATCCCGGACAACAGCCTGCCCTGGCGCGAGCGGGCTCGCATCGGCATGCAGGAATTTCGCCGCGTCGCGACCGAGCACCCGGCCTTCGCGCCGTTCATCGTCGTCTACCGCATGAACTCGCCGCCCTGCCTAGCCAAGCTGAATGCGATCATCGGCCTGTTCGAGGATGGCGGCTTCGGGCCGGAACTCAGCGCCCGCCTGTTCCGCGCCGCCGGCTATTATGTGATGGGCGCGATCCTCGACGAGACCGCGGGCTACGCCAAGGGACCTTCGGCGGTCACCACGGTCAGCGGCGAAGAATTGACGCGCGATTACCCGAGTGTCGTGGCGGCCGGCGCCTATTTCGGCACGAGCGGTTTCGACAAGACTTTCGAGCTTGGCCTGGAGATGTTTCTGGACGAGATGGAGCGGATTCGCGACGCTGCCCGGGGCGAGGCCGCCAAAAAAGGCGATCACGCCCGAAAGAAATCGTAACCAGGGCTTTCGATGCGCTTCCTCTCGGTTCTTGTTCTCATCGTCGGCGCCGCAATCGGCGTCTTCTATCCCTGGGCGATGAGCAATTTCTCCGGCCATGCGATCGGCACTTACAGAGTCTATGAGGGCGGACGCTTCCGCCCGGCGACCGTACGGCTCGCGGCAAACGATGCGCCCGTCAGGGTGCTGGTCGACCTCACCGCGCGGGCCGAACGCGTCGCCTCGCAGCAGCGCACCGTGCTGACGCTGACCGCGGCAAGCGGCGGCCGCACGGCGCTCGCCTCGACGCTCTCCTTCAACCACACCGACAATCCGCGCCAAGTGAGCCCGCAACTGCCCGACAAGATCTTTCGCGACGAGGCCGGCGTCATCGAGAGGGTCACACCCGGACCTTACCTCTTCACCGTCGGTCCGGGCGATGCCGACGGCATCGACATGCGCGCCGTCGATGTGATCCTGCGCGCCGGCACCGGCTCGATCGACGAAAGGGCGCGGCCGGCAGGCTATGCGCTTATGGGTATCGGGCTGGCAGGGCTGGTGCTGTCGCTGGTCTTTGGCCGTGGCAACGAGCCGCCGCAGAACCCGAACTCGCAGCCGCCACCGCCGCGCTGGGGCCGCGGCGGTTCGCAAAGGTAAGCGCACATGAACTACCGCCACGCCTATCACGCCGGCAATTTCGCCGACGTCGTCAAGCATGCCGTGCTCAGCCGGCTGGTCGAGTACCTCAAGCAGAAGGACAAGGCTTTTCGCGTTGTCGACACGCATGCCGGCATCGGCCGCTACGACCTCGCCTCGGTGGAGGCCGGCAAGACCGGCGAATGGCAGGGCGGTATCGGCCGGTTGTTCGGGCATGCCCTCGATCCTCGGGCGGCGGCGCTCCTCCAGCCTTATCTGGATGCGGTGCGCGCGGAAAATCCCGGCGGCGGCCTCCGCCGCTATCCCGGCTCGCCGCTGGTCGTCAGGCACCTCCTGCGCAGCCAGGATCGGCTGACGGCGATCGAATTGCACCCCGAGGACGCCGCGCGGCTCAAAGCCGTCTTTGCCGGCGATTTCCAGACAAGGGTGATCGTGCTCGACGGCTGGCTGGCGCTCGGCGCGCATCTGCCGCCGAAGGAGAAGCGCGGCCTGGTCCTCGTCGACCCGCCTTTCGAGGAGGAGGGCGAGTTCCCCCGTCTCGTCGAGAACCTGCGCCGGGCGCATCGCCGCTGGCCGGGCGGCATCTACGCGCTCTGGTATCCGATCAAGGACCGCAAGGCGGTCGCCGCCTTCCGCGCGGCGCTGCAGGAAACCGGCATTCCGAAACTGCTCGATATCGGCTTCGAGATCCGGCCTGCCTCGAACGAACCCAGCCTTGACGGCAGTGGCATGGTGGTGGTCAACCCGCCCTTCACGCTGGAGGGGGAATTGCGGCTGCTGCTGCCGGCCTTGCATGGAGCGCTTGCCGTCGAACAGCCCGCGCGCTGGACGATCGAATGGCTGGCCGGTGAGTAAGATCGCGGCCGGACGAAGATTGAGCTATGCCAGCGCCCCCGGCGTGATGCCGGTCAGCCGCCGGCTCTCGCGGATCAGATGCGCCTGGTCGGCATAGCCGGCCTCGATCGCCAGCACCGCTGTCGAGGCGTCGCCGGCCTTCTCGCGCAAGCGCCGGAAGCGATGGAAGCGCAGGATGCGATCGAGCGTTTTCGGACCATAGCCGAAAGCATCCTCGAAGCGTCGGCGCAGCGTCCGCTCGCTCATATGCAAGTGGCGCTGCAGGAAGGGAACCAGCGGCGTCTCGGGCGGCAGGCCTTCATCGATGACCTCGAAGGTTCTGCCCATCAGCGGATCGAGCGCATCGCGCCCCTCGGTATGCGCGCCGACGATATTTTCCAGCTGCCGCACCATGCCGGCGAGGTCGGGCGCGGCCTTGATGCGGTCGGACAGTTCTCTGGAGCGCGTGCCCCAGATCTCACCGAGATCGAGCCGGCCGCCGACGATCTCGCCGGCCGGCACGCCGAGCCAGCCGGCGGCGGCTCCTGGCCGGAAGCGGAAGCCGACGATCACCGAGCCGGCCGGCGATCTCTCGATCTGCGGCTCCTTGTCCGGCCCGGCGATGCGAAAGCGGCCGTCGATCCATTGCAGGTCGATGGTGGCGTCCGGCGTGATGACGATCGGCGGAACGTCCTGCTCCGCCATGCGATGGACCCAGACCGCGCAAAAGGCGCTGGCCAGGCCCGCGGCAGCGGGCCTTTGCTGAAAGAAGCCGGTGGACTGGGCCAGTACCGCTTCCATGTCTTCTCCGATCTGCTCCGGCATCCCCCGGCGGATCGACGTCGGTCATTTTGGCCGAAATCTTCAATGCCGGCCGCCTCATCCGTGGCAAAACGAATGCAAGGTCACGGCGCTTCAGGCGCTTCCATGAGGCCGCATTCGGACCCGGACGTGGTCACGAATATAGAAAGGAGTGAGAGAAATGAAAGCTCGCATCACCGTCATCACGCTCGGCGTCGATGATCTGGAAGCATCGCTCAAATTCTACCGCGACGGCTTGGGCCTGCCGACCGAAGGCATCATCGGCCGCGAGTTCGAGCATGGCGCCGTCGCCTTCTTCGAGCTCGCCGGCGGCTTGAAGTTCGCCATCTTCGAGCGCTCGAGCATCGCCCACGACGCCACGGTGCCGCAGAGCGGCCGCAGCCCGACCGAGCTCACCATCGGCCACAACGTGGCGAGCGAAGCCGAGGTCGACGCTGTGATGGCTGAGGCCGTCAAGGCCGGCGCGCGTGTGGTCAAGCCGGCGCAGAAGACCTTCTGGGGCGGCTATGCCGGCTACTTCCAGGACCCCGACGATCATCTCTGGGAAGTCGTCTACAACCCCGCTTTCATCCCGAAGGGCTGAGCGGGAAAGCCCGCAGGAGGCCGATATGCCCATTGCAACCATCCAGGCGATAGGCGCACTTCTTATCGGTGGCGTGTTCGTCGTCGCCGGCATCGAGCATTTTGTGAAATTCAGGGCGATGTGCAATTATCTGGCGAGCCGGAAATTCCCGGCTCCGGCTCTCATGCTGGCCGCCGGCTCGGCGCTCGAGATCGTCGCCGGCATCATGCTTGTTCTCGGCCTTGCCGTGCCTTTCGCCGCCGCCGCGCTCATCCTGTTCACGCTGGCGGCGAACTTCATGCTGCTGCGCTTCTGGGTCTCCGAGGAGCCGGAGCGGCAGGCGCTGCGCAACGCCTTTCTGATCAACGTCGCAGTCATCGGCGGGCTGCTGCTGGCCGGCGCGGGTTAGCGAGCGCGCCCTGCGACTGTTGCTTTCCGGAAACCATTGTCTTCGCAACCGCTTGACCGCCGCCGAGCGAATCCGCACAGTGCGCGCAATCGACCTTGAGAGGCTGTCATGACTCGCTTCGCTCATTCCGCCCTTGCCGCGCTGATTTCGCTTTTGACGCCGCTTGGCACGTCGCTTGGCTTCACCCAGGCCGCGCATGCCGCCGATCTTTCCGTCTACACCGAGAATGACGGCAGCGTCTGCGGTGAGGCCTGGGTGCTGAACAAGATCACCGATCGCTTCGCCTATCAGGTCAAGCACGTACCGCATCTGCCCAATGTTGCGATCGCCGACTTCCATCGCATCCACCAGCACCGCTATTTGCCGGCCAGCGACGAATGGCCGATCGGTCGTCACTATTGCGGCGCCACAGTCAGCCTGTCGGATGGCCGCGACCGCACCATCTGGTATCTGATCGAGGAGGGGCAGGGCTTTGCCTCGATCGGCGACAATGTCGAGTTCTGCGTCGCGGGCTTCGACCGCTGGATGGTCTATAACGGCCGCTGCCGCGTGCTGCGGTAGTTGCTGGTAGGCCAGAGGGGGGGGCGCTGTCCCTCCGGGCCTGTAAGGGCATTGTTGCCGGACTGGGCTGCTCGTTTGCATGATATGCCGGCGCAGCATGCATCGGTACGGGTAAGCAGCAGGCGAGCTCACTGTATTCTCTGTCAGTTCGTCGGCGCAGCGGAATCGGCACCGGCCTTTTGCGATTGGCAATTTCGCAAAGATCTGCCTCGGCTATCCGCCAAGACGGCGTCGCCCAAAGGACGTCGTCGCTATCGTCAGGCCCGCGCGCCCTGGCCTGACAGATAGGCGCAGATCATCTCGCCGAGCTGCTTCTGCAGCTCCGGCGCGTCGAGCATGTTGCGCCTCGCCGCATTGTGGATCACGCCCTCGATCGCCGAGGATAGCACGCGCGCCATGGTCTCGGTGTCCTTCCGGCGCCGGCGGTATTGCGCCACGGCCGCCGCATAGTGCTCGAGATAGCGCGCCTGGAACGAGGCATGCGCGGCGCGCGAGCCGCGGTCGCCCGGCGCCTCGTCGAGCAGCACCTGATGCAGCGTCGGGTGGATGCTGTGCGCGGCGATCATGCCGCGCACCAGCTCGCGCGCGAACTGCCTGAGCGGCTTCTCCTCGGCCGCGGCTTCGCGGATGACCGACAGCACATGATCGAAGTGGCGGCGACGGATGGCGTCGACCAGGGCGAGCTTGTCGGGGAAATATTGATAGAGCGAGCCGATGCTCACACCGGCGGCCTCGGCCACCTTGTTGGTGCTGAAACCCGCCCAGCCGACCTCGCTCAGAACGCGAGCACCTGCTTCAATAATCGCCTCGACAGTGGCGACGGAGCGCGCCTGGCGCGGCTCCTTGCGCATGCGTGCGGCCGGCTTTGCAATGCGAGTCGACATCCTGGCCGGTCTCCCGAGAATATAAACAAGATACTCACATTTAACTCCGACGCAAATGGAGCCCGACAGATGCTGAAGAGCCTGCTTGTCCATCATGCCTGGGCGAATGACGAACTGCTGGGGAAGCTTGTCCGGAATGGATCCGTCTCGCAACGCCAATGAACGTCACGCCGCGCTGAGGCTGATGACCACATCCATTTCGTGTCGCGGATTTTTGCCGCGCACCTTACGGGTATCGCGTATGGCTATGCGAGCGACAACACCGAGGAGACGCCGGAGCCGGCCGAGCTGCGCGCCGCCATGGCGGAAAGCGACCGCTGGTATTTCGACTATGCCGAAACCGTTTCGGAGCAATGGCTTGCGGAGCCGGTCGCCTTTACTTTCACCGACGGTGACAGGGGCCGTATGACCCGCCAGGAGATGTTGACCACGTCGTCCTGCACGGCGGCTATCATCGTGGCGAGGTCGGCCGCATGCTTGCCGCCATCGCGGTCTCGCCGCCCTGGGAAACCTATGCGGTGCATCCGCATCGGGCCGAGCCGTACCGTCGACTGCACGGCCAGCCGGAGCCGCCCGACGCCTGATACTACAATTGTTGTAATGTGAGCAGTAAGCTCGCTTTCCAGGCGGCAAGCTTTGTCGCGCCCGGGCCCGGTACTGCTTCACCCTGACCTGTAGATCTTTCGGCTGGACAAGATGAAACCGCCGCCGCGCTGCTCATTTTCCATTATGAGCAGTGTGCTCACATTCCGCTCTTTGTGCGGTGACAAGATGTCTGGATGATCGTGCGATAGACAGCGTTGGGAATTCTCGGAAGGGCAATTTCACTTCGGCCGACAAAGATTCGCTGTCGTTTTTTGCGTCGTTACCCTTGTCGGCGCGGCCAGTGTAACCAAAATTCAATATCTGAAAATCATTGTGTTGCTTCGCTGGCTAGATAGCCACGAGTCAGATATGCATGAGCACGCCGGGTCACTCATGACCTTGGGCAAAACGCAAGGGGCATCGCATGGCAAAGACGACAACCAAGGCGCCGGCGGCGAAAGCGCCGGCAAAGAAAGCGGCACCGAAGGCTGCCGCGAAACCTGCAGTGAAGAAGGCAGCAGCACCCAAGGCAGCCGCCAAGGCTCCGGCCAAGGCAGCGGCCAAGCCCGCCGCCAAGGCTGCGGCGAAACCGGCCGCCAAGGCCGCGGCAAAGCCCGCCGCCAAGGCAGCAGCCAAGGCTCCGGCAAAGAAGCCGGCCGCCAAGCCCGCCGCGAAGGCAGCGGCCAAGCCGGCCGCCAAGGCGCCGATGAAGGCCGCCGCCGCCAAGTCGACGGCAGCGGTGAAGAAGGCAGCGCCGGCAAAGAAGGCGCCAGCCAAGAAGTAATCGCGCAGTTTCGCGCGCGAACCGCAACAGGTGAGGGCGGGTGCCGTCGGCGTCCCTCTCGCCAGTTCGGCGTGACGGCGAGCGAAGCCGGAGCGTACGCTCCCTCTGAAGCTTCCGGAAGTTTGCCACCCGGCAAATTTCCGGGAGCTTTTTTGTTGCGGCGGCAAGAGCAGATCGACACGATCGTTTCGATTGTCGGGCTGAGCCCGAATTCGCGGCAGCCGAATGAAGGGACGATTGCTTCGTGGTTTTGGAGCTTACAGTTCGTCGGGCAAGCGACGACGATGCGGAGGCGGTGAGCGGCCTGATCTTCATGGCGACGAACGCACTATCATCATGGAGCGGTCGCTGAAGTAGCGCAGCAGTACGAGGTCGATTCAGCTGGCGGCAGGATTTGCCATCGCTGGCCGTTGCCCTCGGGAGCCCATTCGGTCAACAGTGCGCGCAAACAATTGGGGAACCCGATTATGCCGAAGCTGCTCTACGCCTCCACGTCACCTTACAGCTCGAAGGTCCGCATGGCCGCCGCCTATGCCGGCATCGCCATCGACCTCGTCCCGGTCAAGACGGAGGACAAGCCGGCGGAGCTGATATCGGCCAATCCGTTGGGCAAGATCCCGGTGCTGGTGCTGGAGGATGGCCGAACGGTGCATGACAGCCGCGCCATCACCCAGCATTTCAACCGGCTGTCGAAGAATGCGCTGTTCCCGCGCAATCCCGACAAGCGGCTCGAGGCCGAGGTGCTGGAGGCGCTGGCCGACGGCATTTGCGACTGCGCGCTGTCGATGGTCTATGAGCGGCGCACGCGCCCTGACACCATGGTCTATCAGCCCTGGCTCGACCGCCAGTGGGCGAAGATCACCACCGCGCTCGATCTCCTCAACGCCAACCCGCCGAAACTGCCGAAGAAGATCACCGCCGGCCAGATGGCGCTGCGCGCCACCCTGGGCTATCTGGCGCTCCGCTTCGGCGGCCAGTGGGAAAAGGGCCGCGGCCGGCTTACCCGCTGGGCCGCGCGCTTCGACGAGAAGTTTCCGGAGCTAAAGGGCTGTGTGCCGGGGTGAAAGCGCTTCTCCTTCTCCCCCTTGTGGGAGAAGGTGGCCGCGAAGCGGCCGGATGAGGGGTGCTGGAAGAAATGAGGCATGTTAAAAGTGGAGAGATTTTGATCGCTACCTCGTCAAGGGAGCGATCCGTCCAACACCCCACATCCGACCGAGCTTCGCTCGGCCACCTTCTCCCACAAAGGGGAGAAGGGAGGGGCAAATCGCGGAGGGCTGAGCATGGCAAAGTCAGTCACCAGTACGGCACCCGACCCCATGGTCGAGCGCCTGCGAGCAGCCCTCGGCCTGCGCGCCTTCACCGAACAGAAAATGTTCGGCGGCACCTGTTTCATGATCAACGGCAACATGCTGATCGGCACGTCCAAGCGCGGCCTGTTGGTCCGCGTCGGCAAGGAGGCGCATGGCGAGGCCGCCGCGCAGCCTTATGCGAGCCCGATGGAAATGGGCGGGCGATCGATGGAAGGCTATGTCCATGTCGCGCCGGAGGGCACGGCGAGCGAAGCCGAGCTCGGCGGCTGGCTCGATCTCGCGCTGGCCCTCGTTGAGACTTTGCCGCCGAAGATCAAATCCACCAAGGTCGCAAAGAAGCGCGCATAAGCCGCTGGCCCGCCACCTTCCGGACTGTGATGTGCCAGTATTTGTCGAGCTGCCTTGAGAAACGCAGGGGCCAGGGGAGGAAGCAATGGCGCTCGATGGACATTGCATGTGCGGGGCGGTGACCTGGGCCTATTCGGGCGACGTCACACGCAACCTGGTCTGTCACTGCGCCGACTGTCAGCGGGCGACATCCGCTCCCTTCACCGCCTTCGTGGGCATGAGGCCGGAGCAACTGAGATGGACGGGCGACATCAGCCACTATGAAAGCAGCCCGAACACGTTTCGCGGATTCTGCCCATCCTGCGGCACGAGGCTCTATTTCCGTTCCGACAGATGGCCTCACGAGATCCACGTTCACGCCGCCACCATGACGAATCCGCAGGACTACCTGCCGGACGCGCAGGTCTTCATGCCCTCGCGCGCGAAATCGCTCGATCGGCTGCCGTCGATTCCGGCCCATGACGGCTTTCAGCAACAGCCGGCGGATCAGTCAGGCGCCTGATCCTCCGGCGTCGAACACAAAAAAAGCCGGGCGCGAGGCCCGGCTTTCCGTGTCGTGGCTTGGACGACTTAGAACTTCATACCGACGCCGAAGGTGACGCGGTTGTCCTTCGACTTGACGTTGCCGGTTGCGCCGAAGTCCTTGTCGCCGTAGTCGGTGTAGCGATACTCGACGCGGCCGAACACGTTGTCCGTGATCTTGATGTCGGAGCCGACGCCAGCCGTCCAGCCGACCATTGCCTTGCTTTCGTTGGTGAGGAGGGCGTCATCCGTGATCTTCTGGTTCTTGGCGGCGAGACCGCCGGTGCCGTAGAGCAGGATTTCCGGGGTCACCGCATAGCCGAGGCGAGCGCGCAGCGAGCCTTCGAGACCGCCCTTGGCATGGATGCCGGTGCTGTCGCCCTTGACGCCGTTGTAGCCGAGATCGGCTTCAGCGCCGTAGACGAAGTTCTCCTGCTGCCACTGATAGCCGCCGAAGACGCCGCCGATGAAACCCTTGGTCTTCACGTTGACGCCCTGGTCCCTGGCATCGGCATGGCCGCTGAAGCCGTAGCCGAGGCTGATACCGGCATAGGGGCCGGCCCAGGAGGCGACGGGGAGTTCGGCGACCGGGGCGGGGGCCGGCGGCTCTTCCTGGACCACGTCCGCGGCATAAGCGGTACCGCCGAGGGCGAAGAGCCCGAGCGCAACCGCCAGCGGCCGCGCAAACTTGAGATTGGCTTGCATTGTTGTTTACTCCTTAAGCCACAAGACACTAGGCTTTTTATGTTCATGAATGCCCCGGCCCGTCCGGGGGGAAAAACGGGCCTGGCGCTCAACGGTTCCAAATGTCGTGTTGAAATACGGCTGAAGCGAACCTGAACTTGGGTCATTCCCTGGCGCGAATGAGGCTGAAAGGTGACGTTGCAACTTCGCAACAGCGAATGTCAGCAGGCTAACTATGTTGCGCTGCACACCGCTTGGTTCAAGGGGTCCGGCGACATATATTGCGCTATGAGAACCCCCGAATCCGGGCCGGCAAGCGTGCATACGGGCCGCTTCGCCACATTCCTGCCCCAGGTGGAAATGGCATTTAACGCTTGGCCCGTCATATTGTGCCGGCTTCCCGGAATCGTGAAGCCGATTGAGGATTGACAACATGAATGAAGCCGCTGGCGTGGCGCTGGTGACGGGGGGAGCGAGAAGGATCGGCAAGGCGATTGTCGAGGATCTGGCCGCGCATGGCTTTGCCGTCGCCATCCACGCCAACCGTTCCGGAGCCGAGGCCGAGGCCCTGGCAAGCCGCATCGGGGACAAGGGCGGCCGCGCCGCCGTGGTTGTCGCCGATCTCACCGACATGGACGCGGTCGGCGATGTCGTCGGCCGCTCCGAAGCCGCCCTTGGCCCGGTGACGCTGCTCGTCAACAACGCCTCTTTGTTCGTCGACGACCGGGTCGAGGATTTCGACTGGCAGGCCTGGGACCGCCACTTCGCCATCCATGTGAAGGCGCCGGCGCTGCTGGCGCAGAATTTTGCCAGCGCCTTGCCGGAAGGCGCGGAGGGGCTGATCGTCAATGTCGTCGATCAGCGTGTCTGGCGGCCGACGCCCCGCTATTTTTCCTATGCGCTGTCGAAATCGGCCTTGTGGACGCAGACCCAGATGCTGGCGCAGGCGCTGGGGCCGCGCATTCGCGTCAACGCCATCGGTCCTGGCCCGACGCTGAAGAACAAGCGCCAGGACGACGAGGATTTCGGCAGGCAGGTCGAAGGCCTGATCCTGAAGCGCGGCCCGCAATTGCCGGAATTCGGCGCCACCATCCGCTATCTCTGGGAGGCGCGCTCGGTGACCGGCCAGATGATCGCGCTCGACGGCGGCCAGCATCTTGCATGGCAGACGCCGGATGTGACAGGCATGGTGGAATGAGTCCCGCAGATCACAAGCATGGACGAGACGGCGCCGCCGATCTGCCGCCCGATGTCGACCCCGAAATCGACATCGAGGACGAGGCGGCGGAGGAGATCGTCGAGCCCGAGGCAGTTCTCGCCGGTCCCGACGTCGCCTTCACCGCGATAGACTGGACGCCGCATGCCGGCGACGCCGACGGCATGGTCGGCGCCGAGGTGATCCAGACCTTCGTCAAGCGGCTGCCCAATCAGCCCGGCGTCTACCGCATGATGAACGCCGCCGGCGACGTGCTCTATGTCGGCAAGGCGCGCAGCCTGAAGAAGCGCGTCACCAACTACGCGCAGGGGCGTTTCCACACGGCGCGCATCGGCCGCATGGTGCGCGAGACGGCGACGATGGAGTTCGTCGTCACCCGCACCGAGATCGAGGCGCTGCTGCTCGAGGCGAACCTCATCAAGCGGCTAAGGCCCCGCTTCAACGTCTTGATGCGGGACGACAAGTCGTTTCCCTACATTCTGCTCACCGGCGACCATGTCTCGCCCGGCATCTACAAGCATCGCGGCGCGCGCTCGCGCAAGGGCGATTATTTCGGCCCCTTCGCGTCGGCCGGCGCGGTCGGGCGCACCATCAATTCGCTGCAGCGCGCCTTCCTGCTGCGGAGCTGCACGGACTCCTTCTACGAGAACCGCACGCGGCCCTGTCTGCTCTACCAGATCAAGCGCTGTGCCGGCCCCTGCACCGGCGAAATCTCGCATCAGGGTTATGCCGAGCTGGTCGCCGAGGCGAAGGATTTTCTCTCCGGCCGCAGCCAGAAGGTGAAGACCGAGATTTCGGCCGCCATGCAGCAGGCCTCGGCAGAGCTCGATTTCGAGCGCGCCGCCATCTATCGCGACCGCCTCGCGGCGCTTTCGCATGTGCAGGCGCATCAGGGCATCAACCCGCAGACGGTCGAGGAGGCTGACGTCTTCGCTATCCACCAGGAAGGCGGCCAGACCTGCATCCAGGTGTTCTTCTTCCGCACCGGCCAGAACTGGGGCAACCGCGCTTACTTCCCCAAGGCCGATCCGGCGCTGGAGCCCGCCGAGGTGCTGGGCTCGTTCCTGGCGCAGTTCTATGACGACAAGCTGCCGGCGCGTGCGCTGCTTCTCTCCCAGGCCGTGCAGGAGCAGGAGTTGCTCGCCGAAGCGCTCTCCACCCGCGCCGGACGCAAGATAGCGATCTCGGTGCCGCAGCGCGGCGAGAAGAAGGATCTGACCGACCACGCGCTGCAGAACGCCCGCGAGGCGCTCGGTCGGCGGCTGGCGGAAACCTCGACCCAGGCGCGGCTGCTCACGGGTTTCGCCGAGACCTTCGGCCTGCAAAAGCCGCCCGCGCGCATCGAGGTCTACGACAACTCGCACATCATGGGCACGAACGCGGTCGGCGCCATGGTCGTCGCCGGGCCGGAAGGCTTCGTGAAGAACCAGTACCGGAAATTCAACATCCGCTCGACCGAGATCACGCCGGGCGACGATTTCGGCATGATGCGCGAGGTGATGGAGCGGCGTTTCTCGCGGCTGCTCAGGGAACACGGCGACACCAAATCTTCAGGCGCGACGGGCGCCGAGGCCGAGGACGATACGGCCGAGGACCTTGTCGAAGGCAACGGCGGCTTCCCGGCCTGGCCGGATGTCATCCTGATCGACGGCGGCCAGGGTCAGATGACGGCGGTGCGCAAGATCCTGTCCGATCTCGGCATCGAGGACCGCGTCGTCGCCATCGGTATCGCCAAGGGGCCCGACCGCGACGCCGGGCGCGAGCGCTTCTTCGTCAAGGGCAGAGACTCTTTCATGCTGCCGGTGCGCGACCCGGTGCTCTATTTCGTCCAGCGCCTGCGCGACGAGGTGCACCGCTTCGCCATCGGCTCGCACCGCGCCCGCCGCAAGAAGGAGATGGTCAAGAGCCCGCTCGACGAGATCGCCGGCATCGGTCCCGGCCGCAAGCGGGCGCTGCTCCACCATTTCGGCACCGCCAAGGCGGTCAGCCGCGCCGCGGTCGAGGACCTGGTCAAGGTCGACGGCATTTCCGAGCATGTGGCGAAGCTGGTCTACAACCATTTTCATGACAGCTGACCATTCTTGCGCCTATTTTGCGCTGACCAATCGAATCTCGCCTGTTGACCCCCCACATCGGCTTCTGATTTGAGTAGGCAGGCGGAGAAGAGTTCCCGATCACATATGGCCCAGCGCGCGTTCAACCTGCCGAACATCCTCACCTACGCCCGCATCATCGCGGTGCCGCTGGTGGTGCTGTGCTTTTTCCTCGAGGGGCATCTGAAATCCTCCGACTTCGCCCGCTGGTCGGCGCTGGTCATCTTCCTGCTCGCCTCCATTACCGACTATTTCGACGGCTACTTCGCGCGCGCTTGGCAGCAGACCTCCAACATAGGCAAGATGCTCGACCCGATCGCCGACAAGCTTCTGGTCGCCACCTGCCTGCTGCTTTTGGCCGCGGACACCGACCGCCATGGCGGCATCGCCGGCTGGTCGCTCTGGGCGGCGATCATCATCCTGTGCCGCGAAATCCTGGTCTCGGGCTTGCGTGAGTACCTCGCCGCGCTGAAGGTCTCGGTGCCGGTGACGCAGCTCGCCAAATGGAAGACGACCATCCAGATGGTCGCCATCGCCTTCCTGCTCGTCGGCCCGGCTGGCGACAAGATCTTCCCGCTGACCACCCAGATCGGCCTGGTGCTGCTGTGGATCGCAGCGCTCGTCACGCTCTATACTGGCTACGACTATTTCCGCGCCGGCCTGAAGCACATCATGGACGAGTGAAATGTCGACGAAACTCATCTATTTCGCCTGGGTGCGCGAACGGATCGGCAAGCCGGAGGAGCATGTCGAGCTGCCGGCCGGCATCGAGACCGTTGCCGACCTTTTGCGCTGGCTGAAGTCGCGCGGCGAGGAATATGAAAACGCCCTGCAATATCCGGACGTCATCCGCGTCGCCATCAACCAGGAACATGTCGGCCACCGCGACAAGATCGCGGGCGCGCGAGAGATCGCGCTGTTTCCGCCGATGACCGGAGGCTGAGGTGGCGAGCACGATCGTGCCGGCCATTCGCGTCCAGCGCGAGGATTTCGACGTCGCCGCCGAGATCGCCGCCCTGACGAAGGGCCGCGCCGACATCGGCGCCGTGGTCACGTTCTCGGGCCTCTGCCGCGACGAAGAGGGCACGCTCGCGGCGCTCGAGCTCGAGCACTATCCGGGCATGGCCGAGGCCGAGATCGGCCGCATCGCCGCCGAGGCGGTTCTGCGCTGGCCGCTGCAGGGGCTTACCGTCGTCCACCGCCACGGAAAGATCTCGCCCGGCGAGAACATCGTGCTCGTGGTCGCGGCCTCCGCGCACCGGCAAGCGGCCTTCGAGGCGGCGAATTTCTTGATGGACTATCTGAAGTCGCGCGCGCCCTTCTGGAAGAAGGAGCACCGCGCCGACGGCTCCGAAGGCGGCTGGGTCGAGGCCAAGGAAGCCGACGACGAAGCGGCCGGCCGCTGGAAGAAGTCGGGTGAATAAATCCGGCCCCCGCCATTGAACGACCGCAATCCTTACCGACCCTGCAAATCGGTTTGATTTGCTGGGCGGAGCAATCTCATGCTGGACAGGATCGCGGAATTCTTCATCTTCGGCCTGGTGCCGCTGGTGGTCGGCGTGCTTGCCGTGCCGGAACTCTCGGGCGCCGCCGAAAAGACGCTGACAGGCGAAGTTACCTATCGCGAGCGCATCGCGCTGCCGCCTGATGCCGTGCTTTCGGTCGAGCTCGCCGACGTCTCGCTGGCCGACGCGCCGGCGACGATCATCGGCCAACGCAAGATCGTGCCGGCCGGCCAGGTGCCGATCAAGTTCGAGATCGGCTTCGATCCGAAGGCGGTTCTGCCCGGCAGGACCTATGCGCTGCAGGCTCGCATCATCGTCGATGACCGGCTGCTGTTCGTGGCCGACACCCGCCACCAGGTCGATCCGCTGGAAGGCAAGCCGCAGACCATCGTGTTGAAGATGGCGGCGTCCTGACGCCCGCAGGGCGAATGGCGCGGAATGCCGGAATTTCCCGCGGCCGCAATTGTTAGGAATAATCCGGGCACGCGAAACGTTCACTTCCCATATGGCGGGCAGGCAAAAGGGATGTTTCCGAAAACGTCCTTCACTGAAACCGCCAGACCGAATGCGCGGCTCGATCTGGCCCTCAAAGGAGACCAGAAATGAAAAAGCACGCGCTCATTCTCGCCACCGCAGTTGTATCGCTGATGGCCTTCGCCGGCTTCGCCAGGGCGGACGACCATCTGTTCAACGCCGAGCAGCATGGGCTAAGCACCGACAGCCAGCCCTTCCAGACCAACAAGGCCGGCCATAGCGGCGACCTCGCACCCGGGCAGGGCAGCCCGTTTACCGGCGAGGAGACGAAGACGCCGGCCACCGATACGGACGCGGCGAACGATCATGCGAATGTGAAAGACCGCCAAGCGAAGTAACGCATCTTCTGATGCCGGCGAGGCAGCGCCCCCCTCTGTCCTGCCAATCTCCCCCCACATGGGGTGAGATTGGCAGCTTCGTCGGCAGCCCAAATTCTGCAACGTTGGCGATTGGCGAAAGCGGCGGCGACTTCCGATCTCCCCCTTGTGGGGAAGATGGCCGGCAGGCCAGAGGGGGGCGCGAAGGAATGCGACGCCCGATTGACCGCGCCGCCGCAACCACCTAGTTTCCCCCGAAAATGGGGATGGGGTTCCCCCGAAACCGCCCTTTGGGCTGATGACTCCTGCCAGGCGTGCTTTGCGCGGCAGGATTTGTTTTTTCCCGCTCGCATCGTGCCTGCTTTGCTAACGTGATTCCCTGAGTGGAATCGCATTTGGAAAGGCATGAAGCGATGACCCTTGCGGCCTGCGCCCTGGTCCTGATCGGCGGGTTCTTCGGCGGTATTTCCCGCTTCTTCCTGTCGGGGCTTGTCGGCCGCAGCGTCGGCGAGACCTTTCCCTGGGGCACGCTGGCGGTCAACGTCTCCGGCGCGCTCGCCATCGGCGCCTTCGCCGGTGCGGCCCGCGCAGTCGGCGGCGTCTTTTCCGCCGAGCTGGTGCGCGACCTGATCGTGGTCGGCCTGTTCGGCGGCTACACCACGGTTTCGTCCTTCTGCCTGCAGACGCTGAACCTGGCGCTCGACGGCGAACGGCGGCTCGCCGTCTTCAACACCGTCGCTTCGGCGGCGCTCTGCGTGCTTGCCGTAGCGCTCGGCTTTTGGGCCGTCGCGCGGATGGCGGGGTAGGGCGCCATGTCCGGAAACGACGGACGGACGGCCCTGCAGCTTTATCTGGCGGTCGGCTGCGGCGCAGCCATGGGCTCCCTGGTGCGCTTCCTGTCCGGCTACGTCATCGTCTCGCTGATGGGCCTGAGCGCGCTTCTCGCAACGGCTTTCGTCAATGTCGTCGGCTCGTGGGTCATCATGTTCTTCGCCACGCTGACCCGGCCGGACGGGCGCCTGATGATCGGCCCGGCCGGCCGCCAGTTCGTCACCGGCGGCTTCTGCGGCGGCCTCACCACCTTTTCGGCGATGAGCCTCGACACCTTCATCCTGCTTTTCGAGGGCGACCTTAGCCTTGCCACGACCTATCTTGTCGGTGTCGTGGTGCTGTCGCTCGCTTCTGCCTGGCTCGGCTATCTCATGGCGGCCAGGTTCAACCGCTTGCCGATCACCAGGTGATCAGGGAGGAGAACATGGAACTTCCCAGCCAATGCGTGCTGCTCAGGATCTTCTTCGGCGAGGACGACAAGGCGGCCGACGGCAAGCCGCTGCACGAGGCGATCGTCATCAAGGCACGCGAGACCGGCATGGCCGGCGCGACCGTGCTCAGGGGGCCGCTCGGCTTCGGCCGCTCGAGCGTGCTCCACACCGCCAAGATCCTGCGCCTGTCGCAGGACCTGCCCATCGTCGTGGAGATCGTCGATGCGCCGGAGAAGGTCGATGCGCTGATCCCTCAGATCAAGGCGCTGACCAACAGCTGCCTGATCACCAGGGAGAAGGTCGAGGTTATCCGCTACGGCGACGGGGATTGAACCCGACCGACCGTTCGATCAGCCATGGCGAAGATGGCGGCCGATCGCGTCTTCGTCGAAAATGCCCGCGGAAAAGAGCTTCATGGCTTCGATCGCCAGCTCGGAGGCTTCGGGGCTGCCGCGGGTAATGCCCCGCTCTTCGCAGACCTGGTCATAGATACGCTTCAACAGGACGAGATCGTCCGGATATGCAACGCCGCTTTTGGAAACATGGGGTTTGATCATGCTTCCCTCCCTACTCGTGGGCGGAAGCGCGATGGTCGCTCACAGTCGGCGACGCCCTTGTCATCTGTCGCCGATCAGTTTGATCTAGGGCGCGCGGTTCGGTCGCCCACCCCGCCGCACGAAAAAGGCGGCCCGAGGCCGCCTTCACTACAAAGCCGAAGCTTGCCGTTCAGCCGACGATTTCGGTGTCGGAGAACCAGTAGCGGATCTCCTGCGCGGCGGTTTCCGGCGCGTCCGAGCCGTGCACCGAATTCTCGCCGATCGACAGCGCATGCACCTTGCGGATGGTGCCCTCGACGGCGTTGGCCGGGTTGGTGGCGCCCATCACTTCGCGGTTCTTGGCAATGGCGTTTTCGCCTTCCAGCACCTGCACGACGGTCGGGCCCGACGACATGAACTCGACCAGCTCGCCGAAGAACGGGCGGTCCTTGTGGACGGCGTAAAAGCCTTCGGCCTCGCGGCGGCTCATCCACACGCGGCGCGACGCGATGACGCGCAGGCCCGCGTCTTCCAACATCTTGGTAATGGCGCCGGTCAGGTTGCGCTTGGTCGCATCCGGCTTGATCATGGAGAAGGTGCGTTCGATCGCCATTGGCTCGTCCTTGTTCTGGGAATGGAGATTGGAGTGGCGGGCTCTATACAGGCCGCTTCGCACCTTGCCAAGGGGAGGCGGCTTCTGGTCAAGGCAGGCTGTTTTGGGATAATTAGACGGCTGCGGGCGCGCTTCGCGTGCAGCTCGGAGTGTCGCCGCAGCGGAGCCGGAGGCGATGAACTGGCCATACCTGAGACGCGGCGATGTCGCCGGCATCCTGCTGGCGGCCGTGGTTCTTGCCGCGATCGTCTTCGTCCTGCTGTTCTTTCCGCAAACCGGACAGCAGAATTTCGGCTTTGGCCCGGAATGGCAATGCGCGCGCATGGAAAAAGGCGATCCGATCTGCGTCAGGCTGGTCGACAAGAGCGCGCCGAACTAGACCCTACAGCTCGACCTCGATGGTCAGGGTCGGGGTGTCGCCACCCTTGAGCCCTTCGCGCTGCCGCACAGAGGCTTTGACCGGCAAGAGCAGGCTGCCGGAAGCCTTGTCGGGGAAGAGCGATGTGCTCCATCTTGTCTTGCCGATGACGGCCATCACGCCGAGCGAGCCCCAGGGCCGCGCCAGCCCCGCCATCGCCGCCTTGATCCGCGCCGCGAACTCGGCCGGCAGCGTCACGAAATGCCAGCCGCCCTTGCCGGGATAGACCCAGATCTCGGCTTGCATCTCATAGCGCAGCATGACGATCCTGCCCCTCGCGGCCTGTCCGGTCACGCCGCCGCCGCAACCTGCCGGCCGGTCCCGCCATGCAGGTCGAGGCAGCGTTCGAACCACTGCGCGACGCTGTCGTCGGCCTCGAGCAGCCGGTAGGGCGAGGCGATGCGCGCCCATTGCAGCGCCCCGAACACGATGTAGTCGGCAAACAGTGGTGCCTCGCCGCCGATGAAGGGTTGGTAGCTGAACATCGAGCGCAGCGGCTTCAGCGAGGCGCGGAAGCCGGCGAGCCCAGCATCACGGCCGGCCACCACATCTTCCAGCCGCTTGCCGTAGCTCTGCTCGCGGCTCTCGCGGAAGTAGCGGGCATTCGTTTCGTCCTGCATGGCGTTGAGGTCGGTGAGCGCCACTGTGGCGACGTAAGGATGGATGGTGAGCTGCGACCAGCGCTCGATGAAGCGCGCCATCGCCTTGCCGCCTTCGCCGGAAAACAGCGTCGGTCGCTCCGGATAGGCCTCGTCGAGATAGAGCGCGATGGCGAAGGAATCGGCCACCACGCGGTCGCCGTCGCGGATCACCGGTACCGTCTTCGACACGCCACCCTCCACCTTGGGCACTTCCAGGAAGCGCGTCGGCACCTTGGTGGCGTCGAGCCCCTTGTGAGCCAGCGCCATTTTCGTCTTCCAGCAATGCGGACTGAACGGGCGTTGCGTGTCGTGGCCGACGAGGTCATAGAACAGAATGGTCATTGCGGTTCCTGCGGGTTACGAAGAGCCGGGATTCGTGGCGAGCCGGATGGAAGAATGAAACAGCATTTCATGATGTTTGCGGCCTACAATCAATGGGCCAACGCGCGCATCTACGATGCCGCTGCCGATCTCCACGAGGAAGAACTCGGCCACGACGTCGGCGCTTTCTTCGGCTCGATGCTGGGCACGCTCAACCATCTGCTCGTCACCGACCGCGTCTGGATGAAGCGCTTTACGGGCGAGGGGGACGCGCCCTCAAACCTTGCGACGATCCTCTATAGCGCCTTCCCAGGCTTGCGCCTGGCACGCGAGGCCGAGGACAGGAGGATCGTCGACTGGGTGAGCGGCATGACCGACAAGGCGCTCACCGGACGTTTTTCCTATATAACGACGGACATGCGCACCGTCTCGCAGCGGCTGGCGCCGGCGCTCAGCCATCTTTTCAACCACCAGACCCACCATCGCGGCCAGGCGCATATGTGCCTCACCGCGCTCGGCAGACCATCCGTGCCGCTGGACCTGATGCTGTTTCAGCGCTCCGAGGAAGGCCGCGCCTACGCCTGAGGCGCTCGCCCTGGAGGAACTCCCGCGTTCGAGCAGCGTTGCCACGGCGGCGCATCCCCGAACAGTCCCCTGCGGCCCGGCCCGGCCATATCCCGGACACCAGAATTTAGGTTCGAGATTATGCCGATTAAAGTCAAACAAAGTAAATATTAAACAAATTATAATATATTTCGATACATTGCGTCAATAAATGAAAAACCAAAGCCAATTCTTGCAAATGAGCTGGCGAAACTGAGCGAAAGTCTGCGCGTAACTATTCGTGCGCTCCGCTCGTGCAGGCAATCACTACTTGCATGAGCAATGCAAGAGGAGCTTATTTAGAGGAGAGTGTCATGCCTAGCATCGCTCAGAAAGTCGCTCGAACTCTGGCCTGCGGCACAATTGTTGCTGTTTTGGCCGCCCCGGCCCACGCGGATGGGATAGGCGTCGGTGTCGGCGCGTCTGTCGGCGGCAGGGGAGGCATCAATGCCGGCCTCGGCTCCTCGGTCGGTGGGACGAGCGGCGTGAATGCCGGCGCCGTCGCATCGGTCGGTGGCTCGAACGGCATCGACGCCGACGCCACGGCATCCATCGGCGGCGCTAACGGCGTCGAGGCCGCCGTGGACGCAAATGTTGGCGACGGCGCCGCCACAACTCTTGGTCTCGGGGCCGGCGACGACACCGGCGTTGGCGTCGGGACCGCTCCGCTGAGCGTGCCAACTGCGCCTGAGGCATCGGTCGTGACGTCCCGAGCGAGGACGGCCGTGGCCCAGCTGTCCAGCACGCAACTGACCAGGATGAAGAAGCGCTGCGCCGAGGTGCTGTCCAGCGCAGGAACTTATGACAGCGATCTGAGGGCGCTCTGCCTCATGATCTCGCGTCGTTGATGCGTGGCGTTCGTCCATAGACGTTGCTTTGGGCGATGCATCACCGGTGGCTCGGTTCCAGGTCGCGGTTCGGCAGCGATCATGCGTCGGACAGGCGCTCCCATACCGTGGCCCCGCGTTTCGTCGGAAAAGGCGCGGGGCATCGCCGCCTGCAAGACCAATGCGATGCTGCTTGTCGCGCCTTGCCTCGGCGGATCCCGATCGTTGATGAGATTCAAACATTAAGGAAAACTCGTATATCGTTTTGAAACGACGAATTTTTCCCTGAAAAATGGAACCCTGACGGATTCCGTTCGTATTCCCCTCGTTCCCTTTCGCACAGGCATAGGCACGGACGCAGTGCTCCGACGATGCGGTGTGGAAAAAATTGTGGCAACGAAGGAGAATGCCATGATGGTATCGCAGAGAAAATCGCCGGCGTGTTGGTCGGCGGCATCGCCATTCTCGTTGTGCCGGCACATGCTGATGGTCTGGACATCGGCTTTGGCATCGATAACAGCGGCACCGGTAGCCCGGGCGGCTTGACTATCGGCACGGGGGGCTCGACCGGTCTCGGCACGGGCTTTGGCAGCAACATCGGCGGCGTCGGCGTGGGTAGCATCGGCGGCCTCAACATCGGTACGGGCACCTCGATCGGCGGCACTGCGGGCACCACGTTCGGCGCCACGGGCGGCGTCAGCGGCACCGGCACCGTGGGCGGCTCCGGCAGCCTCAATACCGGCGCCGGCACCTCGGTTGGCGGCTCCATGGGCACCACCACTGGTTCCGGCATGTTCGGTGGAACCGGTGGCCTCAGCGGTAGCGGTACCTTGGGCGGTTCGGGCGGCACGACCTCGCCCTAAAGCAATCGGGAAAGCGTCCGGCTGCTTTCAGTCCGGCAACTGCTTGAAAACCGCGCGGTTCGCAACAGGAAAGCCCGCCGCTACGGTGGCGGGCTTTCTGGAACCGCGCCGCGTCTTGCCGAGCTTGGCTGCCGGTTAACCAAACCTGCATTGAAGCTAATGTATTAGGACTTCGTTTGCGCTCGCGCTGCACAATAGGGCAGTTGCAGTGGGAGCAAATGCCATGCGCATCGATTTGTCCCCCACCAGTTGGGGCAGGGTCGTGGCCGTCACCATCACGGGCACGGCCTTCTTCATTGCTGCGGCCTTCTTTGTCGATTCCTTCAATTTTCCCTCGCTGTCGCCTGACGCGCTGCTCTGGGCTGAGCTCACCGACCTGTTCCTGCCGCTTGTCCTTGGCGGTTCCTTCCTTTTCTTCCTGATGTGGAAGATGCGCCAGCTGGCGATCGCCCAGAAAAAGCTCAGCATCGTCGCCGCGACCGACAGCCTGACGGCGGTCTTCAATCGCGGCGCCTTCTCGATGCTGGTCGAGGCTTATCTCGAGCAGGCGCGCAGTCATGACGTCGCCGATGCCGGCGCGCTGCTGATCGTCGACGCCGACCATTTCAAGTCGATCAACGACCGTCTCGGCCATGACTGCGGCGACCAGGCGCTGAAGCTGATCGCCAGGACGATCCAGGGCCAGCTCCGCGGCGCCGACATCGTCGGGCGCATCGGCGGCGAGGAATTCGCGGTCTTCCTTCCGGGCGCCGACGCGACGCGCTCTTTCCTGGTCGCGGAATCGATCAGGCTGCGCATCCGCGAGGCCGAGTTCGCGCCCGGCGGCCAGCCATGTCCGCTCTCGGTCAGCATCGGCGGCATCGCCTTCAGCGGGCCTACCACCTATCACGCCATGTTCCAGGTCGCCGACAGGCATCTCTATAGGGCGAAGTCGAACGGACGCGACCAGGTGAGCTTCGAAAACCCGCGCAACGTGCTTCGGGACGAAGTCGCCGGAACGTTTCATTGATCGGCTCTGCTCTGCAGAGACCGGAGAGCTGTCACTGGTGGCTGCGGTTAGCAGCGGCCTGTGTTGACGGATCAGCTGGCGCTCGACGTCGAGATAGGGCCGGATAAGGCCCGCCGCCGTCAATGCCGGCTCCGGCTGGTGCACGACTGCAGCATGCCATGCGCCGTGAGCAGGCCAAGCCACTTCAGCGCTTCCCATTTCGGCGTCGCGCCGCCATGTCCGGCCAGGCTCCGGTTGATGTACCCGGGATAGGAGAGCAGGCGTTTGCCGACCGGCGCGCGCGAAGCGCCGATCGTGACCGGCTTGCCGTCGGCGGTTATCCAGGCATAGACGGCCTCGCCGAGCTCGCACGCCGCCGGGTCGGTTATCGCAACCCGGATCGACGACTTGTCCCGGCCGAGCCTCATTTCCGCCGCCGGCTTGAACTGGTCGCGATCGAGCAACATCCGCCCCCTTGCTGGATGTGCGCAAACCTGCATGGGGGAGGCGAACGTTCTGTGCGGTGTTTCACGCAGCCGCCTGTTCTATGCGGTGTTTCACGCAACGGACCGTTCCATGCGACGTTTCACGCAGCGGCGGGATAATTTGCGGAATCTGTCATGCCGCCCGAGAACCATCTCGGGCAGGTTGTGGGGATCCGTGCCGGGTGGAGCCGATCTCAGGCGGCGAAGCCACTCTGGCCGCGCGCGACCGGCTTCACCGAGACGGTCGGCTGGTCCGACGGCCACAGGATCCCGGCGGTTACCGCGAAGGTGATCAGGGCCTCGCGCGCCGACTCGGCGGAGATTTCGCCGGCCCGCGCGGCCGCGCAAGCCTTCACCGCGGCGCCGTAGCTCAGCCTCCGGCGCGACGGCGGGAATTCGGTCAGGAACTCGTGCATGCCTGACAGCGAGGCGATCATGCGCTTGTGGCCCGCGCCGACACTGACCGCGACTGGGGTGAAGAACATCCTGTCGTGCATTTAGACCTCTCGAATGGGCGGAGGTGGCGGGGCTGCCAACCTCGGTCTTGGGGTAGGACGCCACCCAACGCGCCTTGCGGCAGGAGGTTCCTCGGGCCAGGGATCTTTTCGCGCCTGCCAAAAAGAGCGGCCATCACGGGCCGGAGCCGGCGGTGATTGCCACTTCTGCTGGGGGTTGCGGCACGTGGTAATGCGCCGACAGCACCAGCAGAAGGATCGCAACTCCGGCGAACAACATCGCGACAATGTTGACGAAAAGCTGGCCGGCCAGCTCACCCAGCCGTTGCCGCCAGTTCGTCGCCGATGGAATTAAGCGCATTTCTCATCCGTCCTCGGCGGTGCCGCTTCGAGGCCCGCGTCACACGTCGGCGGCAGATCCGGCCTTACCGGTACCAGCCTCGGTGGAGGCCGCAGCTAGAGACTCGCTTCACGACCCAATGGCCGTGATGCCAGCGCTTGTGCACCCTGACCATGCAGTCGTGACGGTCGCCGTAGCGATATCCGCCGCGCATCTCGTACCGGCCTCTGTAGCGCCAGTCGTCGCTGCGCATATGGTGGCGCCGCCAGTAATAGTCGTCATTGTACCTGCCCATGCCGTCATCGGTTGTGATGGTCAGGCTTGCCGCCTGGGTCGGAACCGTTATCGGCGCCATGGCGGCCATGCCAAGCATGGCGGCTAGAATGAGGTTCTTCATTGCTGCCTCCTTGCATTAGATTTTCCTAACGGAAACCCTTTCCCGGGTGAAAAGTTCCACGACGAAAGCGCAGGCCGGCCGCCCGTCTTGGCGTTCTGGTGCGGAGCGGCGTCCGCGATATTTTCTGGGCGGATGGCCTAAAGCGCGTCGCGATCTTTCGGATTCGCTCCTTACGCTTTAGGTTTTGATTTTGCGGATATCTTTGTCCCGAAACCGATTCCCAGACATGTTTTATTTCCACATGCCGCGCATGCGCGCGCCGAGGTCGACCTTGACGCCCGGCCTTTGGCGCGGGTCGTCCTTGATCGCAGCACTTACCCACGACGTCTGCTCGAAGGCGGAAAGCATCGAGGCGGGGATGAAGCGGGTGCGCGAGGCATAGACATGGCGGTCGCCGCGCGCCGGCTGGTTGTGCGGATAGAAGCGCTGCGGCACCACCAGGTGCAGGCTGTCCTTGGCCCGCGTCATCGCCACATAGAGCAGCCGGCGTTCCTCCTCAATGTCCTCCTTGGTGCCGACGCCGAGATCGGCCGGGATGCAGCCGTCGACGGTGTTGAGCACGAAGACGTTCTTCCATTCCTGCCCCTTGGCCGAATGGATAGTGGACAGGATGAGGTAGTCCTCGTCGCGATGCGGCGGGCCGGCCTGGTCACTGGTGGCGTCGGGCGGGTCGAGTGTCAGCTCGGTCAGGAAGCGCTCGCGCGAGGATAGCCCGATGCGATCTGCTCGAGCTGCAAAAGGTCTGCCCGGCGCGTGATCGCATCCTCGTGGATGCGCTCCATATGCGGCTCGTACCAGAGCCTGACCCGCTCGAGATCGGCCGGCCATTTCGGCCCGGTGCGCAGGCCGCTATAGATATCGAGGAACACCGGCCAGTCTTCAGCCGCGCGCTGCGGCGGCCGGAAGCGGGCAAGGCCCAGCGTCTCGTCCAGCGAGGTCGCCATTGCCTCGACGATCTGCGAGGCGGCCGAAGGCCCGATGCCCGGCATAAGCTGCAGCACGCGGAAGCCGGCGACGCGGTCGCGCGGGTTCTCCGCGAAGCGCAGCATCGCCAGCATGTCCTTGACGTGTGCGGCATCGAGGAATTTCAGCCCGCCGAACTTCACGAAGGGGATGTTGCGGCGCGTGAGCTCGACCTCAAGCGGGCCGCTGTGATGCGAGGCGCGGAAGAGCACCGCCTGCGCCTTCAGCGCCGTGCCGGCTTCGCGCTCGGCCAGGATCGCCTGGCAGACATAGTTGGCCTGCTCGGCCTCGTCGCGCACGCTCACCAGTTGCGGCTTGTGGGAGGATCGGCGCTCGGTCCAGAGGTTCTTGGTAAAGCGCTCGCTCGCCTCGCCGATCACCTTGTTGGCGGCGGCAAGGATCGTCTCGGTCGAGCGGTAATTGCGCTCCAGCATGACAACGGCGGCTGCTTGCGCGAACTGCTTTGGAAAGTCGAGGATGTTGCGCACCTCCGCCGCGCGGAAGGAATAGATCGACTGCGCATCGTCGCCCACCACGGTCAGCCCGGCTCCGTCGGGTTTCAGCGCCAGCAGGATCGAGGCCTGCAGCCGGTTGGTGTCCTGGTATTCGTCGACCAGCACATGGTCGAAGCGGGAGCCAAGATGGCCGGCAATTTCCGGCTCGGCCCCCATCTGCGCCCAGTAGAGCAGAAGGTCGTCGTAATCGAGCACGTTCTGCGCCTGCTTGGCCTCGACATAACGGGCGAACAACTCCTTCAGTTGTTCTGCCCACCCCGCGCACCAGGGGAAGGCGGAGCCCAGCACCTCGCCGAGCGGCGCCTGCGCGTTCACCGCCCGAGAATAGATCTGCAGGCAGGTGCCTTTCGTCGGAAAGCGGCTTTCGGTCTTGGAAAGCCCGAGCTCATGTCGAGCAAGGTTCATTAGGTCGGCCGAATCCTCGCGATCATGGATGGTGAAGGCGGGATCGAGGCCGATCTGCTCGGCATAGTCGCGGAGCAGCCTGGCGCCGATGCCATGAAACGTGCCGGCCCAGGCGAGCGCATCGGCGACGATCGCGGCATCGCGCCCCAGCACCTCGCCGGCAATGCGCTCGACGCGTTTGGCCATCTCGGCCGCGGCGCGGCGGGAGAAGGTCATCAGTAGGATGCGGCGTGGATCGGCGCCCTTGACGATGAGATGCGCCACGCGATGCGCCAACGTGTTGGTCTTGCCCGATCCGGCGCCGGCAATCACCAGCAGGGGGGCCGCCACCTTGCCGTCGCCATGCACCACCGCCAGCCGCTGCTCGTCGTTCAGTCGGGCAAGATAGGTGGGTGTCTCGAAGGACGAATCACGGGCGGCGATGTTCATCGCCCATCAAGCATCGTTTCCGCTTTGTTCGCAAGAAGCTGATCTCCCCCTCGAGGGGAGATGTCGCCGAAGGCGACAGAGGGGTCGCCTCGCGTAGAGCGCTAGCGCCTTTTCGCGACGAGAGACAACGCCGGCGATTTACCCCTTCTGGCCGCCTCGCGGCCATCTCTCCGGAAGATTAGCTGTAACTACCTTTTCGGCTCCACCCCCATCGCCGCCGACTGGCGCCGCAGCTTCCGCCGTTCGTCCAACGGCGCGGCATCGCCGGACATCTCCTCGATGATCCTCATCGTAACGCGGTAAGTGGTGTAGGCGAACAGGCCGACGAGCAGCAGACGGATCATGACCATCTCCTCGCTAAAGCATGTCTCCCGAAAGTGGGAACCGGTTTTCGGGACAAAGACATGCATAAAATCAAAAACCTAAGGCGCAGGGAGCGAATCTGAAAGATCGCGACGCGCTTTAGTTTGTCGAAGCTCAACCGGAGACCGGCGGGTTGGTTCCCGCTGGCCTACGCAACCAAACCGCCACCGCCCCGTTTGCCTCAAGAAAGGGGCGAACGAGAGGAGGTCGTCATGATGAAGCTTCCTGTGCTGCTGGCTCTTGCGGCAGGGCTCGCGCTCGCCGCCTGCGACAACAGCGTGCCGCCCACCAAGGCGCCTGTCGACCAGAACCCGCAAATCGACAAGAATCCGGTGCCGAAATCGACCACCGGCGGCGATCAGCCCGGCACGCCGCCGAAGCAGTGATGGCGCCGAAGCGCGCAGGAATACTCGGACGGAAACAGGCGGGCGGTAGTCGGGAAATGATGCTGCCGCCACAGAAGAAGGCCGGCGCTGCTTGGGAGGAAGCTGGAAAGCGCCGGCCAAGCGGGAAATCAGGCCCGCCGCAAGAAAAACCATAGCTGAGTCTTGCCGCTGGGTCAGGAGTACGGCTTTCCAGGCTTGGGGAAATCCGTCTGGAATTCTTGTGATTGTGTGGAATCTACAACAGCTGAGGTCACCAACAACAATGGCCAGGCTATGCCTTAATATGGCCCATCATAGTTTCATCTGTGTCTGATCGGCTGGAGGGCTTGAAGACAGGGTAGCCCGCTCACGCCATCGCCGCCCGCCGCTCCGGCATGCCGGCGATCTCGAGGTCCAACTGGCGCTGCGTCAGCGCCGCCTCGGCCATGATCCACTGCTTGAATGCCTCCACCTTGCGCGCGCCGAGCGCCTTGATCGGGCTGACGAAATACCAGCCGGCGCTGTTGGGATGGTGGACCGCGAAAGGCGCCACCAGCCGCTCGGCGCGGATGTCGCTCGCCATATAGGCCCGATTGGCCACGGCAAAGCCCATGCCGGCATTGGCCGCCTCGTAGGACATCATGCAGGAATCGAAATAGATGCTCCTGGTCTCGCCGAGCACGAAGCTCGCGCCGGCAAAGCCGAGCCACGACTGCCAGTTCTGGGTGCAGGTGTCGGAGTGGAGCAGGGTGAAGTGCCTGAGGTCCTCGGGCGTCACCCTGGACAGCGGCTTGTCGCCCAGCACCTCGTGGAACAGCTTGCGGCTGCACACCGGCGTCAGGTCCTCCTTGAATAGCAGCTCGGATTTGAGGCCGGGGAAATTGCCGTCGCCATAGCGGATCTCGAGGTCGTATTCGGAGGTCGCGAATTCATGTGTCGCGTAGGAGGTCGAGACCCGCATCTCGATATCCGGATATCTCTGCTGAAAGACGGAAAGCCGCGGAAACAGCCAGCGCGCGGCGAAAGTCGGCAAAACGCAGATCTTCAGCACATGCGCCTGCGATTGTCCGGTCGCTTCCATGCTGGCCGCCACGATCCGCTCCAGCGCCTCGCGCACCCGCGCCACATAGGTCTCGCCTTCCGGCGTCAGCGACACCGCATTGCCGCCGCGCTGGAAGATCTTGAAGCGCAACTGGTCCTCCAGGCTTTTGACCCGCTGGCTGACGGCGGAGGCAGTGATGAACTGCTCTTCGCCGGCGCGCGTGAAGTTGCGGTGCCTGGCTGCGCTCTCCACGATTTTCAGCGAGTTTAAGTTGACCTGACTGAGCAGACGCACGGGGTTCGACCTTTAGCTGGGCTTAAAGTAGCACCAGCATTCCTAAATTTACAGGGGCGGGCGGCTTAATCGACTGTTTACCAAGTGTTGCCCCCACCTTGGAGAAGTAGAATGAACGCCCATACAATCCCCGAACTGCGCTACGCGATGAGCCGTGAAGCCATCATCGGCCATGATACGGCGTGGAAAGTGTCTAGCTTCGGCGTCGCTCAGTATCTTCACGGCTACGACCCCCAACTGCTCGCCGCGATCGAGGAGGCGGCGCTCAAGCTCAAGGCCAGCCATGCCGTGCACAAGCATCTCGACCTCACCTTCATCACCGGCGCCGACCGCTACATTCCGGAGATCAAGGAGCTGCTCAACGACAAGCTGCGCCTGGAACGGCTTTCCGACATGATGGGCACCAAGCTCGAACCCTATCCGCTGTCGATCGTCGGCTCGACTGTCACCTTCATGAACCCCAAGGACGGCGCCGTCGAATGGCACTGCGATGGCGTTCCGGTGACGGAGCTCGTTCCGCTCTCGATCAGCGACCCTCTGATCGGCGGCCATCTTGAGATCTATTGCGACGATTCCGAGACTGGCCGCGCCATTCTCGAATCCGGCCGCGACCTGCCGCGCAACAAGGTCATGCGCATCGACCACAAGATGAACTACGCCACGCTTGGCCAGTTCCTCGGCGTGCTCCATCGCACCGCGCCGATCCAGCTCGGCTCGCGCGTCACCCTGGTGCTCAATCAGCGCTCCGTGGCCAAGCCCTATGTCGACGACAACCGCATGTTCTACCTCGCCGCCGACAATGATCACGACCGGGCCTGGGTGAACGAGCTGGCCGACGACGTCTGGACCAACCAGCTGCCGGCCTATCGCCGCCATGCCGAAGAGCATCCCATGCCGAAGCCGGCCGTGGAGTCGGTATCGGGCGGAGCCAGGGAGTCGTGGTAGCGAGTGATGACCCGGCTCGGCTGCCCTCGGCGTCGCCGAGCCTCGCCCCGGTCATGGCTGAAAGCCGGCAATCCCGGCCCGGCGCCGCCTCGACGGCGGCGCTGGCCTTTGCCTTCGGCGCCGTGGCGCTCTGGGCGACCAATGCCCTGGTCGGCAAGACGTTGCTTGCCAACCACCCGGTATCGCATGTGCAGTTCCTGCAGTTTTGCGGCGCCGCGCTGGTCTTTGCGCTGATCAGGCTCTTCCCTTCCCCCTTTGTGGGCGAAGGTGGCCTCGCGAAGCGAGGTCGGATGAAGGGTGCTGGACGGATCGCCGACACTGGAGTTTCTTCCAGCACCCCTCATCCGTCTCGGCGCTGCGCGCCGATCCACCTTCTCCCACAAGGGGAGAAGGGGAATGCCGCGCTCGCCTACGCCGTCGGCTTCATCGGCCTGGTCGGCACCATGATGCTGCAATATATCGCCTTTGCTTCGATGCCGGTCATCGAGGCGAATCTGGTCGCCTACACCTGGCCGCTGATGGTCGCTGCCGCCGTCATCGTGCTTGGCCGTCCGCAACGGCCTCTGCTGCTCGGGCTCACCGCCGCGCTCGGCTTCGCCGGCGTGGCATTGGTGATCTCCGGCGGGCGCGCGCAGGCCTGGTTCGAAGGCAGCCTCGTCGGTTATTGCGCCGCCTTCGGCTCGGCGCTTTGCATGGCCTTTTACTCGATAGCCGTCGGTCGCCTTGCCGTGCCGGCGGATCGGCTTCTGCTGCCCTCGGCGCTGATCGGCGTGGCGCTGACCTTCGCCTGGTGCCTGCATGACGGCGTCGCCGGCCTGAGCGGCACGCCGCTTCTGCTTGGCCTCTATCTCGGCGCCGGGCCGATGGGGCTCGGCTATTATTTCTGGTCGCGTGCGCTGAGCCTCGACCAGAGCGGACGGCTCGCGGTCGTCGCTTATCTGACGCCGATCGCTTCAACGCTCTTACTGGCGCTGTCGGGCGAAAGCCTGTCGACGACGGCCGTTGCCGGCGCCGTCCTCGTCATCGGCAGTTGCATTGCCGTCGGCATCGAACGCTCGGAGGTCTGAAGACCATGCCAGGAAGCATGCCAAGGATCATAGTTGACGACGACGAACGCCGCGCCCGGCAAGAGGCGCACTGGCTGGTGAAGGAATTCGGCGCCGAGGCGCCGCTCTATGCCGCCATGAAGGCCGAGAAGGCCATCGAGCAGAAGGATTTCGGCCGCTGCGCGCGCTGGAAGCGTGTGCTGGAAATACTGGCCGACGACAGGCGGGCGGAACGTCGAGCCGCGGCGAAATGAGGGACTCTCCGTGGCGAATCGGGCATGATCAGCAACCCGGACGCCATGCTATCCGACAGTATCGGCTTTCGTCCTGAATTTCGATTTTTGCAGGAATTACTCGCAAAAATTGAAGTGCTTTTGCGTCATACGCACCCCGTGTAGGCCTCCAACGCTGTAAAGTGTTTGTTATAGGTATTAGAATTCCTAACTTGCGCGGTCGCGGCTCATAGTGAAAACATACCTTCGGTATTGAGTCTCGTGCCTTTACTGACTCTGGACGGTCCGTTGGGGGACAGGTCCAATATGATACCTGGACTAAAGTCTTAAAAACAGCTGGCCATTTGAGAGCCAGCAGAAGGTGAAAAAATTGTCCAATATCGATGACAAGACCGCAATCGAGCTGACCGCCGACATTGTTTCGGCCTATGTAGGCAACAATCCGCTTCCGGCTTCCGGCCTGCCTGATCTGATCGCCAGCGTCAGCGCGTCGGTGCGCAAGCTCGCCGGCGGCGCCGCCGTCAAGGAGAGCGCACCGCTGACGCCGGCCGTCAATCCGAAGCGTTCGGTATTCCCCGATCACATCGTCTGCCTCGAGGACGGAAAGAAGTTCAAGTCGCTGAAGCGGCACCTGTCGACCGACCACGGGCTGACGCCGGACGAATACCGCGCCAAATGGGGCCTGCCGGCGGACTATCCGATGGTGGCGCCGAGCTATTCGGCGACACGCTCGGCGTTGGCCAAGTCTTCCGGCCTGGGCCGCAAGCCGGCCGCGGATTCCGGCAAGGGCAAGCGCAAGGCCAAGGCCTGAGGCCGACGGCCATGCTGCCTGCAACGGCCGACGCGGTGCCGTCGGCCGATTGTTCGGCTACGCTCGATGGATTGCATCGCAGGATGGCCAGCCAGTCTTCCCGCCAGGCCGCCTTCAGTTGCCGGGCTGCTTGCGCGCCGCCGCGCGGCGGTCCTGCTCGGCCGCAAGGCTGTCCGCCTCGACAGCCGTCATCTCCAGAAAATAGACCAGCATCTGGTAGCGCGTGCGCGAAAGCATCTTCGCCAGCCTGCGCGTGATCTCCGCGACATATCTCAGCATGCGCAGATCGTTGGCCGCCTCGCCCATCGTGAGCTCCTGACACAGTCAAGTTATGTTGTTATTGTTGGTTTTTATTGGCGCCTACGCGCGAATCACGACGCTTTCATAAGTTCGCAGGATTGCGGCAAAAACCGAAATCGATTTTTCGCCAAGCATAGCGGCCGGATCAAAAGATTTGGCGCTCTTTTTGGTCGTTTCGGCATCCATCGCGCTAATATAAGCCGAGGCGCGACTTCGGGGTTGGCTTGGCCGTCTTTCCGCGGGGGGGTCCGTGCCGGTATTTGGGTGGCAGGCGGGTCTGGCCAATAGGGCCTGCCCGCCCTTGCCGCTCAGTTCTTGTAGGCGGAGCAGAAGGCCGGCGGATTGTCGTTGCCGATCATGGCGCAGCCCCGCTTGATCTCGTCGATCATCATGCTGCACGCGTTCTGACCGTTGCAAGGCGGATGTGTCGACGGCGACACCTGAACGCATTGCGAGACATATTGGTCCGATTTCGCCTTGCCGGCGGATTGCACGCATGGCCTGGTGTCGTTCCGGCCTGATTGGGCTGGGGCCGCGGGCGCGGCACCGGAAGCTGCCGGCGCTGGCTTGGTGCCGCCGGCGGTTTGCGGCACGCAGGAAAGATCGCCTTCCGGGCATTGCAACTGGTGCTGCAACTGCGTCAGCCGCGCCTTGGTCAATTCCGCCTTGCAGGTTTCGACCAGGCTCGAATACGCCGAGCCGTCGGCATAGGGTTGGGTGCGGAAGGCGCATTCCTTGTCGCGGAACGGGATCCAGGCGCGCTGCGCGTCGCGAAGGCGCTCAAGGTCGGCGGGAGAGAGGCGTCCCGCCAGCGCCTTGTAAACGGCGTTGAGCGCGACGTCGGACGAGGCCGCATCCTTGGCTGTGCAGGTGGCGAGGTCGGCCTGCGTCTTCGCCGCCGCGCAATCCGCGGCCCGGGCAGGGATCGCCAGCATGGCGGCAGCCGCAATTGCCAGCGCGGCCGAAAGAAGGATGGTCTTGCACGTCATCGGATATGTCCTTTGCGTGGATAGGCCCCAGCCGCTCGCGCCAGCATAGGTTGAGACGATAGCTGCCATCAACGTCAAACCGGTGACGTGGCAAGCAAAGTGTAAGCGGGTCGTGGTCGGCGAAGCGCAGGAGCGGGCAATCTCGCGCCAAGGCAGCGTCCAACTCCGCAGCCTCTGCGGAGGACCGGCAGGCCAGCGGACAGCGCTGTCCGGATCGGCCGCTCAGTCGTTCATAGGCGACGCCTGAGATTGTTTTGCCGGATCGATTTGGATCAGCAGGTGCTCTATCTGGCGTCCCTCCGGCCTGCCTGCCGTCTCCCTCGCGGGAGGCAAGACTGGCGGTGTGAGCGCCGCGCTTGTCAAGGGGGTATCGTTCGCAAACAGAACCACCTGCGTCGCCAGCGCGGCTGTCGTGGCGACCTGGAAGAAGATGAAGGCGAGCGCAAGATAGCGAACCACGGGCCTGCAAACGCGTTGGGCCGCAACTGGTTCCAGTCGCGGCCAGGTTTTTTGTCGAACGGTCCGCAGTCGCGCGCGAGGAGCCTCTTCCGGGCTGGCTCTTGCGAAGCGCCGACGTCCCGTGCAAAAGCGCGGCCCATGCTTATCATCAACGACCTCTCGCTGCGCATGGCGGGGCGCCTGCTTCTCGACCATGCCTCCCTGACCCTGCCGGCCGGCACCAAGGCCGGTCTCGTCGGCCGCAACGGCACCGGCAAGACGACGCTGTTCAAGGCGATCACCGGCGATTTCCCCTCCGAGACCGGCTCGATCAGCCTACCGAAGAACACACGCATCGGCCAGGTGGCGCAGGAAGCTCCCGGCACCGAGGAGCCGCTGATCGAGATCGTGCTCAAGGCCGATGTCGAGCGTGCGGCGCTGCTGGTGGAGGAAAAGACCGCCACCGATCCGCACCGCATCGCCGAGATCCACACGCGGCTTGCCGATATCGACGCCCATTCGGCCGAGTCCCGCGCCGCCACCATCCTGGCCGGCCTCGGCTTCGACGATGCCGCGCAGAAGCGGCCGGCCTCGTCCTTCTCCGGCGGCTGGCGCATGCGCGTGGCGCTCGCCGCCGTGCTCTTCTCCGAGCCCGACCTTCTGCTCCTCGACGAGCCGACCAACTATCTCGACCTCGAAGGCACGCTGTGGCTGGAGAACTACGTCTCCAAATATCCGCACACCGTGCTCTTGATCTCGCACGACCGCGACCTGCTCAACCGCGCCGTCAACTCGATCGTCCATCTCGACCAGAAGAAGCTTACCTTCTGGCGCGGCGGCTACGACCAGTTCGAGCGCCAGCTGACCGAGCAGCGCGAGCTGCAGGAAAAGAGCCGCGCCAAGCAGGAGGCGCAGCGCAAGCATATGGAGTCCTTCGTCGAGCGTTTTCGCGCCAAGGCTTCCAAGGCCAGGCAGGCGCAGTCGCGCCTGAAGGCGCTGGAGAAGCTGAAGCCGATCGCCGCGGTGGTGAACGACACGGTGCGCCCGTTCTCCTTCCCCGAGCCGGTGAAGACGGTGGCCTCGCCCATCGTGGCGCTCAACGGCGTCAATGTCGGCTATACCGAAAACAATCCGGTGCTGAAGAAGATGACGCTGCGCATCGATGCCGACGATCGCATTGCGCTGCTCGGCGCCAACGGCAACGGCAAGTCGACCTTCGCCAAGCTGCTCGCCGGCCGCCTCAAGGCCGAGACCGGCACGATGACGGTCGCGCCGGGGCTGAAGGTGGCGATTTTCGCCCAGCACCAGCTCGATGACCTGCGCCCCGAGGAAAGCGCCTACGAGCATGTGCGCCGGCTGATGCCGGATGCGCCCGAAGCCAAGGTGCGCGCCCGCGTCGCGCAGTTCGGCCTGTCGACCGAAAAGATGAACACTGCCGCGAAGGACCTCTCCGGCGGCGAGAAGGCGCGCCTTCTGATGGGGCTGTCGGCCTTCGAGGGGCCGAACCTGTTCATCCTCGACGAGCCGACCAACCACCTCGACATCGACAGCCGTGAATCGCTGATCCATGCGCTCAACGATTTTCCGGGCGCCGTGATCCTGATCTCGCACGACCGGCATCTGCTGGAGGCGACGGCCGACCGGCTGTGGCTGGTCAAGGACGGCGCGGTCAATCCCTATGACGGCGACCTGGAAGACTATAAGACGCTGGTCACCGGCATCTCGTCCAACCGCCGCGAACAGAAGGAAGCGGACAAGGCGTCCAAGGCCGACCGCCGCCGCGAGGCGGCCGCCCGGCGCTCGGCGCTCGAGCCTTTAGCCAAGGAGATCCGCGCCACCGAAGCGCTGATGGATCGCATCCGCAAACGCATCGATCTGATCGAGGACGAGCTCGCCAACCCGGCCATCTACGAAAAGGACCCCTCGACCGCGACGCGGCTGGCCAAGGAGCGCTCGCAGCTTGCCCACACACTTGCCGTGAACGAGGACAAGTGGCTGACCATGTCGGCGGAGTATGAAGAGGGGATCGCGGAGTAGGGAGCTCCCCTTCTCCCCTTGTGGGAGAAGGTGGATCGGCGCGCAGCGCCGAGACGGATGAGGGGTGTTGGAAGAAACGAGGGGCTGAAGAATGGGATGCTTCAAGCGCCAATTTTCTTCATCGTAGTGATCCTTCCAACACCCCTCATCCGACCGAGCTTCGCTCGGCCACCTTCTCCCACAAGGGGAGAAGGGGGAGCTCCATCTGGCCCTACACCTCTCCCCGAAAACCCGCTACACACCCGCGCATGAACCAGCACGCCAAGCTCAGGATCGGCCATTCGGCCTGTCCGCATGACTGTCCCTCCACCTGCGCGCTCGAAGTCGAGCTGCTCGACGAGAACCGCATCGGCCGCGTGCATGGCGCCAAGGCCAATAGCTATACGGCCGGTGTCGTCTGCGCCAAGGTCGCCCGCTATGCAGACCGCGTCCATCATCCCGAGCGGCTCTTGAAGCCGCTGGTGCGCGCGGGCGCCAAGGGCGAGGGCGCCTGGAAGGAAGCGAGCTGGGAAGCCGCGCTCGATCTCGTCGCCGAGAAATTCATCGCGGCCGAAGAGAAGTTCGGCTCCGAAACCGTCTGGCCCTATTACTATGCCGGCACCATGGGACTGGTGCAGCGCGACGGCATCGAGCGGCTGCGGCACGCGAAAAAATATTCGGGCTTCTTCAGCTCGATCTGCACCAATCTCGCCTGGACCGGCTGGATGATGGGTGCGGGCGCCTTGCGCGGTCCCGATCCGCGCGAAATGGCGAAGTCGGATTGCGTGGTGATCTGGGGCACCAACGCCGTGGTCACGCAAGTCAATGTCATGACCCACGCGACCAGGGCGCGAAAAGAGCGCGGCGCCAAGATCGTCGTCATCGATATCTATGAGAACGCGACGATGAAGCAGGCCGATCTCGGCCTGGTGCTGAAGCCCGGCACCGACGGCGCGCTCGCCTGCGCGGCCATGCACGTGCTGTTTCGCGATGGGCTTGCCGACCGCGCCTATCTCGAAAAATACACCGACGATCCGCGCGGGCTGGAAGAGCATCTGAGGTCGCGCACGCCGGAGTGGGCGGCGGCGATCACCGGGCTCTCCGTCGCCGAGATCGAAGCCTTCACCCGTCTCGTCGGCACTACGAAGAAGACCTACTTCCGCCTCGGTTATGGTTTTGCCCGTCAGCGCAACGGCTCGGTCAACATGCATGCCGCTGCCTGCATCGCCGCCGTCACCGGCGCCTGGCAATATGAGGGCGGTGGCGCTTTCCATTCCAATTCCGGCATCTTCAAGCTGAACCAGAATGTGCTCGAAGGCACCGCGATGCGCGACCCCAACATTCGCTATCTCGACCATTCGCGCATCGGTCCGGTGCTGACCGGCGCCGAGGATGCGCTTTATGGCGGCCCGCCGGTGACGGCGATGCTGATCCAGAACACCAATCCGGCCAATGTCGCGCCCGAGCAGCGGCTGGTGAGGCGAGGTTTCCTGCGCGAGGACCTGTTTACCTGCGTTCACGAGCAGTTCATGACCGATACGGCCAAGCTCGCCGACGTCGTGCTGCCGGCAACGATGTTCTTGGAGCATGACGACATCTACAAGGGCGGCGGCAATCAGCACATCACGCTCGGTCCCAAGCTGATCGAGCCGCCGGAAGGGCCGCGCACCAACCACTATGTCAATGAGGAGCTCGGCAAGCGGCTGGGCGTCGGCGACCGGCCGGGCTTCGGCCTGACCGAACGGGAGCATATCGACATCATCCTCGGCAAGCGCGGGCTGGGCAGCTTCGACAGCCTCGAGCAACAGAAGTGGGTCGACCTGCAGCCGGATTTCGACGACGCGCATTTCATCAACGGCTTCGGCCATGCTGACAAGAAATTCCACTTCCGGCCCAACTGGACCGGGCAGTCGGCGCCCAACCGGCCGCCGAGGAGCATGGGCCTGTTCGGGCCGGTCGAACAGCTGCCGGAATTTCCCGACCATGTCGACCTTATCGAGGTGGCGGATGAAGAGCATCCGTTCCGGCTGACGACCTCGCCGGCGCGCAATTTCCTCAACTCGACCTTTGCCGAGACGCCGGTGTCGAAGGCCAAGGAAGGCCGACCGGAACTGCTGCTCCACCCCGACGATGCGGCCGCGCTCGGCATCGAGGATGGCGGCCGCGTCGAGGTCGGCAATCGCCGCGGTGATATCGTGCTGCACGCCAAACTCTTCGACGGGGTGAAGCGCGGCGTTGTGGTGGCCGAAGGCATCTGGCCGAACGGCGCGCATGAGCGCGGCGAAGGCATCAACGTGCTGACCGGCGCCGACGCGCCGGCGCCCTATGGCGGTGCCGCCTTCCACGACAACAAGGTCTGGCTGCGCGCCCTCAATTGAATCGTCTTGCCAGAGACCGGCACGATGTCGTTGTTCGGACTCGCTTTTCAGCCGGAGCCAGCCATGCCACAGCCGCTCAGGATAGCCGTCGCCGGCGCGCTCGGCCGCATGGGCCGGCAGATGACTGAGACAATCGAAGCCGACCCTCGGCTCGATCTCGCCGCCCGCTTCCACCGGTCGGGCAGCGCAGGTGAGGGGCTGGTCGAGCGGGACGAGGCGCTGGCGCTGGCCGACGTCGTCGTCGACTTCACTACGCCGGCAGCGTCCGCCCAACTGGCAAGAGCCTGCGCGGAGCGCGGCGGCCCGGCACTGGTCGTCGGCTCGACGGGCTTCGACGCCGCCGAACTGAAGACGATCGCCGACGCTGCCAGGAAAATCGCCGTCGTGCGCTCCGGCAGCTATTCGCTGGGGCTCAACCTTCTGACCGGCCTGGTCGAGCAGGCGGCGCGGGCACTCGGCGAAGACGACTGCGACATCGAGATTTTCGAAGCGCATCACCGCTTCAAGGTCGACGCGCCATCCGGAACGGCGCTGATGCTGGGGGAGGCGACGGCGCGGGGACGTGGCGTCAGGCTGGACGATGTGGCGAAGCGCGCCCGCGACGGCGTCACCGGCCCGCTCGCTGCCGGCGAGATCGGCTTTGCCGTGCTGCGCGGCGGCAGCATCGTCGGCGAGCACAGCGTCAGCTTCCTCAGCGAAGGCGAGAGGCTCACGCTCTCGCATATGGCAGACGACCGCTCGATGTTCGCCCGATGCGCCATCGCGGCGGCACTTTGGGTCGCCGGACAGCCGCCGGGCGAATACGATATGCGCGACGTGCTGGGGCTCGGCGCTTCGTGATTGGAATACCGCCGGATTCCATTTCAAACATCTCTAATGGCTGAAAGCCAGCTGAAAGCTTGGGCATGCCATGACAGTTTTGTGGCGTTCGCCACGGTCCGGTCGGGGAGCGGCCGGCAAGGAGGAAATGCGGCGCAGCCCGTATGGCGCGTCGCCCAGGTGGAGGAAGTTACGTGACCGGTTTCATCTCTAAATGCGCCCTGCGTTCGGCGGTGCTGACGCTTGCCATGGCTGCCGCGGGCGCAACGACGGCATCGGCTGCCGACAAGATTTCGATCATGGTGGGCGGCTACGAAAAACAGATCTACCTGCCTGCCAAGCTCGCCGAAGCGCTCGGCTATTTCAAGGATGAGGGGCTCGACGTCGAACTGCTCAACGAACCAGCCGGCGTCGACGCCGAGAACGAGATGCTGGCCGGCGCCGTCCAGGGCGTGGTCGGCTTCTACGACCACAGTATCGACCTGCAGGCCAAGGGCAAGTTCGTCGAATCCGTCGTGCAGTTCAGTCAGGCGCCGGGCGAGGTCGAGCTGGTCTCGGCCAAGCATCCGGAGATCAAGTCGCCGGCCGATTTCAAGGGCATGAGCCTCGGCGTCACTGGCCTGGGCTCCTCGACCAACTTCCTGACTGAGTATCTCGCCGTGAAAAATGGGCTCAAGCTCGGCGAGTTCACCTCGGTGCCGGTCGGTGCCGGCAACACCTTCATCGCCGCCATGCAGCAGGACAAGATCCAGGCCGGCATGACCACCGAGCCGACCATCACCCGGCTGCTCAAGACCGGCGAGGCGAAGGTTCTCGTCGACATGCGCACGGTTGAGGGCACCAAGGCAGCGCTTGGCGGCACCTATCCGGCAGCCTCGCTCTACATGCAGACCGAATGGGTCGAGGCCCATAAGGATACCGTGCAGAAGCTCGCCAATGCCTTCGTCAAGACACTGAAGTTCATCAGCACCCACAGCGGCGCCGAGATCGCCGAAAAGATGCCGAAGGATTACTATGTCGGCGACAAGGAAGGCTATGTGAAGGCGCTTGATGCCGGCAAGGCGATGTTCACCCCGGATGGCGTGATGCCGCAGGGCGGACCGGAAACGGTTCTGACGGTGCTTTCGGCCTTCAAGAAGGAACTGCAGGGCAAGCAGATCGATCTTTCGAAGACCTACACCACGGAATTCGTGAAGAACGTGAAGTAGCGGATCAGGCGGCGCGAAGGTTCCGAACTCGCGCCGCCGCCCTATTCTGTTTCTATGTCCGGCGATCCCCCTCGCGCGGCGGTCGCCCGCTATTGGAGTTGCTCACCATGGCTGTCCAAAAGACCGCTCCGGCGATCGAGCTGATCAACGTCAGCCGCCGCTTCCTTTCCCCCACCGGCAAATCGCTGACCGCGATCCGTGATTTCACGATGACCGTGGAACGCGGCGAGTTCGTCGCCGTCGTCGGTCCGACCGGCTGCGGCAAATCGACGACGCTCAACCTCGTCACCGGGCTCGCCAGCCCGAGCGCCGGCGAGGTCCGCGTCATGGGCGCGCCGGTCAAGGGCATCGACCCGCGCATCGGTTTCGTGTTCCAGACCGACGCGCTGTTCCCCTGGCGCACAGTGATCGAGAACGTCATGGCCGGCCCGCTGTTTCGCGGCAAGCCGAAGGCCGAGGCGCAAGCCTCGGCGCGAGATTGGCTGGCGCGCGTCGGCCTCGCACGCTTCGAGCAGCATTATCCGCACCAGCTGTCCGGAGGCATGCGCAAGCGTGTGGCGCTGGCGCAGACCTTCATCAACGGTCCCGAGATCCTGTTGATGGACGAGCCGTTCTCGGCGCTCGACGTGCAGACCCGCGTCCTCATGCACGAGGAGCTGCTGCGCCTATGGTCCGAGGCGAAGGCGTCCGTGGTCTTCGTCACCCACGATCTCGAGGAAGCGATCGCGCTGGCCGACAAAGTCTATGTGCTCACCGCGGGGCCGGCGACGGTGAAGTCCGTCTACACGATCGAGCTGCCGCGCCCGCGCGTCGTCGCCGACATTCGCTACGATCAGAGCTTCATCGACTATTCACGCACCATCTGGGCCGATCTCAAGGAAGAGGTCGAGACCAGCTACGCCCGCGCGGCGGCGTAAGGGAGGCTGACATGACAGACGCCACCATCAACATCTCTACCGCCACCTTCAAGCCGGGAACTTCGGACGCCGAGATCGAAGCGGCCGCCGCCAAGGCCGCCGTGAATCGCCGCCGCACCGTCCTCCTCTGGCGGCTTGGTATCCTGATCGCCTTCCTTGGCTCTTGGGAACTCGCCGGCCGCATGGGCTGGATCGATCCCTTCTTCTACGCGATGCCGAGCACGATCGCCGGAAGACTGTACGAGTGGATGACGGAAGGAACCTCGGAAGGTCCGCTCTGGTACCACCTCTACGTCACCATGGAGGAATCTGTGCTGGGCTTTGTCTCCGGTTCGGTAGCCGGTATCATCATCGGCGTCGCGCTCGGCCGCAATCGCATGGCCGCCGACATCTTTTCCATCTACATCAAGTTGATCAATTCGATCCCGCGCGTGGTGCTGGCGCCGATCTTCATCATGATTCTCGGCCTGGGGCTCGCCTCCAAGGTGGCGCTGGCCTTCGTCATGGTGTTCTTCGTCGTCTTCCACAACGCCTTCCAGGGCGTGCGCGAGGCCGACCGCGCGATGATCGCCAATGCCCGCATCCTCGGCGCCTCCGACTGGCAGCTGACGCGCTCGGTGATCGTGCCGTCGGCGATGAGCTGGATCTTCGCCAGCCTGCATGTCAGCTTCGGCTTCGCCATCATCGGCGCCATCGTCGGCGAGTTCGTCGGCTCGCGCTTCGGTATCGGCCTATTGATCAACATCGCCAAAGGTTCGTTCGACGCGGCCGGCATGTATGCGGCGATCGTCATCGTCATGGTCGTGGCGCTGGGCGCCGAATATCTGATGACGCTGGTCGAGAACCGCCTGGCGAAATGGCGGCCGCAGCCGCTGCACGAGACGCAGTGACCATCACTGCGATGGCCGCTCCTTAACCGCACTCAGCGGCAGCCGCACCTCGACCTTGAGCCCGCCGCCGGCGGCGTCGCCAAGCGTGACGCTGCCGCCTGCATTCTCGACCACCTCGCGCACGATCGCCAGACCGAGCCCGCTGCCTTCCTCGGCGGCACCGGCTATGCGGTAGAAGCGCTCGAAGACATGCTCGCGCTCCTCCACCGGAATTCCAGGCCCGGTATCGGTGACCGTGAGCTGCGCCTCGCCATTCGAAGCGGCGAGCCTCACGGTGACGCTGCCGCCTGGCTTGGAGTAGCGCAGCGCATTGTCGACGAGATTGACGATCATCTCGCGCAGCATGGTGCCATCGCCGATGACCGCAACAGGCCCTGCCTCCTCGAGGCCGAGATCGGTGTTGCGCTCGACTGCCGTCGGCGCCTGGCTTTCCAGCACCTGGCGGGCGGCTTCCGTGAGATCGATGCGGTCGGCGCGTGGCCGCCGGCTGCCGGGCTCGGCGCGCGACAGGGTCAAAAGCTGTTCGGCCAGACGAGCCAGTCGGCCGGAACTTGCCTGCAGGGCGACCAACGCTTCCCGGCGCTGGTCGGCCGCACTTTCGCGCAGTGCATAGCTCGCCTGCGTCGACATCAGCGCCAGCGGCGTGCGCAGCTGGTGCGCGGCATTGGCGATAAAGCGGCGCTGCGCCGCCATCTGCGCCCGCACACGCGCCATATAGACGTTGAGGGCGTCGATCAGCGGCCTGATCTCGCTTTGCGCGCCTGGCACCTCGACCGGGTCGAGATCGCTGCGGTCCGGCGAGCGCACCGCATCGCGCAGCCGGATCAGTGGCGCCAGCCCGCGGCGCAGACCGAGCAGCACGAACACGCCGGCAATCGCCACCAGCGCCAGCTGTTGGGCAAAGGCGCTGAACCACAGCCGCTTCACCATCGCGTCGTGCCCGGCAAGCGTGACGCCCACCGTGACCTTGATCGGTGAATCCGCGCCGGCGCCGATCACTGCTTGGCTGAGGGTCAGAAGGCGGAGCCGTCGGTCGCGATAGGAAGCTTCGATGCTGCCGCGTTCCGGCGCTCGGGGCAGGTCGGGATAGCCGGTCAGCAGCCGCCCGCCAGCGGTCTCGACGCGGTAGTAGACGCTGTCGCGGTCGCCGGTGTCGAACATCTCGATCGCGGCCGGTGGGATGATTGCGCTGAGCACGCCGTCGGTCACCGCGACCTGTTCCGCGATCGCCCGCGCCGATCCGATCAGCATACGGTCGGTGACCAGGTCGGCGGTCGCCAACGCGTTGCCGTGGCTGGTCCACAGGTTGACAGTCAGCAGCGCCGCCAGCGGCAGCACCACCCAGGCCAGCAATTGCAGGCGGAGGCTGCTAATGCCCATGGCGCCTAATCTTCATGGCGCAGCAGATAGCCGAGGCCGCGCAAGGTGGCGATCTGGACGCGCGAGCCTTCCAGCTTCTTGCGCAGGCGATGCACATAGATCTCGATGGCGCTGGGGTCGGCGTCGGTTTCGAAATCGTAGATCGCCGCCGACAGTGCGGCCTTGCTCACGGTACGCCCGGCCTTGACCACCAGCTGCTCCAGCACCGCATGTTCGCGCGGCGTCAGCGAGAGCGTCTCGCCGCCGAGCGAGAACAGTCTGGTGTTGGTGTCGAAGACGAGATCGCCACAGGAGATGACGGGAGCGGTCCGGTCGTTGGCGCGGCGCAACTGCACGCGGATGCGCGCTTCCAGTTCCTCGATCTGGAAAGGCTTGGCCAGATAGTCGTCGGCGCCTTCGTTGAGGCCCTTGACCCGGCCGTCCAGGCTGGCATTGGCGGTGAGCACGATCACCGGCACTGCATTGCCGCGCGCCCTCAGCCGCTTCAACACCTCCATCCCGCCCATGCGGGGCAGGGCGAGATCGAGGATGATGAGGGCATGGTCGCCGGCGGCGAGCGCATGCTCGACATCCTCGCCGTCATGGACGACGTCGACGACGTAGCTCGCCTGGCGCAGCGTCTTGCTCAGCCAATCGGCCAGTTCGCGATTGTCTTCGACAAGCAGCAGTCGCATGCGGCAGCAGCGTCCGAATTGGTCCTTTTGGTCAACCGATAATATCGATCCGCCCGCAAGGCAAACGCCGGCCCGAGGGCGACCACGGCGGCCGTTGAGCCGCTCGATCGGTCACGCAGGTCATAAAACCGAACGGTTCGGTTCAATTTATGTTGACGGATCGTGTAGCTCAGGTGAACGCTGGCTTGCCGTATCGGCACCTCAAACCGTCCCAGCTTTGCGATAACGCATTGATATTCAATAATAACATTATGGTCGTTTGCGTCGTTCGCGCAGTTTCAAGGTCGAACCGAACGGTTCGGTTCACAAATTTTCGTGATTGGAAACGGCAGCAGGTCCGACCCATCTCGGGGCTGTCCGAGCGACGCGAATTTCCATCACGGCACGCCACTTGACGGACAGGATTTTGAAAATCTGGAGTACCTAGAATGAACAAGATTGTTCTTACCGCCGCGGCCCTTCTCGTTGCCACGGGCAGCGCCTTCGCCGGCAGCGACCATTACGGGTCGAACAACGTCAATCAGCCGACCGCCAACCAGTCGGCCGTGATCCAGTCCGGCGACAACATCGACCGCGGCGTCACGGCTTCAATCCGCAGGCCGGACGACGACCGTGCCGAGCATCGCGCGTTCAAGCTGACGCCGGACTCGGTCCAGCCGGAATCCGGCCAGGGCATCTGGGGCCGCTAAGACGGTCCGCCCCGAGCCAACTCAAAAACATCAACCCTGGAGTAACCAAAATGACCAAGATCGCTGTTACCGCCGCCGCCCTTCTCGTTGCCACCGGGACTGCTTTCGCCGGCTCCGACAACTACGGTTCGGCCAACGCCAACCGGCCGGCCGCGTCGGTCGACACCTCGTACACTGCCTCGGTCAAGAAGTCGGATGCGAATGTCCAGAAGCCGGTCACCCAGGGCGCCGACCGCGACCTGTTCGGTAACCGCTGAACGGTTCAGGCCTTATAGACCTCAAAGCGGCGGGCTTGTCCCGCCGCTTGCTTTTATCGAGCCGGCTATGCGTTGCCCTGAATCAATCGACCAGCGCTTCCTTCCAACCCATTGTTAAAGATGAACTTTCCGGGTGATCCCTCGACGCGGGCGACGAAGCGATCAGCGAAGAAGAGATTGCGCCCCCGGAATAAATCCGGGCCGTTCCAGGTCTTGTCGGCAGCGGGGCCATCCTCCCAAGGCGCCGCCGATGAAACGACAGGACAAGGAACATTGAGATGACCAGGATCGCATTCGTTGCGGCCGCCATGCTCGTCGCTGCCATGGGCAGCGCCTTTGCCGGCAGCGACCACTACGGCGCCGACAGCTCCAACCAGCCGACCGCCGGCGCCGATCATATGATGACCAGCTCGATCCGCGTGCGGGACATGGCGCGCCACCAGACTTCGGTGCCGGCCGCAACCGGCCAGACCGTCGCCGACATCATTGCCCGGCATAACGACGACGGCCTTTGGGGCAAGTGACGGCACCTTCCTCCAAAACTCCCATCCCACACCCAACGACAGGAACTTCCGAAATGACCAAGATCGCTCTCACCACCGCAGCCATGCTTTTCGCCATCGGTTCTGCCTTCGCCGGCAGTGACCATTACGGCGTCGACAATGCCAATCAGCCCACCGCCGGCGTCGACCGCGGCCTCACCGCCTCGGTGCGCAAGCATGAGGCCGCCAAGCCGGCCAATGTCGACACCTCGATGACGACCGGAGCGGCGCCGTCGCAGGCCTGGCCGGACCCGGGCCAGGGCATCTGGGGCAATTGATATTTCGCCTCAGGGATTTTGCGGAGCGATGAAGCCGCTGATCTCCCCCTTTGGGGGAGATGTCCGGTCAACCCTCCGCAGCTGCTGCGGAGGACGGGCAGGACAGAGGGGGGGCGCGAAGGAACGCTGCCCGAGCAATTTCGTCTGACGGCCTGAGAGGCAGAACATCGGAGCGTCGGTGGGACAGCCCCCTTCTGCCTTACCAGGCAAATCCACCACAAAGGGAGATCAGCGGCCTCGGCGTCTATCCCAAATCCTTCGGCCGCACGAAATGAGTCAGCCGGGCGCTACCGAAATCAAGATTTGCCCAATCACCCTTCACCGTGAACCGCGCAAGCGCCATCGTCGGGAATTTCGCTTCGATTTTCTTGAATACGCTTTCATCCGATCCGGCGCCGGCGAGCCGCAGCGCAAAATTCTGCAGGCCGGGATTGTGGCCGATCACGATCAGGCTGGTGGCCTTTGCCTGTCGCACACGCGCCAGGATGGCGCCGGGCGCCGCCTCGTAGAGCTCCTCCACGAATTCCGCCCGCACATGCTTCGGCAGTTCCTGAGAGACCAGTCGCCAGCTGTCGCGGGTGCGCAGCGCCGGCGACACCAGCGCCAGGTCCGGCAGCCAACCGCGCCGCGAAAGCTCGCGCCCCATCAGCGGCGCCGTCTTCAACCCCCGCGGAGCGAGCGGCCGGTCGAAATCCTCAAGCTTGGGATCGTCCCAACTCGACTTGCCGTGGCGAAGGATAAGCAGTTGTCTCATCGGCTTGTTCAGGACCAGGGAATCTCGGCGTTGAAATCCTTGCTATATCCGCCACCATATTTTGCGCCCGTGGTGGCATCAAAGGCCGCCACCAGCGCACCGAAGACAAATAGGCCCACGCGGTGTTCACCACTATCCCACCTCACGGCAACATCTGCTTCGGTGATCGCCCATTGGCCCGATCTGACATGGATTGCACCGAGAACCGAACCAGCCTGGTCGCCTTCCGTCTGATGCAGGTAGAAATACGCCGTAGCCTCCTGCGTCGCGGTATCCTCATATTGGAAGACACCTGCGAGATCACCTTTCGTCCGGACCGCGCTGTCGAAAATATCCAAGCGGTGCGTCCTTAAAGCAGAGTTGAAACATCGCGCGCGCCATGCACGATACGCACGATCTCGATCCGTTCCTCGGCGAGCCGGTAGAGAATGACGTAGTTACTGATGGTCAGCGCGCGTGTATCGGCCCCGATATCGGGTCTTCTCGGTCCGGATTCAGGGAAGACGGCAAGCTGCAGGATGCGTTCTGCAATCGCATCCAAGAAATGATCGGCCGCACGCGGGCTGTCCTTGGCAATAGAAAGCCAGATGTCGGTCAGGTCATTCTCAACGGCCGGGCTACGGATGATCGGCAGGTCTGCCATGGACTACTTTTTGGCAGTATCGATGAGACGGCCTCGGACCTTTCGCTTGATATCCTCGATATCAAAAGGAACAAATGGGCCGCTCTCCAGTCCCTCTGTCCAGGCCCTGCGCAACCGCTCCACTTCGGCTTCGCGGAGCGGTTGACGCAAGCGCCACTCGCGCAGCGCTTCGCGAATGACCTCGCTCGCCGAGCCATAGCGGCCGCTTTCGACGGCGTCCCTGACCATCTCCAGAAGCTCCGGCGAAAGCGCCACGCTTACTTTTTCAACTGCAGCCATAGAACTATCTCCTTAGAAAGATGGTAGCAATTATTGCTACCATTCTCAAGGACTCTACGGCGTGATCCGCGCCAGCTGTTCGAGGTCTCTCTCTTCGCGCAGCGGGTCCGGCGCCATCACCACCGAGGTGGCGTTGTCGGCGTCGTCGGCGAAATGGGCAAGCACGGTGTGGCCCTTTTCCATCTGCGCCTTGCCCTCGGCGACCAGACCCAGCGCCAGCGGGTAGAGCCGGTGTTCCACCTTCAGCACCCGCGCGGCCAAAGTGTCCTCATTGTCCCCGACCATCACCGGCACGGCGGCCTGGGCGATGATCGGGCCGTCATCCATCTCGGGCGTGACGAAATGCACCGAGCAGCCATGGATGCGCACACCGGCGCGGATGGCGCGCGCATGCGTGTCCAGCCCTTTGAACGCTGGCAGCAAGGCAGGGTGGATGTTGATCATGCGCCCCTGCCATTTCTCGACCAGGCTGCGGCCCAGAATACGCATATAGCCGGCCAAAGCCACGATCTCGGCACCGAAGCCGTCGAGCGCGGCGTCGAGCGCGGCGTCATGCGCGTCCTTGCTCGGATGGTCGGCGCGCTGGATGACCTTGGTGGCGATACCGCGCGACTGCGCGATGCCGAGGCCGGCTGCATTCGCGCGGTCCGAGATGACGCCGACGATCTCGGCCGGGTAGGCGGGATCGGCGGCGGCCGCGATCAGCGCCGTCATGTTGGAGCCGCGCCCCGAGATCAGGACGACCGTGCGCTTCCTGCTCATAGGCCGATCGAGCCCCGATAGATGACGCCGGCGTCGCGGCGCGGCACGATGCGGCCGATCGGCGTCACAGTCTCGCCGGCCTCCTGCAGCACCGCCGCCACCTGCGCCGCCTGGCCGGAAGCGACAGCGAGGATCATGCCGATGCCGCAGTTGAAGGTGCGCATCATCTCTTCCGGCGCGACGCCGCCGGTCTTGGCCAGCCACGAGAACACCGGCGGCACGTCGATCGCCTCGAGGTCGAGCTCGGCGGAGAAATCCTTGGGCAGCACGCGCGGGATGTTTTCCGGAAAACCGCCGCCGGTGATGTGGGCGAGCGCCTTGATGCCATGCGTGTTGCGGATCGCCTTCAGGATCGACTTCACATAGATGCGCGTCGGCTCGAGCAGCGCCTCGGCAAGGCTGAGTTCCTCGTTGAACGGCGCCGGGTCGTCCCAGCCAAGGCCGCTCGCGGCAACGATCCGGCGCACCAGCGAAAAGCCGTTGGAGTGGAGGCCCGAGGAAGCGAGGCCGAGCAGCACGTCGCCCTCGACGATGTCGTCGGTCGGCAACAACTGGCCGCGCTCGGCCGCGCCCACGGCGAAGCCGGCCAGGTCGTAGTCCTTGTCGTGATACATGCCGGGCATCTCGGCGGTCTCGCCGCCGATCAGCGCGCAGCCGGCCTGCCGGCAGCCCTGCGCGATGCCGCCGACGATCGAAGCACCCTGGTCGGGGTCGAGCTTGCCGGTAGCGAAATAGTCGAGGAAGAACAAAGGCTCCGCGCCCTGCACGACGATGTCGTTGACGCACATGGCGACCAGGTCGATTCCGATCGTGTCGTGCTTGCCGGAATCGATGGCGATCTTGAGCTTGGTGCCGACGCCGTCATTGGCCGCGACCAGGACCGGATCGGTAAAGCCGGCAGCCTTCAAATCGAACACGCCGCCAAAGCCGCCGATCTCGCCGTCGGCGCCCGGCCGGCGCGTCGCGCGCACCAGCGGCTTGATCTTCTCGACCATCAGGTTGCCGGCATCGATATCGACGCCCGCCTCGGCATAGGTGAGCCCGTTCTTGCGCTTGGCCTTGTCGCCCTTGCTCATCGTCGGCTCGTCCCTGTTTCCATTGCGGGCTCTTCGCATGAATGGTTTCGGGGAGCAAGGATGACGCGCAGGTGAGGGAGTTTGTTCCCCCGGAAGTGCGGTGATTGGCGAAGTCCGAGGCGACAGCTGATCTCCCCCCTGGTGGGGAAGATCAGCAGCTCCTCCCTTGCGTCCACCCCCCATCTCCCTCATCTATTTCCCAACAAAGGCCACGACGGGACATCACGTGACCATCCCCAACATGATCACGATCATGCGTCTGCTGCTGGTGCCCGCCGTGGTGCTGGCGATGCTGAACGCGCGTTGGGACTGGGCCTTTGCCGGCTTCCTTGTCGCCGGTATCTCCGATGGCATCGACGGCCTCATCGCCCGCCGCTATCGGTCGTCCTCGCGGCTCGGCGCCTATCTCGATCCGATGGCCGACAAGCTTTTGCTGGTCTCGGTTTTCGTCGTCATGGGCTTTGCCGGCGAGCTGCCGCTGTGGCTGGTGGTGACCATGGTGTCGCGCGACGGGCTGATCATCTGCGCCGTGCTTTTGTCCAGCGTGATGAGCCATCCGGTCGAGATGAAGCCGCTCTTCGTGTCCAAGGTGAACACCGCCGTGCAGATCGCGCTGGCGGCGCTGGTGCTGGGCGAGCTTGCCCTTTCCGTCCATCTCGATCCGGTTCGGCCGGCGCTCATATTGCTGTCCGGGGTCTTGACCGTGGCTTCGGCCGCGGCCTATCTCGTGGCCTGGCTAAGGCATATGAGCGGCTATGGCGAAGGCTCCGACAAGGGCACCTGACAGCGAAGCCTGGACGGCCGCGGCATCGACCGCGTTGCGCCGGCAGATCGCGTTCTGGCTGATCGTCGCCGTGCTTCTGGCGTTGTTCCTCTACATCTTCTCGGGCATCCTGTTGCCCTTCGTCGCCGGCATGGTGCTCGCCTATTTCCTCGATCCCGTCGCCGATCGGCTGGAGCGGCTGGGGCTTTCCCGGCTGATGGCGACGGTGGTGATCCTGATTGCCTTCATCGTCGTCGTCGTGCTGGCCTTCGTCATCCTGGTGCCGGTGCTGGCCACCCAGATGGCCGATTTCGCCCGCAAGCTGCCGGAATATCTCACCCGGCTGCAATCGCTGATCACCAGCTTCGATCCGAAATGGCTGGAGCAGCGCTTCGGCGTCAACGCTGCCGGCCTGCGCGACGGATTGAACTCGCTGCTCACCTCCGGCTTCAGTCTTTTGACCACGGTCTTCACCTCGATCTGGAGCTCGGGCGTGGCGCTGGTGTCGGTGGTCAGCCTCTTCGTCGTCACACCGGTCGTCGCCTTCTACATGCTGCTCGACTGGGACCGCATGGTGGCGGTGGTCGACAGCTGGGTGCCGCGCGACTATGTCGAGACGGTCAGGGCGCTCGCTCGTGACATCAACACCGCCACCGCCGGCTTCGTGCGCGGGCAGGGCACGCTCTGTCTGGTGCTCGGCGCCATGTACGCCACCGGCCTGACGCTGACGGGCTTGAATTTCGCCATCCTGATCGGCTTCTTCGCCGGGCTGATCTCCTTCATCCCCTATGTCGGCTCGCTGACCGGCCTTGTGCTCGCCGTCGGCGTCGCCTTCGTCCAGTTCTGGCCGGACTGGACCATGGTGGTTGCCGTGGCCTGCGTGTTCTTCGTCGGCCAGTTCATCGAGGGCAACATCCTGCAGCCACGGCTGGTGGGCAAAAGCGTCGGCTTGCATCCGGTCTGGCTGATGTTCGCGCTGTTCGCTTTTGGCGCGCTGTTCGGCTTCGTCGGGCTGCTGATCGCGGTGCCGGCTTCGGCGGCGATCGCGGTTCTGGTGCGCTTTGCGATTTCGCGCTATCTCGAATCTCCGCTCTACAAGGGCCATGCCGCCGAGCCGGCGCCGCCGCTGCCGGCGGATCGCGGCGGCGGGCATCGTTCGGCGCGCAACTGAAATGGCCGATCAACGAACCGATCCGCCGCGCCAGCTGCCGCTCGATCTCGGCCATGGCACCGGCTATTCGCGCGACGAGCTCGTCGTCTCCGGTACCAACGCAGAGGCGGCGGCACTTGTCGACCGCTGGCCGGATTGGCCCTCGCCGGTGGTGGTGCTCGCCGGCCCTCGGGGGTCCGGCAAGACGCATCTCGCCCAGATATGGCTGTCCCATGCGAACGCGGTTGCCATCGACGCCGGCCGGATCGGCGAGCACATAGGCGGGCTCGGCGCCAGCCCGGCGCTCATCGACGATATCGACAAAAGCCCGATCGACGAGCAAGGCCTGTTCCACCTGATCAACACGGTGCGCGGCGCCGGTTCCACGCTGCTTCTGACGGCACGGCGCTTTCCCTCCGCCTGGCGCGTCACGCTGCCCGACCTCATCTCGCGGCTGAAGGCGGCGGCGGCGATCGAGATCCACGAGCCGGACGACCTTTTGCTTGCCGGCGTCATCACAAAGCTCTTCGCCGACCGCCAGATCGAGGTCGAGCCGCATGTCGTGCAATATCTGGTGCGGCGCATCGAGCGCTCCCTGGCGACCGCGATGCGCGTCGTCGAACGCCTCGACCGCGCCGCGCTCGAGCGCAAGACGCCGATCACCCGCGCCCTTGCCGCCGAGACCGTCAGCGCCATGGACGAAGGGCAGGGCGAGTTCGATATTTAGTGCAGGCGAGCCAGGCTCCCGAAATCCTCCGGATTGGAATACAAGCGCAAAATCGCTAACGAGAGCGATGGAGCCAGATGCCAGCCATTATCATCCCAGCCTTACCGGACGAAATTCACTGTGCTCTGCGCGCTCGGGCGATGATGCGTGGCCGCAGCATCGAGGCGGAAATCCGGGTTATCCTCGAAGAGACTGTTAGGTCCGAAGGACGGATCAAGCTGGGCTCTCTGCTGTTCGACATCGCGCGCCGCGCCTGTGTGACCAACGAAGACATCGAGATTCTGGAACAGAAGCTGGCCGATTCTCGAACTGCGCCTTGAGATGCTGAGGCCTACAGACAGGATTTGTCCCATTCCGAGACGATCTCGCTGGCACTCATCTTGCACCGTCAGACATGCCGGTTGACCCCGGCCCCGGTCGCGTTCCAGATCGGGTTGTAGGCTCGCCGGGCTCGAGGTTGTTGGGGACTCGCCCGGCGGGTTTACGGTCGTTCTCGCTCTTCAATTGAAGTGGACCAGAAACGGTCTATTTGAAATGGACCAGATAATGGTCCAGTAGGGACGATCATGCGAATATCCGTGACAGACGCCAAGGGCCAACTGACCGAGCTGGTGCGCCGTGCCGAAGCGGGAGACGAAATCATCCTGACCCGTCACGGCCACGCGGCCGTGCGCCTGGTTCCAGTACGAGCCGCACCGGACCGCAAGGGGCGGCGGGCGTTGCTGGAGGCCGCCCGCACGGCAGGCGCGGCCAAGGCCAGTGCCGGCCCTTCTGCCGCGCGTAGTCAGGATTTCCTCTATGGCGACGACGGCCTGCCGGAATGATCGCGGTCGATACGTCCGCGTTGATGGCCATTGTCCTCGACGAGCCGGAGGCTGGTGCCTGCGCGGCGGCGCTCGAGGCGGAAGACGAGCTTCTGATATCGGCGGGAACCGTGGCCGAACTGCTGATCACCGCCGTCACGGCTGAAGCCAATCTGAGCTGGACTGCGTTGTTGTGGCCACCCGACGCAGCACGGGCCGCCGGGCAGCCGGGCCAGGAAACTGGTCGGAGTGGCGTGATTCGAACACGCGACCCCCTGATCCCAAATCAGGTGCGCTACCAGGCTGCGCTACACTCCGACGTTCGCGGCGTATAGGGTTCCGAAGCCCGGAAGGCAACCCAAAAACGGAAGCCACGCGTCGAGAACAGCGCCTCAGCGCTTTTGCCTCGCAATCCTGGCCGCGATCGCCGCGCCCTGGATGCGGGCATTGGCGAAGCAGCCGCGAATGCTTGGCCGCATGCCGGTGAACCAGAGGCCCGGCAGCTTCGGGTCGCTGGCCGCGCCGTTGAACAGCGGCACACCCTTGGCATCGAGCACGCCGAGTCTGCCGACCATCGTCTCCAGCCCGGTGCGATAGCCGGTGGCGGCAATGACGATATCCGGCGCGATTGTCTGGCCGTTCTCGAGAACGACGCCGTCAAGCCTGAATTCCTTGACTTGCGGTACGACGATGATGCGGCCGGACTTGATCGCATCGACCGCTCCGTCGTCGGCGGCGATCGCCGTATAGTCCGAGCCGAGCCGGCTCGCGCCGCCCGACGGGGCAGGGGGCAGGCCGAATTTCCTGAGGTCGCCGAAGACCAGTCGCTGCGTCGCCGCCATCACCGCATCCGCCAGTCGGGCCGGCAGGCGCGCCATGACGGGCGAGAAGCGATGCACGGCAACCTTGCCGATGCGCTTGGGCAAGAGCGACGGCCCGTTGCGCGCCGAGAGCCACATCTGCCCCGTCTCGACGCCGGAAAGATGGTTGAGCGCATCGAAGCCGGAATTGCCGGCGCCGACGACCAGCACTTTTTTCCCGGCATAGTCTGTCGCCCGGCCAAAACGCGCCGAATGGACGATCTTGCCCGAAAAATTCTTCATACCTTTCCAGGCCGGGATGAAGGGCTGCCGGTCTCGCCCGGTGGCGATCACCACGTGGCGGGCCGCACGCGGTCCCGTGCTGGTCTTCACCAGCCAATGGTTGCCGCGGAATTCGATTTCATCGACGATGACGCCGAAGGTGATCGGCAGCCGGTGCGTCTGGGCGAAGTCGTTGAAGAGGCGGATCACCGCGCTGCGGTGCGGAAAGGCAGGAGTGCCTTTCGGAAAGGAAACGCCGGGCAGGGTCGAGAGGTCGCGGTGCGTGTTGAGATGCAGGTTCTCATGGCGATGGTGCCAGGGCTCGGCCAGCCGTCCCTCGCGCTCGAGGATTTCGGTGGCGATCCCGGCCTCGATCAACGCATGCGCCACCGCCAATCCCGCCGCGCCGGCGCCGATCACGATCGCGCCTTCGAGGATCGCCGGCTCGCCTGTCCAATCCGACGAGATTTCCGCTTCCATGCCCATTCTTGTCTTTGTCGTCGTCATGGCCTTCAGGTGCCACGGCCATGTATCCGACATATGCCGCCGACAAGGCAATGGAAATAGACCGTGGTTGCAAAGAGCCCCGGCATTGTGTCGCGGATAGGGAAGGTTAAAAGCATGTCTCCCGCAAGTGGGAACCGGTTTCGGGATAAAGACATGCGTAAAATCAAGAACCTAAAGCGCAGGGAGCGTATCTGAAAGATCGCGACGCGCTTTTAGCCGTTTCGGCCGTTCGCCGGATCGGCGTGGCGATGCACCAGCTTGAAGGCGCCGTCCTCAAGCCGAAAGACTTCCGTCACCCGTAACGTCATCTCGGCGGGCTGGCCGTTCTTGCCCATGCGCGCCTTCGCGTGCTGCAGTCCGGTCCAGAACGCCAGCTCGCCGCTCGCGGAGGCCTGCAGCACCTCGAGGTCGGTGCTGCCGCCTTCGTGGAAGCTGGCGGCGTCGCGCTCGTAGCGCCCGGCGACGGCGTCGGCGCCTTCGAGATGGTCGCCGCGCGGCGAAAAGAAGGTGGCCGGCTCGCTATGGGTGACGATCGCCTTCAGCGACGTGGCGTTGCCGTTGACATAATCCTCGGCGATCTTCTCGCGCTGCTTCATGAAGGTGTCGAAGGACGAGCCGCCCGGCCGCACGGTTCGGATCCATGTCTCCAGCGCGCCCATGAAATTTTCCAGGAAGGCGGCGGTGTCGCCGTTCTTCACCGAGCCGCTGTCGTCGAGCAGCTCCGCGACATTGCCGATATAGGCTTCCGGCTGCTGCATCACCGGCATGTCGAGGAAGACGAAGGTCTGTCTGAGCGCCTGGTTGGAACCGAGGGCGCCGATCTTGCTCGGGCTGACGCTGACGACGCCGGCGGGCAGGCCCTTGAAGACGTTCTTGCCATAGGGACGCGAGCCGACATCGAGCGCGTTCTTCAGGCCGCCGGGGATCGAACGGTTGTATTCGGGCGTCACGAACAGCACCGCGTCGCACTCCCTGATGGCGGTGCGGAACGCCGACCATGCGGCGGGCGGCGTGTCGCCGTCCAGATCTTCATTGTAGAGGGGCAATTCGCCGATCTCGATGAAGCGGCAACGCAGCGAGTCCGGCGCGCGCACCGCCAGCGCCTTGGCGATCTTGCGGCTGAAGGATTGGGCGCGCAGGCTGCCGACAAGCACGGCCAGCTGCAGGACGGGATGTTCGGTTGTCATGGTCATGGCGCTGTCCCGGACTTGTTGACGAGGATGGCGACGCTTCGCGGCGCTCGGCCCGCACCGCGGGGCGAGACCGATGGCCGGAGCGGCCGGTCTGGTCACCTGACTTTCCGTTAATGTCCGGGCCCGCGCCTGGTTCCCCTTATCGGCCATGATGGCTTGCCGGCCGTGACCGCTCGGCAAGCCATGGCCGCTTGCGGGCGGCGCCGTTGCACAGTATTGACGGGTTGGCGCGCGGCCCGGAGGTTCCGATCCGGCCTCTCGGACGCGCGCCGAAAAAGGGTGCCCGGTCGTCGGGCGGCAAAGAGGTGGTCATGTCCGCGCGCATTTTCAGCCCAGCCAAAACCGCGATGCAGTCCGGCAAGGCCAAGACCGGCCATTGGGTGCTGGAGTTCGATCCCGCCCAGCGCAAGAAGATCGACCCGCTGATGGGCTACACGACCTCAGGCGACATGCTGAGCCAGGTGCGGCTCACCTTCGACACCAAGGAAGAGGCGGTGGCCTACGCCGAGAAGCAGGGCATCGCCTTCCGTGTCGAGGAGCCGAAGGAAACGAAGCGCCGGCAGATTTCCTATTCGGACAATTTCCGCTATGACCGCAGGACGCCCTGGACGCACTGACCCAGTGGTCGAGCGTCCCTCGGCATGAGTGGCATCAGCCGGCCCCGGCCGGCCAGCGGTCCCGTAGCTCAGCTGGATAGAGCACCGGCCTTCTAAGCCGATGGTCGCAGGTTCGAATCCTGCCGGGATCGCCAATTCGAGCTTAGGCTTTGCTTGCACCGGGAATCCCGTCACAGTTCGATGGGTAGCGCCCACATCCGTGCGCTGTTCGGGGGGCAATTGAATGAATTTTGAGGAAGTCTGGCGGATTCGCGAGCAAGATGTTTACCCAACCATCTTTGGCGGTGAACAACGGGGCATCTTTGTGCTGCCACGCGAGCTGTTTGAACAGAGGTTCGGCATAACCGAGGTCGACCCACGATGGCTCTTCTACGGTGTGTTCGAGCACGGACCGACGCCGGAAAGGCCGTATTGGCTTTATGTCACGTCTGGCCATTCAAATCCTTGGGAGCAGGAAGAGGAAGCTTACGATCCTGATGGCGAATCCGGAGCAGGGATCGAGTTCATTCTCGCCTCCACGGAGCGTGGCGATTGGGCGATCCGTTGCCTGCAGAACCTGCTGGCGTTCGATCTGCTCCTCGGCGCCGGCCATTTTGGCGGTCGCGGGCCTTTGGCCGAGGGCGATAGGATTCCGCTGCGCTCGCCTATCAACGGCGTGGAAAGCTGTCTGGTCCGAAACGTGGTCGTCAGCCGCGCCAGCTCTCTTCCGCTTGGCTTTACCTTGCCGTCCGGAAGAGTCGAATTTTTGGCCTTCGTGGGTACGACCGATAGCGAATTGGATTTTGCCAAGGCAAAGGGGAACGACGCGCTCGTCACACGGCTTCGGTCATCCGGCTTCTTCCCTGTGATAAATCCGCATAGGCAGTCCGCCGTCTAGCACCGTCAGCCGGCGCTCGCCGGGTTGTCATGAACACTTTTTGCTTACAGAATCTTGACATGTGTATGCTCTCTGCTTACAGATCGACATGATCAAGTCGTTCAAGAGCAAGGCGCTGGCGGAACTGTTCTCAACCGGGAAAACCGGGAAGATCGACGCCAAGATGCATAAGCGTATCCTTGTCAGGCTTGACCGTCTCGAAATTTCCGAACGGCCTGAAGACATGAACCTGCCAGGTTTTGATTTTCATGCTTTGAAAGGCTTCGACCCGACCCGCTACACGGTCCATGTGAATGGCCCGTGGTGCATCACATTCGAATTCGACGGCAAGGATGTCGCCCGCGTCGACTTCGAGCAATATCATTGAGGCGAACAGATTGGAGAAGTCGGTTTATGAGCGAGCACAAGCCGAAGCGTCCGATTGAGCGCTGCCCGTCCCACCCGGGAGCGCTGCTTGAGGACATCATCCCGGCAACCGGAAAGACCAAGGTGGAGATTGCCAAGCTGCTCGGGATCTCGCGGCAACAGCTCTACGACATCACCCGTGAGCGGAAGCCGGTTTCGCCGGCCGTCGCGGCGCGGCTCGGAAAGATGTTCGGCGACGGCGCCGCCATCTGGCTTCGCATGCAGGCCGCTTATGACGCTTGGCATGCGGAGCGGGAAGTGGACGTAAGCGCCATTCCGACCCTGCACGCTGCGTGAGTCCGTAACTGGATTCGCCATTTGTCGGCTGCCTTGGCGCGAATTGCGCCGCAGGCGAGCCTAAGCGCCTGACATGCTTGCCGTGGTCGAGAGGCTCAGGCCTTGGCCCACCGATCATTGGCTGGCGACATGCGAGAGGTTCTGGAGGCCACGCCAGTCCAAGGCGTATCCGGTTCCGGTTTCTGCTCGACGCGCCCTTTGTCGCCGATCTCTCTGGCCAGCGCCAATGCTTCGGCCCAGTCCTTCGTGGCAAGGATGGATTGCCAATACCACGTCTCGAATACGCTGACGACGTAGGTCATTCCCAAGAGCCTCCCGGCTTCAGCGACACAGGTCTGCCGGATTGGAGGTCACCGTCGATACGGAGGTCCGCCAACCGCTGCCCTGTCAAACTTGGTGGTCAACGCATCCCGATACTTTCGCCCGCTGAATAATACTTGGCTTGCACGGCGCTTGGAAATGGACCTGCAGTCCTGCGACATGTGCGACCCAAGTCTGAATTGAACAGTCCGACCTGCTCGCGACGAGCGAAGGAGTTCCTGTGCGATCGGCAGGCGATGCTTTGTACCTGGGCCAAAGGCCGAGGCCGCTGACGCGCGCCCTTCAATTGACACCCTCGGCCAACCTCGGCTCGACCGGAATGTCACCGCGTGGCGCTCGGCGAGGAATTCCATGCTTGAAGACGCGCGCGGTGGTCAGTATATCCGCGCCAAGGAAGCGGGGGCTTCGGGGTGTTACAGGAAAGTTATCTCGAATTTATATTGCGCTGGCATCTGTACCGCAGATGGCATCGTCCGCCGCGCCCGAAGAGGCAGGCCGAGTTCGATTTTCATCGGCTGATGAAATCCCTTCCGCGTCGTGGCCTTTTCATCGACCTCGGAGCCAATGTAGGCGATGTGACCCGGCATGCTCTCAGCTACGGCATGAGGGTAATCGCCTTTGAGCCGGACCCCACGGCCCTCGAGATTTTGAGGGACCGGTTCGGCAGTGACGAGCGGGTGACGATCATTCCAAAAGCCGTGGGAGGCTCAGCCAGGACGGCGATCCTTCATCAGAGGCCGGACACGCAAAATGTTCGGATGACGGAGTGGTCGTCTCTGTTCGAGGTGCCCGAGCACGCGAACGGCCGCGCCGTTGAAGTCGAGGTGATCGATCTGGTGCCGTTTCTGAAAGGGCTCGAAGAGCCGATCAGCGTTATCAAGATGGACATCGAGGGTGCCGAGGCCGAATGCATCGAGGCTATGCTCGATGACGGCATCTACCGGTCGATTGGGCATGTTCTGGTGGAGACGCACGAAAGGCTGTCGCAGGATTTGGCCGACAGGATCGCCGCGCTTCGCGACCGCATCGGCAGAGGGGGCATCAAGAACATCGATTTGGGCTGGGGCTGATTCGGGCTGCGCCCGAAAGGATTGTGGTGGCTCATCTGTGGCTATGTCGCAGAAGGCTGCGGGTGAGGTGCAAAATGTCCATGTTTTCCAATTGGCTGAGGGATGTCCGCGGCAAATTGCCGGAGAATGTGGCCATCGGCCGCCACACCTACGGTGTGACGTGGCGAAAGATCCTGTTCCCGTCCAAGGAAGCGCCGTTAACGGTCGGGGCCTTCTGCTCGGTCGCGGGCGACGTGCTTTTCATGTGCTCCGGTCAGCATCCGACCGACAGCGCCACCTCGTTTCCGATCTACAGCCGAATGCTGAAGCAGCCCGAGCCGATCGGCAATGGCGGCAGACCTGGCGGCATCACGATCGGCAATGACGTCTGGATCGGCCACGGCGCCATAATATTGCCAGGGGTGAAGGTCGGTGACGGTGCGGTGGTCGGCGCCGGAGCCGTGGTCACCAGGGATGTGCCGTCCTACGCGATCGTAGGCGGGTCTCCGGCGCGGCTGATCAGATACCGCTTTTCTCAAGACGTCATCTCGAACCTGCTGGCGATCCGGTGGTGGGAGTGGGACGACGGCAAGATCAAAAAGGAAGCCGGAACCCTCACCGGCTCCATCGAGAAGCATTCCGTGGCAGGCGCCGCGACCAAATAGGTTCAACAAACGGTTCGAATGGCCAACTCGTGTTTCTTTCTGGCGGCGGACGCCAAATACTTTCCCTACGCCTGCCTGGCGGCTCGCAGAATTCTGGACGTCTCGCGCAAAATGACGCCCGGCTTCATCATGCATGTCGGGGCAAGCAAGGACGATATCGACATTGCCGATCGCTTGCTGAAAGACCGCATCCGGATCGTGGACGTGGCGAACTTCATGGCTGACTCCGGCTACTGTTTTCGGCCGGGGAGCGTCGCCACCTTCATCCGGCTGTTCGCCGACCGGTTCCCCGAATTCGCGGCATACGATCGCATCGCCCATATCGACTGCGACGTCCTGTTCAACCGCGACATTGCCGATCTGGTGGACCAGCCAATCCATGCGCACCTGCTGGCGGCCCACGACGACTACATGTATTTCCGCCCGGGTTACCGGAAAGAGATGTCGATGCAGCCGGGCGCGCCTTATTTCAATGCCGGCATCATCGTCTTCAACATGCCGCCGGTGCGCGAGCAGGACCTGTTGAGCGAGGCCCGCAGGCTCGCCGTCGAAGGGCAGATGAACGACCAGAATGCGCTCAACATCGTCTTCGAGGGCAAGTGGCAGACGATGCACCCGAACTGGAATCTGATGTCGAACGGCACGAACGATTTTCGGTTCTCCCAGGCCTATGCCCGGCATTTCGCGGGCGGCAAGCCATGGGGCAACCAGGTTGGGGTGGAACTCGACGCGCTCGGGATCTGGCGCGATCTGGCAAAGGACACACCATGGGGCAAGCCCTTCGAGCAGCGCGTGCCGTTCGAACGCGGCGTGATCAAGCGTTTTCTCCGGCGTTTTGACGTCGTCGCGGGCCTCTTCGGCAAGGACGTCCAGCGCCGCCGCGCCAGATACGACGGCAGGAAGATGCATGAAATCTACGCCAGGCAAGCGGACGAGGGAGCCATGGCGGTTCAGTTTCCGGAAGCGCTCGGCGGGTTCGACTGATCGACGCGCCGGAACCGTCCGCTCGGTCGCGTCCTGTGGATAGTAACCTCCCGTTCACCACGACCTTGTCTTTGCGTTGAGGTCCGAGGTCCGACTCGCCGAAATGAAAAGGCCTGAACAACAGGCGCCCTGAAGCCCAGCGGCCGGCGTTTTCATGTACCCAGCGGGATGCGTGCTCAACGCTCTCGAGTATACGTCGGCCGCGCTGCTGTCTTCCGTCCGGATTGCCGGCGTAAAAATCAAGCCCGCCCCGGCGATGGGAAGCCGGAACGGGCTCGGCTTGGGTCTGGACCCTGTAGTCAGGAGACTACAGGGAAAAAACAGGTCGGCGGCTGCAATGTTCCGAAATTTCTCGGCCAGCAGGCCGCCGACGGCAATGCCTGGGACAAAGTTGAGACGATCCGGACGGTTTTCCCACCCGGGATCGCGCGCATCAGGCCAGCAGGCCGGCGGCCTTCGCCGCCTTGCGCAGGGTTTTGCGGGCCTCGACGGGACTTCTCAAACCGTCGAGCGCGTCGCGGCAGACGCGGCTTGCCGACCGCCAGGCGCCGTCGCGCGCCCGTCTTGGCCAGCGCTGGTCGAGGCATTCGACGGCCTCGAAGCAGCTTGAGACCTTGTGTTGTCTGCTTGGCTCGAAATCAATCACGACCGGCTCGGAAAACCAGACGTCGTTCATCACATCCTCCGTTCGTATGGTGGTCTTTTGACAAGCAACGGCGCCGGCTGGCGCCTGTTGGAATGCGGGTCCGGGATGATTGGCGGACCCGCGCGTTAACCAACCACCGCCTATAATGTTCCGAAGAATTTTCGGGATCGGAGATCAGCCGTCCGGGCCGGCTTGACGGCCGGAATCATGCGTTGCGACCCGGCGCGGCGCACCGCTCAAAAACACATGCCCAAAGTCACTGGTTGGGCCGCGCAATCCTCCGCGGCGATGCGGGCAGTCAGCATTCTATCGAGTGCCTATTCGACCAGCACATGCGCTTCGCGCGCGGCGCTGACGAAGGCTTCCCTGGCATTGTCGGCCGGAACGTCGCCAGTCATTGCCCGGCGGCAGGCGCGCAGCGCCGCGCCATGCTGCGCGCTGCCGGCGTCGCGCCACTGGCCCGTCAGCAATTCGACGGCCTGCTGCGCATTGGAAATGTGTCGGATCGACCCCGCCACGCCGACGGCCACTTCGACCGGCCTGGAAAACCATCCCTGGATCATCGCGAAACCCTGATGCGTTGTGAGCGGATCAGAAACGCGCAACTGCCCGGAGGGTTTCATCCCGATATTTCAACAGGATGTGAGCAGCGCGCGCCGGCGGCGGACATCGTTCCGTGCTATCGTCCGAGCGGCTTGCGGGACAGTTCGACGAGTTCCGCCTCGTCGGTGATGCCCGCCATGTAGTTCGCGATGATGCGCGAGGCGCGCGCTTCCTTTTGCTCTTCCGTCTCGCCGGCGACGCGGCCGCTCTCGAAGACGCGCCCAAACAGAGCCGTCTCTAACGGTGTGAACATGTTTCGTGACATATTGGACATGGCTTCCTCCTCCGCCCATGTCCCCCTTTTCCTTCCCCGGCTAATATTATCACGGGTTCGGAAACGAGGTGAGTCCTCGAAGAATGGTGACGATGTGCGTTCCCCACAGACCGCGGCCTGCAGGCTTTTCCTCTCATGATCTGGCCGCGAGCACGCCGGATGCTGGGCCAGCCTCGCTATATCCTTGCTGAAACAACGAAGCACTGATATTCATTAGCGGCGCGGAATTATTCCGAGTCTGCGCCAACTTGCGTCACGCAACAACGTGGCGCATGCTGTCCGAGGCCAATATCCCGACGTGGTGGCAACCGGGTTACGGCGGGATTTGGTCGAACAAAGAAGCAGGGCAGGTTCCGATTCCATGTCGGAGCAGGTCCACGAATGCTCTGGAACTCTGAAGCCATCGCCCCCATGGCCTCGGAAGAGCATGAATATGGGGAAATCGATGGTGACGAAGAAACTTACCGCCAACGCAGAAAGCGCGGCAGCCTTTCTTGCGGTGATGGGCAACGAGAAGCGTCTGCTCATCATGAACTATCTGGCCGAAGGCGAATTGTCGGTCGGCGCGCTCGCCGACAAGGTCGAACTCAGCCAGTCAGCACTGTCCCAGCATCTGGCCAAACTGCGCAGGTTTGGCCTGGTCGATACCCGCCGCGACCGCCAGATGGTCTACTACTCCTGCAAGTCGTCCGCGGCGCGAGAACTCCTCGCTCTGCTCGACGGTTTGCTGACCATGGATAGGCCGCTTGCCGGCCCGGCCCGGCAGGCTCTCGTCGAGAGAATGCGGCGGCCGCAGGCCGCCTGATCGGCTGCGACGCAGGCGAGGCCGGGGGGCCTTCGCCTTGCGCGGCGCCGCTCGCCCGGCGTGGTGAAAACGGCACTGCCTACGACGCGGGACGCCTGCTCGCGCCAACCTGTCAATTGGTCGAAGCCTTACCAATTCTTAATTTGGCTGTCACAAGTCTGCCAGGAACAGGCCCGAAACACGGGTGTATGTCCAGCGGAGCCTCGTGATGGCCGTCATAAGCACCTATACGTCCAGCCAGAAATTCTTGCATTGGGCGCTCTTTGCCCTGGTTATTCTGCTTTATGGTCTAACCTTCGGCGAAGAGTTCTATCCCCGTGGCGATCCGGCGGTCGACGCCATTTGGCGATTGCACATTTCCTTCGGCCTCCTGCTCGCCGCGCTTGTCTTTTGGCGGGTGGCCCTGCGCGGCATGAAAGGGGCGCCGAGCCTGCCGGCGGAGATGACTGCCGCGGAGCAGGCCGCCGCGAAGGTCGGTCATTTCGTCCTTTACGCGCTGCTGGTCGCGATTCCCGTCCTCGGCATCCTGTTGACCTGGTTCAGGGGCGACGCGTTGAGCTTCTTCGGCCTGTTCACCGTGCCGGCGCCGTTTGCTCCGGACCGAGCGACCGCCCGGACCATCCGCGAGCTGCATTCGCTATGCGCGAACGGCATACTGATCGTGGCCGGCATACACGCCCTTGCCGCGCTCTATCATCATTTCGTTCGCCGGGACGAGATCCTGACCAGAATGCTTCCCGGGAATCGCTAACACGCCGGGTCTCGTTCACTGCGGCTGGTCGTTTTTTGCGCCATCACTTTTGATTGAAGGGCGCTGTGCGGGCGAAGCGGCATTTGCCCGCAAGGCTATGATAATCAGCCGCTTTTCGCCGAAGCCGTTCGCTCTCGCCTTTCCAGAGTTTACGGATTTGTAAATCGTCCGCCCGCCCTCCGCCGGCTAAGCTTTTGGCGATCCACACCCCCGGATCGCGTGACGGGTCGAACTTCCACTTCGGCGCCTCACGAGGCCCGTCGCTCCCGGCGGGCCTCTTTCGTTTGAGGCACGGGGCAAGCAAAGTTCACGCCGCTGGGCGCCGCCGTGTGATGACACTGCGCATGGCGAGCACCAGCACGGTGATGATGATCAGGATCACCGAGAGCGCCGCGATCGCCGGATCGATGTTGTCGCGCAGGCCCATCCACATCAGGCGCGGCAGGGTGATGGCGTTCACCGAAGTGATGAACAGCGTGACGCCGATCTCCTCCCAGGAGAGCACGAAGGATAAAAGTGCTGCCGTGATGATGCCGAACTTGATGTTGGGCATAATGACACGCGTCGCGCGCTCCCACACGCTGGCGCCCAAGCCTCGCGCGGCAAGGTCGATGCGGCGATCGAGCTGGCTGAGCGACACCAGGATCAGAACGGTGGCGAAAGGCACCGTCATCACCGAATGCGCCATCGCGACACCCAGCCAGGTGTCGTAGCCGAAGAAGGACGAGATGCCGGAGACCGAGGTGAGCAGGAAATAGAGCGTCACCGCCGAGACCACCGGGGGCACCACCATCGGCAGCAGCACGAAGCCGACGAGCGTGGCGGTGAAGCGCGGCTGGAACATCCACACGCCCAGGCTGAAGGCGAGCGCCAGCACGGTGGAGAGCGCGCTGCTGACGGCGCCGATCCGGAGCGAGAGCAGGATCGAATCCAGCCACCGCGGATCCTCGATCAGCGAGCGGTAGTGGCGCAGCGACAATTCGCCCGTCGGCATGGTCAGCATGCGGCTCGGCGTCAGCGACACGGGGATGACGGCGAGCAACGGCATAAGCAGGAACAGCGCCACGAGCACTGCGAGGATGAGCGAGACGGGGCCGGGGCGGTAGGTCGGCATCGCGCTACACCAGTTGCTTCGGTTTGACATAGCGGAACAAGAGCGCCATCAGCGCGCCGACGAACACCACCAGCACGACGCTGATCGCCGCGCCCAGCCCCCAGTCCGGGCTCTGGAAGATGCGCAGGTAGATAAGCTCCGCGATCATCACGCTGCGGCCGCCGCCGAGAATCGCCGGCGTGACGAAGAAGCCGAGCGAGAAGACGAAGGTGATCATCGCCGAGCCGATGATGCCGGAGCGCGTCATCGGCACGAACACCGCCCAGAAGGTGCGCATGCGGCTGGAGCCCAGGCCTCGCGCCGCGAGCAGCACGCGCTCGTCCAGGCTGCGCATGGCGGATGCCAGCGGAAACACCGCGAAAGGGATGAGGAAATGCGACATGCCGACGATAACGCCGAACTCGTTGCGCACCAGGGTCAGCGGCTCGGAGATGAAGCCGATCGATTGCAGCCAGGTGTTGATCAGGCCGCGGTTGGAGAGCAGCGCCACCCAGCCGAAGGCGCGCGTCAGCACCGAAATCCAGAACGGCACCAGGATGCAGAACTCTGCAAGCACGCGCTGCACCGGGCTGCCGCGCACCCACACCACCGTGATCGCGTAGGCCGCGGTGACGGAAACCATCGTGACGATCGCCGCGATGCGCAGCGTGCGGATGAACACCGACTGCACCAGGTCATCGGTGAGCAGGGCGTGGTACTGGCCGAGGCCAGGGGAGGGGAGTGTAAAACTCCACTTCACCACGCCGAGGAAAGGCCAGGCATAGGCAAGGACAAGGAACAGGAGCAGCGGCGCCATCAGCAGCGCCGCGCCCATCCTGTCGGAGAGGGTGCCTCTCATGTCAGCTCGGCATCTCCGTCCGATCAGGCGGAGATGATCTTGGTATACTCGTCGAGTGCTGCGCCGTAGTTCTTGGCGTACCACTCCATGTCGAGCGGGATCTGCTTCTTCATGTTGTCCGGATCGACGGGATTGATGCGTTTCTTGTCGGCCGGGATCAGCGCGTCGGCGGCCGGGTTCGCCGGACCCTGACCGAGCTTGTCGAACATCACCAGTTCCTTCTGCGGGTCCTGCGTGCTGGCGATGAACTTCATCGCCGCCTCCTTGCCGCCGGGATTGTTCTTCAGCACTGCCAGCGCGCCGGGCGAGATCAGGCCCTGGTCCCAGATGAACTTGATCTGGCCGCCGGAGTCCTGCTCGATCAGCGAAGCGCGCGTCGACCACACGATCGCCATCGAGGCCTCGCCGTTGAGCAGCACGCTCTGGCTCTCGGCGCCACCGCCCCAATAGGAGACGACGTTTTCCTTGAAGGCGGCGATCTTGTCATGCGCGCGCTTGAGGTCGAGCGGATAGAGCGAGGCGGGCGCCACGCCGTCGGCAAGGAGCGCCGCTTCCCAGCTCGACACGCCCCATTTGTAGAGCGAGCGCTTGCCTGGGAATTTCTTGACGTCGAAGAAATCGGCCATGCCGGTCGGCGCGTTGGAACCGAATTTCTGCGAGTCGTAGGCGATCACATAGGAGAAGAAGTAGGTCGAGGCGGCATATTCCCAGCCGAAGCCCGGCCGCATCTTGCTCTTGTCGACGATCTTGTAGTCGATCGGCTCGAGCATGCCCTGGCCGCCGAGCGTGATCGCCGAGAATGGATCGACGTCGACGAGGTCCCAGGTCGGTGCGCCGCTCTTGAACTGCGCCGCGATCGCGCCTTCGGTCGGGCCTGAGCCGTCCATCTTGACCGGGATGCCGGTGTCCTTGGTGAAGGCCTGGCCGTAGGCCGCGTCGTAGGCCGTGATGGCGTCGCCGCCCCAGTTCACCAGCACCAGTCCTTTGGTCTCGGCGAAAGAGCTGGTCGAGCGCAGCAGCATCGGTGTACCGGCAAGCACCAGGCCCGCGAGCTGCGCGAATCGGCGGCGAGAGATTTCGCCGCGTTTTGCCCTCTCGGCGAGGGATTCGATGGTTTGCTTCTTGGTATCGTTCATTTCAGTTCCCCTTGTTTTCGTTGATCTGGTCCGGAAGCCGGTGCGGCGATTTCAGGCCGCGTCGGCGCTCATTGTCCTCCGTCCGGCAGGAGGAAACCCTTTTCCGCCGGCCAGGTCAGCCAGACGGAATTGCCTTTGCTGAGGGCGGAGGCCGCAACTTCGTTCGGCACCGACACGGTGACCTTCGCGCCCTGGCGGGTGGTGAGGTCGAGCTTGGTCGCGGCACCCAGATAGGTCGAGGCGACGGCGGTCGCGGCGATGCCGTTCTCGCCGACAGAAGCTTCGGGCGCGATCGACATGTGCTCCGGGCGGATGGCCAGGATGGCATCGCCCTTGATCGCTTCGGCCTTGCAGCGCATGTTGACCGCGCGGTCCTCGCAGACACCGGTGGCGCCATTGTCGGCGGGCTTGACGCCCTTCACCGGCAGCATGTTGATCTCGCCCAGGAACTCGGCGACGAAGCGGTTGGCCGGTCGGTCGTAGACCTCGTCCGGCCTGCCGACCTGCAGGAGCTTGCCGTGATTGAAGATGGCGACGCGCGACGACAGCGCCAGCGCCTCGCTCTGGTCGTGGGTGACGAAGACGAAGGTGGTGCCGGTCTCCTGGTGCAGCCGCTTCATCTCAGCCTGCATCTGGCCGCGCAGGCTCTTGTCCAGCGCCGAGAACGGCTCGTCAAGGAGCAGCACGCCCGGCTCGAACACCAGCGCGCGGGCGAGCGCCACACGCTGCTGCTGGCCGCCGGAAAGCTGCGCCGGCAATTTCTTCTCGTGGCCCTTCAGCCCGACGCGCTCGATCATCTCGCCAACGCGATGCCTGATCTCGGCGGCCGTTTTCTTGCGCACCTTGAGCGGGAAGGCGATGTTCTGCTCCACGCTCATATGCGGGAACAGCGCGTAGCCCTGGAACACCATACCGGCGGCGCGTTGTTCGGCCGGGCGGTCGGTGATGTCGGTGCCGTCGCTGAACAGGCGGCCTTCGCTCGGCTGAACGAAGCCGGCCAAAATCATCAGGAAAGTGGTCTTGCCGGAACCGGATGGCCCAAGCAGCGTCAGGAACTCGCCGCGGCCGATATCGAGCGTCAGATTGTCCAGCGCCCGGAACGAGCCGAAGCTCTTGCCGATCCCGTTCGCCTTGATCTCTGCGGCCCGGCCGGGTTGCTGCATCCTGCCTCTATCCTCAGTGTCGGCTGAAATCGTAGGCACGCTGGCGGCTCACCGCAACCGAATAGTTTTCGCCTGATCGGCAAATTTGATTCACATGTTGCGGCAGGGAGGCGACGCTGCAGCTGCCAATCTCCTCCCTTGCGGGGGAGATGCCCAGCAGGGCAGAGGGGGGTGCTGTCCCGCCAGCGTAGAAACTGAAAAGCGAAGAATTTTCAGAAGACGGCAATTGCCACCTCGAGATTCCGGAAATGTCGGCGTTCCGTCACACCCCCCTCTGGCCTGCCGGCCATCTCCCCCGCAAGGGGGGAGATTGGCTCTCCATCGGCCCGCTCAATTCCTCTAAAGCCTGTTTTCCGACAGCTTCGCCCTTAGCCATTCGCTGAAGGCATTGAGCACGGGGTGGCCCGCCTTGGCATGCTCGAAGACCAGGAAATAGGCGCGCGGCGAAGGGACAGTCGCTTCGAACGGCTTGACCAGCCGCCCCTCGCTCAGCGCCCGGCGGCCGGTCAACTCGTCGCCCAGGGCGATCCCCTGGCCGGCGATCGCCGCCGAGAAGACGAGGTTCATGTCGGAAAAGAAGATGCCGCCCTCGGTATCGGGATTTTCCACCTTGGACAGCGCCAGCCAGCGCGCCCAGTCCTCGGTGTCGCTGAGATGGAGCAGATTGGCGCGCAGCACGTCGGCGGGTTTGGAAAATCCGCCGATCTTGTTGAGCAGCGTCGGGCTGCAGAGCGGCGTGAAGGAGACTTCGCACAGCAGTTCCACCGCCCGGTTCGGCCAGTTGCCGACGCCGAACGCGATGAAGGCATCGGCTTCCGGATTGCTGACGTCGTCGAGTCGCCGCGGCGTCAGCACGGAGAGCGCGACGTCCGGATACATCTGCTGGAATTCGCCTATGTGGGTGCACAGGAACATCGAGGCAAAGCCCGGCGGACAGGAGATGGCGAAGGAGCCGCCGACGCCGGTGCCGCCGCCCTGTGTCATCGCGTCGCCGAGCACGGTCAGCGCCTTGCGCACATCCGCCGCGTAACGCTGGCCGCGCGGCGTGAGCGCCACGCCCTTGCCGATGCGCTGCAGCAGATCGAAGCCGAGGTCTCGTTCGAGCAGCCGCAACTGATGCGAGACGGCGCTGCGGGTGAGGTGGAGTTCGTCGGCGGCGCGCCACACGCTGCCGTGACGGGCGAAGCTGTCGAGGGCGCGCAGCGCCTGCGTGGAAGGTATTCGCAAGATGCCTCAGGTGAACCGAATTTGCACGAGCCGGGAAAACATATCACTTTTTGATGAGCCGCTTCACTGCTTTCTTTACGGCATGGAGGAACCGGTGACGACCTCAGCGCAGGAAACCGCGCTCGCCTGCATCGACGGCATCCAGCCGCTGCTGTCGGCCTGGACGCGCACCATTTTCGACTTCGGCGAAACCGCTTGGCGCGAGTACCAGTCGGCCGCCTGGTATGTTGACCGGCTGAAGCGCGAGGGCTTCTCGGTCGAGGAAGGCTCGGGCGGCATGCCGACCGCCTTCTGCGCCCATTGGACGAACGGGGACGGCCCTACAGTCGGCATGTATGCCGAATACGACGCCGTGCCCGGCAATTGCCAGGACGCCGCGACCGTGAAGCAGCCGAGGCCCGGCTTGGGCTTCGAGGCCGGCGGTCACACCGACCCGCATTCGGGCCTCGGCATCGGTAGCCTCGGCGGCCTGCTCGCCGCCAAGGCGGCGATGCTTGAGCATGGCATAAAGGGCACGCTGCGCTTCACCGGCGAGCCGGCCGAGAAGGTGAGGGGCTCGAAGCCGATCCATGCCGCGAAAGGCTATTATGACGGCCTTGCCGGCATGATCTCCTTCCATCCCTTCTACATGCTGCCACTCTGCAACACCGCGCGCTGGGACACACATTGCGGCGCGGCTTACGCGATGATCTACCGCTTCATTTGCGACGAACCCGAAAATTGGGTTCGCGCAAGCGACGGCGCACCGATCCCGCAGGCGCATTCGGCAGTGCGCGCGCCCGGCGCCAACGACGCGCTGATGATGATGTACATGGCTTCCAAGGCGCTGCGCGATTCCATGCTGACGCACCAGGGCGGCTGGTCGATCAGCGAGGCGATCCTCACCGCTGGCCAGGCGACCGCCGACAACCTGCCGGCGGGACTGGCGGAGATCCAGTACATGATCCGCGTGCCGACCGTTGCCATGGCCGAGCAGGTGACCGCCGTGCTCGACCGCAACGCGGAAGCGGCAGCCAGGATGAGCGGCTGCCGCTACGAGTGTCATTGGGTGTCGAAGTCGCGGCCGGGGCTGGCCAACCACGCCATGGCCGAAATCACCTACGCGGCTCTCTCCACCGTGGGAGCGCCGCAGTGGAGCGAAGAAGCGAAAGCGATCGCCCGCGAGGTCCAGGTCAATGCAGGCGGCGGGGCGACCGAAAATCCGTTCATCGACGAATTGGAGCGGCTGATTGCGCCGCAGGAAGCAGAGGCGATTCTGCGCCGCGACCTGCCGCCCTCGCAGGTGAACTCGACCTCCGACGACTATACCGACATGAGCTGGCATGCGCCGACGGCGCGCTTTTACATCGCCCGTCCGGCGCTGCGCTCGGCCAACGGCCACGCCTATGCCGCCTGGGTGATGAATGCGCTTGGCGGCATTCCGGCCACCATCGACCCGATGGTGACATGCGCCTCCAAGACGGTCGCGCTGACCGCGCTGCGTCTGCTGGAGGACAAGGCCGCGCGCGATGCCGCGATGGAGGAATTCGTCGCCCGCACCGGCGGCGGCGTCGGCGGCTCGAACTGGATCGCGCCGCTCTGCGATTACGAACCGCCGATAAACTTCCGCTGGCCGGAATATGTCACCACGCCGCGCGGGCGCGACTGGTGGATCCCGGCTGCGACCGCATGACAAAATTCAATCGAGGAGAACCCCATGACCGTCCATGACCGCATCGTCGCCGAACCCTTCTCGCTGCAGCGCCGCAACCCCGCCGGCGGCACCAAGCCGCTGACCGCCTGGGGCTTCGCCAACGAGACCGATGTGCTGACCGACGTCCTGCTTGGCTCGCCCAATTTCCTGCGGCATCTCTCCACCAGCTCGCTGTCGCGGAAACATCTGCGTGAGGCGCCCTGCAACATCCAGATCGCGCAGGCGCAGCACAAGGACCTCGTCGCCGCCTACGAGCATTTCGGCGTCAACATCCACTGGCACGAGCCAACGCCGGAACTGCCGATGCAGGTCTATTCGCGCGACTCCAGCGTCATGACGCCCTATGGCGCCTTCATCACCGCCATGGCCAACTGGTGGCGGCGCGGCGAGAACTACGCCGCCATCCGCACCTATGAAAAGCTCGGCATCCCGATCTACGACATGGTGACGGCCGGCACCTTCGAGGGCGGCGACTTCAACGTCATCGAGGAAGGCGTGGTGCTGATCGGCTGCGGCGGCGCCCGCACGCAGGAGGAAGGTGCGCGCCAGGTGCAGGCCTGGTTCGACAAGGAAGGCTGGGAAACTCGCATCGCCTTCATCGACGAGTATTACGTCCATATCGACCTGATGGTGGTGCCGATCGCCGAAAAGCTCACCGCCGTCTGCCTCGCCTGCACCGAGCCCGGCATCGTCGACTGGCTGAAGGGCAAGGGTCACGAGATCATCGACGTGCCCTTCCAGGACACGATGGCGCTCGGCTGCAACTTCATGTCGCTCGGCAAGGACAGGGTGATCGCGCCGACGTCGAGCAAGACGCTGATCGGAAAGCTGAAGGCGCAGGGCTTCGAGGTCGCGGCCGTCGACATGAGCGAGATCTCCAAGACCGGCGGCGGCATCCACTGCATGGCGCAAGCGTTGAAGCGCGTGAAAGCTTAAGGCGGTTTCAAGGATCGCCAATCGCCGAGGCCGCGCTCCTTCGCGCCCCCCCTCTGGCCTGCCGGCCATCTCCCCCACGAAGGGGGAGATCGGATGTCGCGTTGGCTTTCGCCAATCACCGACGTTGCAGGATTGAGCGGGGCGTTGAAGCTGCCAATCTCCCCCCAAGTGGGGGAGATGTCCGGCAGGACAGAGGGGGGCGCCGTAGAGCGCTAACCCTATGGGAAATTCGCCCGGCCTTGTCTTTGTCAGCGCCCGCGCCCGCTGCGTCGCCTTGTCTCGACCGGCTCCTCGGCCGGCGGCTCGCCGGGCAGGCCCAGCCGGTGGCGTTCCTCCTCGGCGAAGGCTTCGGCTTCCGCGTGGATGTCGAACAACTGATGGGTCAGCCTGCCGCCTTCGACGACGCGCACCAGCCATTGGGCGTTGATGAATTTCACGCGGACACTATCTGGTTCGCCTGCCACCATGTGCAGCTCCAGCCCGTTGCCCCAAGAATTCAACCCTCGAGAGCAATACGATTTAACGCCCGAAGGGTTGCCGCAAGGTTTCGGTTCCTTGGCCTTTAGTACGACAAGAGTCGCGGGAGACGAGCACACTTGTTGTCGAAAATATAGATTTTTGCAAAGGCTGCCAAAATGGATAAAAGTCTGGCTGCGACTCAGCAGAATTCGACTTCGATATGGCGTTCGGTCTGCGAGGCGATGCGGCAGCAGCTATCGAAGGCGTCAGAGCGGATCTGCAGGTTGAACGTCCCTGGCACGCCGATCGAACTGGTCACGTCGAGGCCGGCGCCGTCCCCGCCCAGCGTGCGCACCGTGCAGTCGATCGACGACATGCGGTTGTTGAACAGGATGCGGCCGGCTTTGAGCACGCGGCGGCGAGGGCTGCCTGGCGCATCGTTGGGCGACCGCCAGGCGACGCAGCGATTGCGGCCGGCGGCCTTCGCTTCATAGAGGGCGGCGTCGGCATTGGCGAGCAGCGCTTCAATGTCGGCCGTGCGGGCATCGAGCGCCGCCATTCCGAAGCTGGAGGTGACGGGAACCGGCGTCTCGCCATTCCTGACGGCGACGCGTTCGATCGCCTCGCGCACCTTCTCGGCGACCCCGCCCATTTGCGCGCGATCGGTGTGCGGCAGGACAAGGGCGAACTCCTCGCCGCCGAGACGGCCGAAAATGTCGGTACCGCGCAACTGGCCCCGGCAGGCCGCGGCGACGGCGGCAAGCACCTTGTCGCCCGTGGCGTGGCCGTGGCCGTCGTTGATCGACTTGAAATGATCAAGGTCGAAGGCGATGCAGGCGAGGCCGTGTTCGTGGCGCTGCGCCAGCGCGATGGCGTTCGCGGCCCGCTCCTTGAAGGCGCGGCGCGACAACGCGCCTGTCAGGGGATCGACGGAAGCGAGCTGTCGCAGTTCCAGCTCGTCCATGGCAAGGGCCGCCAGGTCGCACAGGATGGCGGTCTCGCGCGGCGTGAAAGCGCGCGGCTCGAAGCCGATCGCGCAGACGGTGCCGATATTATGCCCTTTGTTGGTGCGCAGCGGCACGCCGGCATAGAAGCGGACCTGGGGTCCGGCGGTCACCATCGGGTTCTGCGCGAAGCGGATGTCGTCGCGGGCATCCGGCACCACCAGCGGCGTCATGTCCTGCAGCGTGTACTTGCAAAAGGTCTCGTCGCGGCTGACCTCGCGGTTTTCCAGTCCCTCATAGGACTTGTACCACTGCCTGTGGCCGTCGATCATAGAAACGATTGCGACCGGCACGTCGAAAATGTTGCGGATGAGCCGCGTTATGCGGTCGAACGCTTCCTCGCGCGGCGTGTCGATCACGTCGAAGCAGTTGAGCGCTTCGAGCCGTTCGGCCTCGGCGACGTCTTCCATCGCCAGCGGCGGCGATTCCCTAAGCATCCGATGCATGGCACTGCCTCACTGCCACACCGCCCGGTGGCGCAGAGTGCAGGACAGGGCTGAACATTCGGTAAAAGGGAGAGGTCGGCCGGAGCTTTACTCACGCCGGCGGCCCGGCAGCCTGGGGGGGTGTATTGGGTTCGGCGGCCGGGCCTGACCGGAGTTTGCGAGCCTGCCGGCTATCTCGAACATGCGCTTGCGCTCATGCAAGGGCAAGAACGACCTAGGCCCTAGGACCAAAGCAGCACGGGGAGGGCAAACGGCCGAAGCGGCGGCCTCCTGTTTCGCTCACCGGCATTGACCTGCCGCGCTCAGGCTCGCTCAGGCTGGAGCGTAGCGCAGCAGCGTCACGCCTTGGGAGAGGCGCTGCATGCAGAGCGGCGTCAGCGTGAACGACTGGCCATGCCGAAAATATGGCTTGCCGCCGCCGAGCACGACCGGATGCATGTAGAGCCGATACTCGTCGATCAGGTCTGCGCGGGCCAGATCTCCGGCCAACTCGGCGCCGCCGACGCCGATTTGGCCATCCGTCTCCGCCTTGAGTGACCTTGCCACCGCCACGGCATCGCCATCCGCCAGGCGCGCATTGGCGCCAACCTCGCGGAGCGTCGTCGAAAACACGACCTTCGGCGTTTTGCGCCAGGCCAGGGCAAAATCGCGCTCGACCTCGCCGCCTTTCTCCCGCTCCGGATCGTCCCAGAAGCGCATTATCTCGTACAGGCGGCGCCCGCAGAGCATGATCGCGGTCCGCCGCATGTCCTCGTTGAAATGCCGGTGCAGTTCTTCCTCGGGCACCGGCAGGTCGATGCTCCCGTCCGGCCCGGCAATATAGCCGTCCAGCGACATCAGCATGGAATAGATGATCCGGGCCATCCGCGCCTCCTTCGTGCCCTGTTCGAGGTCAAGGATGCACATCTGATTGCATTTTGCAATCGGTTTGGCCGGGGATGACGCGAGCCTCGGATCAGAAGCCGAAGAACTGCTTGCCGACGACATAGCCCAGCGCCACGACCACCAGCGGGAACAGCGCCGGTGCGATCCTGCCGAGCGGTGAGGATTTCATCTCTCTCGCTGGAGCGTTGGGCTTGGCATTGCCGAGGTTCTTTGTCATGGGGTCCGTCGCCGGGTTTGTTGCCGGATGACCTGTAATATTAGAAACGGCTTATTAATTTTTTCACAATTCGATCGGTGCAATTTGCAGCCATCCTCGGTGGTCGCTATTCCGCCTGCTGGGTGCGCTCGGCGAGCGCGAAGGCCTGCAGGTTCCTCGATTTGCCGAGATCCTGGTCGGCATTGGCGATGATGGCGTGGAAGGCGGCGCGGGCGATGTCCTTCTTCTTGGTGCCGGGATGCACCTTGCGGACGGCCTTGACCAGCTCCTTCGGTGTCATGTCGGGTGTGACGAGGCGCATCAGCGTGTCGCCTATGGCCTGCAGTTCGCTGGCATCCATGACCAGAACCCTGTGTTGGCTGTATGAGCCTAGCATATAGCTCCGTCAGAACGTCACTTTTGTGATGCGCGCCCATCGACCCGGAGCGGAGCCTCTACAGAATCTTCGTTGCGAAGGCACCGAGCCGTGAATTCTCGCGATAGGCAAGCCGCACCGCCAGGGCGGCTGCGACTCCGGTGGCGGCGCCGCCCACGACGTCGCCCGCATAGTGGATGCCGATGTGGAGCCGCGACCAGCAGATCAGCAGCGCAGCGGCAAGCAAGGCAAGCGTGCGGCGCGGCAGCGCCTGCATCGCGAAGGCGGCGACGATGGCCATGCTGGCCGTCGCATGGTCTGACGGAAACGACCAGTCGGCGCTGGGCGCTATCAACAGATGCGTGACGCCGGCATCGTAAGGCCTGATCCGGTGGACGAACAGCAGGATGATCTGGTTGATGCCAAGACCCAGCAGGAAGGAGAGGCCGGCGGAAAGGCAGGCATGGCGCACATGGGTACGATCGGTCCTCGACCACCATTGCAGTGCGACCGCGATCACCATCAGCGGCACGCCGATTTGTGAGATCGCTATCATTGTCCTATCAAGGAGCGGGCTGACGCCGGCAGCCGAGTTGATCCAGTGCGTGAGCGAAGCGTCCATTCCTGTCTGTTTCCCTGGTCCATCGTGAGGTCGATCGTTGAAGCCTGCCGACGAGCATCGCATTCACCAGCTCTTTGAGGTCAGCGTATGGCTGAAAGGTGCTCATGCGTTGATCGAGTGCATTGGCGGCATCATGCTTTACGCCGTCACCACCGAGACCATCGCCTCCTGGGTCAACATGTTCACCCAGGAAGAGTTGATCGAGGATCCCAACGACTTCATAGCCGGCTATTTGTCGCGGATGGCCAGCCAGTTTTCGGTGGACAGCAAGGAGTTCTACGCCTTCTACCTGCTGAGCCACGGGCTGATTAAGCTTTTGCTGGTTATCGGCCTGCTGCGCGGTAAGTTGTGGTCCTACCCGGCCTCGCTCGCGGCGCTCGGCGCCTTCATGGTCTACCAGGTCTATCGTTATTCCTACACGCACTCGCCCGGCTTGCTTGTGCTGACCGTCTTCGACGCGATCGTCATGTGGCTGATCTGGCAGGAGTGGAAAGCGGTGCGCCACCATATGGCCGGCTGAGCGCGCTAGGCCTCACTCGACTTTCCGTCGGAATTTCGAATGACAGCTCGAGCAATCCTGCAGGATGAGATGCAGGAGATGCTCGGCCGGCAGCTTTGCCGGATCGGTCTCGGCAGCGCCTGGGCGCCTGCCGAGCAGGCTGCCGCCATCCATCGGCAGCATGGCGCCCATGCGCATATCGCTGGTGATCGCGGCCGGTCCCTGATCTGCCTTGGCGGCGAGCGCGTCGGCGAGCCGGCCGACATGGCGGGCGAGCGCCTCGAACTCCGGTCGGGCCTGGTCGATCTCCGGCCTGGCGGCTGACGGCACGCCGAGCGAGCCGGCGGGGAACTCGGCGATGAGGGCAGGGCCGGTGCGCGCGCTGAGCGTTTCCGCCGCCGCCTTGAAGGCCGCCGGCTCATAGGCGCGCTTGCCGTCGAACATCTCGGCGATCGCCTTCGCGGCGGCCGCCATCTCCTTCATCGAGGCCTGGCGCGCCGCCACGATGGGATTGCCCGGAGCGGCCGCCAGGGACGGAGCAAAGGTCGGCGGGCCGGCGAGCGCTAGTGTTGCCACCCCAAGAACGGCGCGGAGCCTCATGCCTGCACGTCGACGATGCCCATCATGCCGAGCTGCTCATGCTCCAGGATGTGGCAGTGATACATGCGCGGCCCCGGCCGTTCCTGGCGCGTCACGAGCCGCACCGTCTCGCCGCGCGCCACGTTGACCGTGTCCTTCCACGCCAGATAAGACGGTTTGGAGACCTTGCCGTCGCGCTCGCGCTCGACCACCTGGAACTGCGTGCCGTGGAGATGGAACGGGTGGTCCATGTCGGCCCGGTTGACGATTTCCCAGAGCTCGGTGTCGCCGGCCTTGGCGACGATGTCGACGCGCCCCATGTCGAACGCCTTGCCGTTGATCAAAAAACCCATCTCCATGCCGGTGGCGTTCATCGCCATGGTCTCGGTGAAGACGAGGCGCCGGCTGATCGTGGGAGCCCCAAGCGGCGCGATCGGCCTCAGCCGCTCGGGCAGCGGCGGCATCGCCTCGGCCGGCGCGTCCGAGACATCCACCGTCAGCAGCGTCAGCCCGGCATCCTCGGGCCGGCCGGGACCCATCCAGCCACGATCATAGGAAAGCGTGGTGAGCGAAGCGGTTCCCGGCTTGTCGAAGGCGACGACCAGCTCGACGCGCTCGGCCGGGCCGAGCAGGATCTCGTCGGCCGCCACCGGCTCCTCCAGCAGGCCGCCATCGCTGCCGATCACCGTCATCGCGGCGTTGGCGAAGACGAGCCTGAGGAAGCGCGCATTGGTGGTGTTGTAGAGCCGCAGGCGCCGTTTCGCGCCCATCGCCACCGCGAGCCGCGGGTTCTTCTGGCCGTTGACCAGCACATGGTCGCCGACGCGGCCGTTCATCAGGTCGCTCATGGTGTTGTCGGGCATCGAGCCGTCGGCGGCAAGGCGAAGGTCGGTGAACATGAGCACGGTGTCGCCATAGGCGGCGGGCACCGGATCGGCCTTGGCCTTGACGACAAAGGCGCCGGCGAGGCCGCGATAGACCTGTTCGGCCGTTCGGCCGTGCGGATGCGGGTGGTACCAGTAGGAGCCGGCGCTGCCTTCCGGCAGCTCGAAGGCGTAGACGCGGTCGGCGCCTGCCGCCACCGGATCCATCGGATTGCCGTCCTGGTCGGCGGGCACCGGCATGCCGTGCCAGTGGATGGTGCTCGGCTCGCCCTCGATCCGGTTTGCGAAAGTGATCTCGACGCGGTCGCCCTCATAGGCCTCGATCAGCGGCCCGGGGCTGGTGCCGTTATAGGCGAGGATCGGCGTGTCCCGGTCGGCGACAAAGCGCGCTGTCGCCGGCTCCGCCGTCAGCCTCGCCTTGAACAGGCCAGCCTGTCCGGCGTCGTTGGCAAGCGGCGGCAATTCACGCAGCGCCTCGCCCTCCGGCAGAGCAGCGGGCGTCTGCGCCATGGCGCCCATGTCATGGCCCGCATGGCTGCCCATATCCATGTCCGACATGCTGTCCATCTTCATCTGCGCCAGCGCGCGAGAGCCCGCCAGAGCCGTTATCAGGCCCGCCACCAGAAAGCCGCGTCGATGCACCGTTTTTCTCCTCGATCGTGATTGGGGAGGACGCCGCCATGGCGACCGCTTGCGCAGACTAGGGGTTCCAGTTGCTGGAAGGTCAAGCGGGTCCGGCAGCTGAAGCCGGAAATTTCGGCGGATGGATCGTAATGGCCTTGGCGGCGTTCACCCGCAGGTACAACCAGCCGTTTCATTAACCAGCCCGAGAAGCCGGGTCATGCTTATCCAACCGATCGACTATTTCCTCGTTGCATGGTTCGTGCTGGCGCTGGCCTCGACGCTCTATGTCGGCTTCGACCAGTACCGCAACAATCCCGAGCCGACGGTGATGAAATGGGGCTTCATCCTGGTGACGCTCTACATGGGTCCGCTCGGCCTGCTGCTTTACGTGCTCGCCGACAAGGAACCTCGCCCCGGCGAGCACGAGGCCTTCACCAGCCCGTTCTGGAAGCAGGGCGTCGGCTCGACCATCCATTGCGTGGCCGGCGATGCCACCGGCATCATCCTTGCCGCGGTCGTCACCGCCACGCTCGGCCTGCCGATGTGGCTCGACCTCATTGTCGAATATCTTGCCGGCTTTGCCTTCGGCCTCTTTATCTTCCAGTCGCTGTTCATGAAATCGATGATGGGCGGCACCTATTGGGAAAACGTCCGCAAGAGCTTCGTTCCCGAATTCATCTCGATGAACTTCATGATGGCCGGCATGGCTCCGGTCATGAGCTTCCTGATGATGGGCCGCGACATGCGCGCCATGGAGCCGACCGAGCTTCTGTTCTGGGGCGTGATGTCGCTCGGCGTCATCGCCGGCTTCGCGTTTGCCTATCCCGCCAATGTCTGGCTGGTCGCGCGCGAGTTGAAGCATGGCCTAATGACCGAGCGCGCGCAGAAAGCCCGTGCAGGCCATAGACAACTGTCAGCCGTGGGGGAACACGCGCGGATGCAGATGCAGCAGGGCGACGCGAGCGGTCACGGCCGTCACGAGCAAGGGCACAACACCGCCTCCCACAAGAGCAAAGGCAACGCTGGACATCCCATGCACTCGGACGCGACCACGCCGCAGATCGCGGCACTCGGCGCCGTGTCGGCGATGGCGCTGGCGCTCGGCATGGCGGCACCGGCGAACTGGCTGAACCTCACGCTCTCGGCCCGCGATGTCGGCGGGGTGATCATGCCGCAGGGCATGATCATGGACCGCGACACGCCGGCCGACACGATGCGCGACATGGCGGCGGCCGATCCGCGCCTGGTGACCGCCTCCTACGGCCTCGCGGCCAGGGGCGACCGGGATTTGCCTTTCCGCATGGAGAACGGCGTCAAGGTGTTCGAGCTGAGACCCTCGATGATCCGCTGGTATATCCTGCCGGACGTGACGGTCGACGCCTATGCCTATAACGGCCAGATCCCAGGCCCGCGCATCCATATCCGCCAGGGCGACCGGGTGCGCATCAACGTCACCAACGGACTGCCGGAGGAGACGACAGTGCACTGGCATGGCCTGATCCTGCCCAACCAGATGGACGGGCCGGCCGAGATCACGCAGCCGCCGATCGAGCCCGGAAAGACCTATTCCTACGAATTCACCGCCACACAGCACGGCACCTATTTCTATCATCCGCACGCCAAGCCGGACCGCACCCAGGCGCTCGGCCTCTATGGCGCGCTGATCATCGACCCCGCCAACCCAGCCGACGAGGTCGCGGCCGACCATGACTATGTCATCGAACTGCAGGAATGGCTGGTGCGGGAAGGGCTGACCTATCCTTCGATGCCGATGGACGGCGGCATGCCGAATTTCTTCACCATCAACGGCAAGGCCTATCCGTCGACCGACACGATCCATATGAAGGTCGGCGAGACGCTCAAGGTCCGCTTCATCGGCACCAACAACGGCTTCATCCACCCCATGCACATCCATGGCGGACCGTTCGAGGTGGTCGCCCGCGACGGCGAGACGATCGCAGCCTCGGCCCGCTTCCTCGCCGACACCATCAATGTCGGGCCAGGCCAGCGCTACGATGTCGTCTGGACGGCGCGGCGCCCGGGGAAATGGCTGATCCACTGCCACATCCCGCACCACACGACGAACAACAATGTCGAGGAGAAGGGCGGCGGCGGACTGATGGTGGTCATCGATGTCACGTGATCGCGGCGGAGCGCTCGCCACTCCCAGATGCGACGAACGCGCCCTGGATCTTGGAACCCTTGCCGCTCTCGCAAGGTTTATTATGCGAGGCGAACTGCCATGGAAGACAAACCGCCTGCCGATAACCCGGGAAGGATCCTCGCCACCGTGCTGGCGGTCTGCCTCATCATCATCGCCTTGTTCTTTATCGGCTTCAGATATTCAGAGCGCGACCAGGGAACCTTGATCGTGCCCGGAGCGGTGCAGGGCAGCAAGTGATCGGCCCCAGTGATCGGCCCAAGTCCTTGCCTGCCAGGCACGGAAAAGGCTGTAACACTTTGATTTTGCCTGTCATCCCTTCCAAACCTTTTAGGTTCGGGATCACGCGCCTGGGAAGAAACAGGTTTTCCGAAACGTTTATGGAACAGGCAACGCTCAGAGCCTGGCGCCCGACAGGGGCGCTCATGAGCAAGGAACCCCTCCGGCAACAGCGCGCATCGCGCCCGAAGCCCAGGGAGACAGTACATGTCCGCCAACGCCTATATCAACCGGATCGCGACAGCGGTTCCGGAACATGAAGTCCATCGGTTCTACCTGCGCTACGCCGCCTCGATGCTGGCCGACGATCGCAGGAGGATATTCGAACGCATGGCCGGCCTGGCCGGCATCGAGCACCGCTTTTCTTGCTTTGCGCCCGCGCTGGACCCGGAAGGGCCGGCGGCCGATCTCGGCGGAACCTTCCGGCGCGGCGCCTTTCCCGGAACGGCCGCCAGAATGGCGATGTTCGGCGAGGCCGCGCCCGTCCTGGCGCAAACCAGCATCGACGGGCTCCATCTCGGCAACGAGGCGTCGCGCATCACCCACCTCATCGTCACCACCTGCACCGGTTTCTCCGCGCCCGGTATCGACCTCGACCTGGTTCAGCGCTGCGGCCTGCCGGACGACGTCGAGCGCACAATCATCGGATTCATGGGCTGCTACGCGGCCGTCAACGGTCTCAAGCTTGCCCGCCACATCGTCCGCTCCGACCCGCAAGCCAGGGTGCTTCTCGTCAATATCGAGCTCTGCACGCTGCATCTGAGGGAAACCACCGAGCTGCACAAGCTTTTATCCTTCTGCCTGTGGGGCGATGGCTGCGCGGCGACGCTCGTCACGGCCGAGCCGCCCGGGATCGAGCTCGACTCCTTCCGCTGCACCGTCGCCGACGAGCAGCGCGACCTGATGACCTGGGATATCCGCGACCACGGCTTCGACATGGTTCTTTCCGGCAAGGTGCCGGCGGCGGTCCAGCAAGCGCTGCGCGGCAATCAGGACGCCATCCTGGGCGGCCGGCCGCCGGAGGCGATCGACCTCTGGGCCGTGCATCCCGGCGGCCGCACCGTTCTCGATGCCGTCGAAAGGGCGCTCGACCTCGAGCCCGCCGCGCTCAAGCCGTCGCGCGAGGTGCTGCGCCGATACGGCAACATGTCGTCGCCGACCGTCATGTTCGTGATGGAGGAGATGCTGAAGAAGCCGGCCGGCCTGCTCGGCTGCGGCATGTCCTTCGGACCGGGCCTGACGGCCGAGACGATGCTGTTCAGGACGGTCTCGTGAGCGCGCTCGCCAAGCGCAGTCTCGTTCCGGAAATCCTGGACGGGCTTCCGCCCGACGACGCGCGGGCCTGCCGCTCGCGCCGCGATCTCGCCCGCATCAATGCGCTGATGTTCCAGGCGCCGATCATGGCCGCGCTCATGCGGAAATTTCTGCCGAGGCCACCGGGCCGTATCCTGGAGATCGGCGCCGGCGACGGCACCTTCATGCTGAAGGTGGCGCGGCGCATGGCAAAGGACTGGCGCGAGGTGGAACTGACGATGCTCGATCGCGTCGGCCTCGTCACGCCGGAGCTCACGGCGGATTTCGCCGCGCTGGGATGGAGGCTCGAAACCATCACCGCCGACGTCTTCGACTGGGCGGAGAAGGACGTGATGGCGAACGCTCGTGACTGGCCTTTCGACGCGATCACGGTCAACCTGTTCCTGCATCATTTCGACGACGACGGACTGCTGCACCTGTTTTCGCGGCTGCAAGGCAAGGCGCCGCTCATCCTGGCGACCGAACCGCTGCGGGCGGGCCTGGCGCTCGCCGCGGCCTGCCTTCTGCCGGCAATCGGCGCCAACGATGTCACCAGGCATGACGCCGCCCAGAGCGTGCGCGCCGGCTTCCGCGGCA